>NZ_JBEXLA010000067.1:0-27746 GCF_040609715.1 Streptomyces sp. NPDC004610 | reverse complement strand
CGACACCCTCCCCAAACGCCAACGTCGGCCTTCAAGACCACAACCGGGTCTTGAAGGCCGACGTCACGCCGGAAGCCGGATTAGCCAACAGCGTCCACCGAGCGTGTCCGGCCCTCCGCGCTTCGACGGCGAGGTCTCAGCCGATCTGGACCAGCGCTGAAGCCCCCCTCTCCTCACCGCCTCACCGCCCCTCCCCCATCACACACCCCCCGGCCTCCACCCCTGGCGCCGCAGCACCGCCGACACATCCGGGGCCTCGTAGTGCTCCCCCTTCAGCACCTTGCCGTCCGCGCGGCGGGCGATCTGGCCGTCCGGGCCGAGCTTGGTCATGTTCGAGCGGTGGATCTCGGCGATGACCGCGTCCAGATCGATGCCGTGCACCAGAGCGGTGCCGTAGGCGACGTACACCACGTCCGCCAGTTCATGCGCGAGCCGGTCGAGCGGGCCCTCGACCGCCACCTCGGCGACCTCCGCCGCCTCCTCGGCCAGCAGCTCACCGCGGTGGGCCGCCAGTTGAGGGGAGACCTCGGCGGGGGCACTGCGGGCGTCCAGCCCGAAGGCTCGGTGGAACTCATGGACCAGGGCGGCGGGCGAAGGGACCAGCGCGGCGGGCGAATCACTCATGCACAGAATGTAACCGCCGCCACTGACAACGCCCCCGCCCCCGCTCTCTCCGCACTACCGGCTCTCCCCGAGCCCGGGGCGCGCTCCCGCCCGGTGTCAGGTCTCGTTGTGATTCCGATCCTGGTCACGCCGCCCCCGGGACTGGCAGGATCGCGCGTATGTCCAAGCAGTTCCCGCGGATCGGCCGGCGCCGGGCGCTTCAGGGCACGGCCGCCGGGGTCGTCGTCCTGGGGCTGCTGCTGTGGTGGCTGCTGCCGCTGGGCGAGGAGCCGCCGCGCGGGACGATCACCCTGAGCACCGGCACCCCGCTGGGCGTCTACCAGAAGTACGGCGAGCTGCTGCGGGCCGAGCTGGACCGGGACATGCCGGATCTCGACATCGCGCTCCAGAACAGCGACGGCTCCCAGCAGAACGTGCAGCGGGTGGCGACCGGCGAGGCCGACTTCGCCATCGCCGCGGCCGACGCGGTGCAGTCGTACCAGTTGGCGGACGAGCCGGGCGCCGCTGAACTGCGCGGGGTGGCCCGGCTGTACGACGACTATGTGCATATCGTCGTCCGGCCCGACCGGGGCATCAAGAGCGTCGCGGATCTCAGCGGCAAGCGGGTGGCGGTCGGACCGCTGCGCTCGGGGGTGCGGTTGATAGCGGACCGGGTGCTGGAGGCGGCCGGGGTCGAGGTCGACGCCATGGCCGACGGGATCGACACCGCGCCGGGCCGGCTCCAGAGCGGTGACATCGACGCGTTCTTCTGGTCGGGCGGGCTGCCGACGGAGGGGCTGCTCAGGCTGGCGGAGACCTATCGGTTCGCCGTTGTGCCCCTGGAGCCCGAGTTCGTGGCGAAGCTGCACTCCACCGACGAGGGCATGAGCTACTACCGGGCCACCACCATGCCGAAGTCCGCGTACAAGGACATCCAGTCCGAGCCGGTGGCCACCATGGCGGTCTCCAATCTGCTGATCACCCGCAAGGACATGGATCCCCGGGTCACCGAGTGGCTCACCCGGACCGTCATCGACAGCCGCGATGTCATCGGCAACCATGTGCACTCGGCCCAGTTGGTGGACGTACGGACCGCGATCTACACCGAGCCCCTCGCCCTGCACGCGGGCGCCCGCCGCTACTACCGCTCGGTCAAACCCTGACCCGGGGTCGCATCCCGGACAACACCGCGGGCCACATCCCGGACCGGACCCCGGACAACACCCCGGACCGGATCCCGGACAACACCGCGGACAACACCCCGTACCGCACGCACCCCTGGCCACACCCCGGCCCCCACCCCGTACCGCACCTCGGATCAAACCCCGGGCCGGCCCTACGGCCATCACCCCCCAGGCCCTACCCCCAAGCCCTACCCCCAGCCCCCACCCCAGGTCACACCCCCGGCCCACCCCGCGGCACCCGCACCCGCACCTCCAGGCCGTGCGGGGCGTGATGGCCGTAGGTGAGGGAGGCGCCGCCCGCGGCGAGCAGGGCGTGGGAGATGGAGAGGCCGAGACCGGAGCCCTTGATGTTCTGATGGCGTCCGCTTCTCCAGAAACGGTCGCCGACCCGGGAGAGTTCCTCTTCGGTGAGGCCGGGTCCGCGGTCGGCGACGACGATGCCGACGCTGTCGCCGTTGGAGGCCACGGTGACGGTCACGGCCTCGCCGGGCGGGGTGAACTTCAGCGCGTTGTCGATCACCGCGTCCAGCGCGCTGGACAGGGTGACGGGGTCGGCCCAGCCGGTGGTGGCCGGGCAGTCGCCGGTGAGCAGCACACCCTTGGCGTCGGCGGTGGGCGCCCAGGCGGCGACCCGCTCGGCGGTGAGCGAGCCGATGTCGGTCAGCCGGAGATCGGCCTCGGCGTGCTCCGCCAGCGCCAGGTCGAGGAGGTCGTCCAGCACCTGGGCCAGGCGCTTGCCCTCGGTCTGCACCGAGGCGATCTCCGCGTTGCCCTCGGGCAGTTCGAAGGCGAGCAGCTCGATCCGCAGCAGCAGCGCGGCGAGGGGGTTGCGCAACTGGTGCGAGGCGTCCGCGACGAAGGCGCGCTGCTGCTCCAGCACATCCTCGACATTGTCCGCCATCTCATTGAACGACCGGGCCAGCCGCCGGAGTTCCGGCGGTCCACCACCGACCGCGACCCGTGACTTCAGCCGTCCGGTCGCTATGTCATGGGTGGTGGCGTCCAGGATCCGTACGGGGCGCAGCACCCAGCCGGTCAGCCGGAGCGCGGCGCCGACGGCGAGCAGCATCGCCGCCATCAGCCCGGCGCCGATCACCAGCCAGGACCGCAGGATGCGCTCCCGCAGCTGGTCCGTCGGCGAGTCGGTGACCACGACGGCGACGACATCGCCGTCCCGGATGACCGGTGAGGCGACCACGAGCCGTCGGCTCTGCCAGGGCCAGACCTGCTCGGGGTCGTCGCTGCGGCGGCTGAGCAGCGCCTCGGCGTAGGCGTCCCGCAGTTCGCCCTCGTCCGGCAGCCGCCACTGCTCGGGGGCGCGGGACATGACGTTCTCATCGACGTAGAAGACCCCGACCCGGATGCCGTACACCTGGTGGTAGGCGTCGAGTTCGGTGTCGAGGATCTCCTGGCGCTGGTCGACGGCGTCGGTCGGTGACGGGGCGACGAACTGGGCGACGGCCGCGAAGAACGCGGTGTCGTCGATCCGGTCGACAACCACCCGCTGCTGCTCGGCGGAGGCCATGCTCACGGCGAGCGGCGCCCCGAGGGCGAACAGGACGGCCGCCATCAGGACGATGAGCAGCGGGAGCAGCCTGGTGCGCACCGGGGCCCGCTAGCCGGTCGGGGCGACGAGCCGGTAGCCCACGCCGCGTACGGTCTCGATCAGGGCCGGCATGCGCAGCTTGGCGCGCAGCGAGGCCACATGGACCTCCAGGGTGCGCCCCGTCCCCTCCCAACTGGTGCGCCACACCTCGCTGATGATCTGTTCCCGGCGGAAGACCACTCCGGGCCGCTGGGCGAGCAGAGCGAGCAGATCGAACTCCTTGCGGGTCAGCTGGACGAGGGTGCCGTCGACGGTGACCTGCCGGGTGGGCAGTTCGATGCGGACGGCTCCGAGGTGCAGGGCCCCGTCGCCGCCGGCGGCCGGGTCCTCGTGGACGGTGCGGCGGCTGACGGCGTGGATCCGGGCGAGGAGTTCGCCGGTGTCGTAGGGCTTGACCACATAGTCGTCGGCGCCGAGGTTGAGGCCGTGGATGCGGGAGCGGACGTCGGAGCGCGCGGTGACCATGATCACCGGGGTGCTGGTGCGTTTGCGGATCTTGCCGCAGACCTCGTAGCCGTCCTGGTCGGGCAGTCCGAGGTCGAGCAGGACGACGCCGAAGCCGGCGCCCTCGGGGACCAGGGCCCTGAGGGCCTCCTCGCCGTTGCGGGCATGGGTGACGTCGAAGCCGTGCCGGGCGAGAATCGCGGACAGCGCGGCGGCCACATGGTTGTCGTCCTCGACGAGGAGCAGTCGCATCCCGGCCTCCTTCGGTTCATCGCGTGTACGGTCCCGACGGTTAGAAAGATCCTGCGAACGGATCTTCAGCAGTGGCCGAAGCCCTCCCGTACGGCCCCTGTGGACCGTGTCGCGCGCGTGGATGCTCCGCGTACGCGCGCGTGCACCCTGGCAGTCACGCCGATCGGCGACAGTGCCGTCAAGGGGGTTCCGGGTGTGAGCGGCTACCGTTACGCGCACGAAACGCGGGTGCTAGCGCCTGTTACAAGGCGTGTCGGGTCGTGGGCGGGCCGTAGTCGTTTCGTGATACTCAAATTCGCCTCAGATCTGATGACGCTGATCGCACAGGCTGGCTACTGTCCTCCGCAACCGAGGAGGACGGAGCCAGTAAGCGATGACCGAAGTATCGGTGGCCAAGGACGATAGGGCCGCGACCGGCGAACTGGTCGTCCTGAAGAGCGTCAACAAGCACTTCGGCGCGTTGCACGTGCTCCAGGACATCGAACTGACGATCGACCGCGGCGAAGTTGTCGTGGTGATCGGCCCCTCCGGGTCGGGTAAGTCCACCCTGTGCCGCACCATCAACCGCCTGGAGACGATCGACTCCGGTTCGATCACGATCGACGGCCGGCCGCTGCCCCACGAGGGCAGGGAGCTGGCCCGGCTGCGCGCCGATGTCGGCATGGTCTTCCAGTCGTTCAATCTCTTCGCGCACAAGACCGTGCTGGAAAATGTGATGCTCGGTCAGATCAAGGTGCGCAAGGCCGACAAGCGGGCGGCCGAGGAGAAGGCGCGGGGACTGCTCGACCGGGTGGGTGTCGCCAGCCAGGCGGACAAGTACCCCGCCCAGCTCTCCGGCGGCCAGCAGCAGCGCGTCGCCATCGCGCGGGCACTGGCCATGGGACCGAAGGTGATGCTCTTCGACGAGCCCACCTCGGCCCTGGACCCGGAGATGATCAACGAGGTCCTGGAGGTCATGCAGCAGCTCGCCCGGGACGGCATGACCATGATCGTCGTCACCCATGAGATGGGGTTCGCCCGTTCGGCCGCCAACCGCGTGGTCTTCATGGCGGACGGCCGGATCGTGGAAGAGGCGACACCCGACCAGTTCTTCAGCAATCCGCGCAGTGACCGCGCCAAGGACTTCCTGTCGAAGATCCTGCACCACTGAGCGGTCGCGGCCCCGGCCGCTCACCGACCGGCGCGGCGGACCCGACGAAGGGCCGTGGCAGCCGCAACGAAGACGACGCCATCCCCCACCGTACGGACGCCATCTCCTCACCACACGAAGGATGTTCACCATGAAGCTCCGCAAGGCCACCGCAGCGGCTGCGACCGCCCTCGTCCTCTCCCTGGCCGCGACGGCGTGCGGCGGCGACAGCAGCAGCACCGACGCGGGCTCCGACGCCAGCAGCAGCGGTGGCGGCGGCGACACCATCAAGATCGGCATCAAGTACGACCAGCCCGGTCTGGGCCTGAAGGAGCCGAGCGGCGACTTCTCCGGCTTCGATGTGGATGTGGCGACGTATGTCGCCGGGGAGCTGGGCTTCGAGCCCGACCAGATCGAGTGGGTCGAGACCAAGAGCGCCGACCGCGAGAACGCCCTCGCCCGCGGTGACGTCAAGTTCATCGCCGCGACGTACTCGATCACCGACGAGCGCAAGGAGAAGGTCGACTTCGCCGGCCCGTATCTGCTCGCCCACCAGGACCTGCTGGTCAAGGCCGACTCGGACATCGCCGAGGGCACCGACCTCAACGGCAAGAAGCTGTGTTCGGTCACCGGTTCGACGTCGGCGCAGAACGTCAAGGACGAGATCGCGCCGGACGCGCAGCTCCAGCAGCGCAGCACGTACTCCGAGTGCATCTCCAGCCTCCAGAGCGGTGCGGTCGACGCCCTGACCACCGACGACTCGATCCTCGCGGGCTTCGCCGCCCAGGACCAGTACCAGGGCCAGTTCAAGCTGACCAACCTGAAGCTGAGCAACGAGAACTACGGTATCGGCGTCAAGAAGGGTGACACCGAGACCGTGAACAGCATCAACGAGGCGCTGGAGAAGATGGTCAGCGACGGCGCCTGGCAGCAGGCCGTGACCGACAACTTCGGCCCGGCCGAGTACAAGAACGAGCCCGCCCCGAAGATCGGCAACGTCGTCTCGTAGCACCCGCCCGCCCGGCCCGTCCCCGGTGCACCCGGTGTCCCGGGGACCTTCGGGCCGTAGCGCAGCCGACGGGTGGGGTGGCCGGGCAACCGGTCGGCCACCCCACCCGTCAGTGAGCGGGGGTCCACGCCTGGCGCGGACGCCCGCGGCCGACGCGGAACTCCCCGGGCCCACCGCCGCCCCCACCACGGCGACGCCCGGGATCCGCCACGTACGCCACCCACCCGGAAGTGCGGGAGACCGTGTTCGACTTTCTTTCCAACTACGACGACCCCACCTTGCTGGGCGCCTTCTGGATGACGGTGCAGCTCACCTTCTTCTCGGCCATCGGCTCCCTGGTCTGGGGCACGCTGCTGGCCGGTATGCGGGTCAGCCCGGTACCGCTGCTGCGCGGCTTCGGCGCCGCCTATGTGAACATCGTCCGGAACATCCCCCTCACGGTGATCATCGTCTTCACCTCGCTCGGGCTCGCCGACATCTTCGGCGTGACCATGGGCGCCCCCGACGACTTCGCGCTCCAGGGCTTCCGGCTCGCGGTGCTCGGCCTCGCCGCCTACACCGCCGCCTTCGTCTGCGAGGCACTGCGCTCGGGCATCAACACCGTGCCGGTGGGGCAGGCCGAGGCGGCGCGCGCACTGGGGCTGAGCTTCACCCAGGTCCTGACGCTCATCGTGCTGCCGCAGGCGTTCCGCGCGGTCATCGGCCCGCTGGCCAATGTCCTGATCGCGCTCACCAAGAACACCACCGTGGCCGCCGCCATCGGCGTCGCCGAGGCCGCGCTGCTGATGAAGGAAATGATCGAGAACGAGGCCCAGACGCTGCTGATCGGCGCGGTCTTCGCCTTCGGATTCCTGGTACTGACCCTGCCCACGGGTCTGATCCTGGGCTGGCTGAGCAAGCGACTGGCGGTGAAGCGATGACCTCCGTCCTCTATGACGCCCCCGGCCCCCGGGCCAAGGTGCGCAACATCATCCTCTCGGTGGTGTCCATCGTCCTGTTCGTCGTCCTGGTGTGGTGGGTATGGCGGACCATGGACGACAAGGGCCAGCTGGAGTGGGCGCTCTGGGAGCCCTTCACCCAGGGCGAGGCGTGGACCACCTATATGCTCCCCGGCCTCCTCAACACCCTGAAGGCCGCGGCGCTGAGCGTGATCATCGCCCTGCCCCTGGGCGCGGTCTTCGGCATAGCGCGGATGTCCGACCACAAGTGGGTGCGGGTCCCCGCGGGCGCGGTGGTCGAGTTCTTCCGGGCCATCCCGGTCCTGCTGCTGATGCTCTTCGCCAACGAGATCTACGTCGGCTTCGCGGGCATCAGCAGCGAGGACCGGCCGCTGTACGCGGTCGTCACCGGCCTGGTGCTCTACAACGCCTCGGTCCTCGCCGAGGTCGTCCGGGCCGGCATCCTCGCCCTGCCCAAGGGGCAGACGGAGGCGGCGCAGGCGATCGGACTGCGCAAGGGCCAGACGATGACGTTCATCCTGCTGCCGCAGGCCGTCACCGCGATGCTCCCGGCGATCGTCAGCCAGCTCGTCGTCATCGTGAAGGACACCGCGCTGGGCGGTGTGCTGCTCAACTTCACCGAGCTGCTCAACTCCCGCGGCACCCTCGCCGCGAACTACGCCAACGTCATCCCCAGCTTCATCGTCGTCGCGATCCTCTTCATCGTCATCAACTTCATCCTGACCAGCTTCGCGAGCTGGCTGGAGAAGCGTCTGCGCCGCAGCAAGCGCAGCACGGGCGCGGTGCTCGGCGCGGACCAGGTGGAGGAACTGAACGCGGCGGAGGTCGGCGGGACGTTCGGGAAGGGCGCCGGCAAGGGTCCGGCCTGAGCCGACCCGGTCGCCCGACCCGGTCGCCGGCTCGGGCGACCGGCCGATGACGGACTGATGATCCGTCAATGGCCTGCTGTGACACCGGGGGCAGTGGCATGATCGCCACTGCCCCCGGTCACTTGACGAGGGCACTGGCAATGGGTTGCATACGTTCTGTGATCGTGCACCCTGCTCCCACCTTCTGTTCACATATGTCCCTCCGGACACCATCGCGCGCAGGGGGCGCCGCGTCGTGGACCCGGTGATCATCGTCGGCGCGGGGCCCGTCGGGCTCACGCTCGCCCTGGCGCTGGCCCGCCAGGAGGTGCCGTGCGTCGTCCTGGACGAGACCCCGGGCGCCGACGAACCGCGGCTCGCCCGCACGGCCGTGCTCCGCGAGGACACCGCCGCCCTGCTGACCCGCCTCACCGGCCTGCCCCTCGACCGGGCCGGCGCCCACTGGGCCGGATGGCGGTCGATGCGGCGCAGACAGGTGATGCGCGAGATCGTCTTCGACGATGGGTTCCATGACGGTTTCGACGGCAGGTCGGGCGGCGGCCCGGATGGCGGTTTCGGCGATGGGGCCGACGACCGTGTCGACCCCGATGTGTACGGGGGGCCGGGGAGCCGGGGCGGTGACGTGCTGGACGGGCGGTTCGGATCGGACCGGCGGGATGGCTGGGACCGGCGGGATGGCTGGGACCGTCGGGACGGCTGGGACCGGCGTGGCGAGCGGGGGGATGCCCCGGGTGCGGGCGACGGCCGGGAGGGCAGCCGTGAGGGCGAGGGCGGCCGGGACGGCGCCGAGGGACCCGGCAGCGCGGGCCCGTCGCCACTGCACATCGCCCAGCACATCCTGACCCGCGCCCTGCGCGCCGCGCTGGCCCGCGAACCGCTGGTGGAGATCGCCACCGACAGCCGGCTGGACACCATCGAGCAGGAACCGTCCGGCGTCACCGCCCACACCCGCGGCCCCCGCCCCACCTGGTGGCGGGGCAGCTATCTGGTCGGCTGCGACGGCCCCCGCTCCACCGTCCGCAAACTCCAGGACATCCGCTTCCCGGGCCGTACGGCGGTGGAACGGCACGCCGTGGCCGCGCTGCGCACCGAACTCCCCTGGCCGGACCGGGCGTTGCTGCACCGGACGCCGCCCTGGCGGACCTCGTGGCCCTCGGGCGGGGAGGTGACCGCCCGGCCGCTGCCGGACGGCGTCTGGCGTGTGGACTGGCTGCTGCCCCCCGGAAAGGACCTGGTCACCCCCGAACTGCTGGTGACCCTGATCCGGGAGACCCTCGCGGGCTGGACGGACGACGGCGGCACCACCCCCCCGTACGACCTCCTGGACACCGGTGTGCACACCGTCCACCACCGGCTGGCCCGGCGCTGGCGGGTCGGCCGGGTCTTCCTCGCGGGCGACGCGGCACACCTGCTCGGCGCGTTCAGCACACAGGGGCTGGACGAAAATCTGCGCGACGCCGACAACCTCGCCTGGAAACTCGCCCTGGCCTGGCACCACGGGCCGCACGAGGCGCTGCTCGACAGCTATCAGGCCGAGCGGCGCTCGGTCATCGCCGCTCGGCTGCGCGCCGCCGACCAGGCGCTGCCGCTGCTGCGCGGTGGCGGTGGCCTGCGCGCCTACGTCCCCGGCGCGACCCGGGGCAACGATCTCCTGCTCACCGACGCCCACCTCGGCCGGGGTCCTCTCGGCGCGCCGGGCGTCTACCCGGACTCGCCGCTCGCCCCGCGCCACATTCAGGCGGAGGTCCCGGTGGACACGCCTCCCGGCGCGCCGGTGGTGGACGTCCGGGTGACCGCCGAGGACGGCTCCTTCGTCCGGCTGCGCGACCGGCTGGGCCGGGGCCGTCTCCTGGTCGTCCTGATCGCGCCGGGCACGGGGGTGTGGGAGCGCCGCCACTGGGTCACCGCCGGGATCATGCCCCGGCTGGCGGCTGCCGTGACCGCGCTGCCCCATCCCGCCGAGCTGCTGGTCGCCGAGAGCTACCCGGGCGCGGGCGCCCACACCGTCCTGCTGATCCGCCCCGACGGCCACCTCGTCACGGCCCTGGGCGGCGTCCGCCCGGCGGACCTGTACGCGGCGGCGGAGGCGGCTGTCGGGGGGCGGTCCGGTGGTGGGGAGCGGTCCGGTGGTGGGGAGCGGTCCGCTGAGGGGTTGGAGGGCGCCGGGCACTCCGGCGGCACTGGGCGACCCGGTGATTCCAACGGCTCCCGTGGCTCGGAGCGCTCGGAGCTCTCGGAGAGCTTGGCGGGCTCGGATCAGCCGGGTAGGCAAGGGGAGAGCGGAGGGGCCGGAAGGGCTGGAAGGGCTGGAGAGGCTGGGAAGTCCAGGAAGGCCAAGAAGGGTGAGACCGCCGGGAAGACCGGTAAGGGCGGGGCGGCCGATGGGGCCGATCAAGGTGGGGCATCGGAGGGCGCCGGGGGTTCGGTGGCGACCGAGGAGACGGCGGCCGGTTCCGGAGGCGGGCGCGGCGCGGGTGCGGGGCCCGGGGCCCAGTCCCGATCGAGTTCCGAATCCGGGCCCGCGGCCGGTTCCGGTTCCGGGTCCGCGTCGGGATCCGAAACCGGGCCGGGATCCAGGTCGGGGTCGGGATCCGGAACCGGCCCCACCACGGATCCGGAAGGCAGCACGGCGAAGGTGCGCTGAGGGCGGCGCGGGCCGGAGGCGTCGACGCCACGGCCCGCCCACCCTCGACACCACGTCGCCCACCCAGCGCACCCAACCCCCCACGCACCGCGACCCACCGCCACGAGACCCCCCGCCCCTACTCCGCCGTCCACCCCGCAGTCCATCCCACCCGCCCCTCCACCCCCCGAACGTCAACACCGACACCCCCACCCCACCGCACCGTCCGCATACTGATTGCCAGTTGACCGCCGAGAAACCGGCGTGGTGTACTCCGGATCGTGATCGACACCTGTGTGCACCTGTGGCGGAGGGTCCATATGGACCTGGTCCGCTATGCGGGTTGCGTGTGTCGCCCGTCCTGCTGAACTCGCTTCTCCTCCCTCTCGCGCCCCCGCCCAAGGCCGTGGCGCGACCCCGCGAACGCTCATCAGGACGGTGCACCCTTGTCTGTCTCTCCTACCCCCGCTGTCTCCACCCCGGCCGACACCGCAGCCCCGGCTCCGGCGACTCCGACGCAGGCCGACCTCCTCGATTTCGTACGCCGCACCGCCGCCGACGCCGACCTGATCGCCTCTCTGCCCCTGGACCCGGAGGGCCGGACCTGGGTACGCCTGGAAGGCCCCGGCGGCAGCGAGGCATGGCTGATCGGCTGGCCCCCCGGCACCGGCACCGGCTGGCACGACCACGCTGACTCGGTCGGCGCCTTCCTCACCGCCCGGGGCGAGCTGAAGGAACAGTCCCTCGCCGCCCGGCTGCCCACCGACGGCTGGAAGACCCTGGAGCTGTCCGAGGACGTCGACCGGGAGCGCCGACTGCCCGCCGGCAAGGGCCGCTCCTTCGGTCACCACCACGTCCACGAGGTCCTCAACGAGTCCACCGAGGTCCACGCGATCTCCGTCCACGCCTACTACCCCCCGCTCCCCCGCATCCGCCGCTACAGCCGCACCGGCCAGGTCCTGCGCCTGGAGCAGGTCGAGCGCCCCGAGGACTGGCAGTGAGCACCCCGACGGCACAGCCCCTGGGCGCGATCCCGGCGGAGGCACGACAATGACCACCACCAACGGCGACGCCGAGCACCCCGTCGGCATCGATGAACTCCTGGAGCGCGTCCGCACCGGCTACGAGCGCATCGCCCCCCAGGAGGCGTACGAGGCGGCCGGGACCGGCGACACCCTCCTCGTCGACATCCGCTACGCCGCCCTGCGCGACCGCGACGGCCTGATCCCCGGCGCCGTGATCGTCGAGCGCAACGAACTGGAGTGGCGCCTCGACCCCCACGGCAGCCACCGTCTGCCCGAAGCGACCGGCCATGACCTGCGTGTCGTGGTCATCTGCAACGAGGGCTACGCCTCCAGCCTCGCCGCCGAGTCCCTCCACCGCCTGGGCCTCTATCGGGCCACCGACCTGATCGGCGGCTTCCAGGCGTGGAGAGCAGCGGGCCTGCCGGTCACCGCGTCCGTCTGAGACGGGGAATCGGCACGGCACCGGGAGATCCCGGCGGCACTGTCATTCGCGAGTCCGGAGCCGGACGCGGGGCCGGGCCCCGGGTGTCGGAGGTCGGGCCCCGGATGCCGGATGCCGAGCGGGAACAGCGATCGGGCTCTCTCCCACCCACCCCGGCGCCTACCACCCGGCTCGCCCGGGTCCGCCCGGGTTCGCCGATTCCCTGCCACCCCACCGGCCCCCTGAGCCCGATCGACGCCCCCGCGCGCCCACCGCACTCAGGGTCAGCCCGGCCCCGTCCCCCGTCGACCTGCCCCGCCGTCCCGGAGAAGGCAGGTCGACGGGCCTGGTTCCGACGTGCCCCAGACCACCCTCCGGACCACCCTCGTCCCCCGACCCGCCCGGGTCCCCCTCCCCTCCCCCTCCCTCGATACCCCACCCTCAATACCCCTCCCCCTCCAAGAACTCGGTCTCCTCCCCCTCCTCCTCCAGCGCCTGCCGGACCACTCTCAGGGCCAGCCCCTCCGGGTATCCCTTGCGCGCGAGCATCCCCGCCAGCCGGCGCAGCCGCTTGTCCCGGTCAAGCCCCCGGGTCGCCCGGAGCTTGCGGGCGACCAGTTCGCGCGCGGTCGTCTCCTCCTGGTCGGCGTCGAGCTGACCGACCGCCGCGTCGATCAACGCCGAGTCGACCCCCTTGGTCCGCAGCTCCCGGGCGAGCGCGCGGCGGGCCAGGCCCCGGCCGTGGTGCCGGGACTCCACCCAGGCGTCCGCGAACGCGCTGTCGTCGATCAGTCCGACCTCCTCGAACCGAGACAGCACCTCGTCGGCCACCTCGTCCGGGATCTCCCGCTTACGCAGGGCGTCGGCGAGCTGCTTGCGGGTGCGCGGGGTCCCGGTGAGCAGGCGCAGGCAGATCGCCCGTGCCCGCTCAGCCGGGTCCCCTGAAGGCTCCCCCTTCTCGGCCCTCGACGAGGAGGACGAGCCTTCGTCCGTGCCGGACGGCTCCGCCGAGCCGCGCCGACGACGCCCACGCCCTCCGCGTGTCCCGCCGTCACCGCGTGCTCTCCGGCCGCCGCCGAGGCGGCCACCGCCCGGATCACCCCCTCCCGGATCGCCCCCGCCCTGATCACCCCAGGCTGAGGCGTCGGCCCGCTCACCCCCGTCCGGCGAGGCGAGGTCGCCGGGCCGACCAGCCTGATCAAGGGGACCGAGGTCGCCGGATGGGCCGGGTTCGGCGTACTCGGCCCAGTCGGTTCGCCGTGTCACCGGATCAGCTCTTGGCCGCCGGGGCCTTGGTCTTGGCGGCCTTGCTCGCCGGTGCCGGAACCGTCTTGGTGTCCTCGGCCGGGGCGGCGACGGTGACCGGGGCATCCGCGCTCAGCGCGGGCGCGGGCGCCTCGGGCTGTACGCCGACCCCCAGCTTCACCTTGATCTTCTTCTCGATCTCGTTGGCCAGGTCGGGGTTGTCCTTCAGGAAGTTGCGGGCGTTCTCCTTGCCCTGGCCGAGCTGGTCGCCCTCGTACGTGTACCAGGCACCGGCCTTGCGCACGAAGCCGTTCTCCACGCCCATGTCGATCAGGCCGCCCTCGCGGCTGATGCCATGGCCGTAGAGGATGTCGAACTCGGCCTGCTTGAAGGGGGGCGCGACCTTGTTCTTGACGACCTTGACCCGGGTGCGGTTGCCGACCGCGTCGGTGCCGTCCTTCAGCGTCTCGATACGGCGGATGTCGAGCCGCACCGAGGCGTAGAACTTCAGCGCCCGTCCACCGGTCGTGGTCTCCGGCGAGCCGAACATCACGCCGATCTTCTCGCGGAGCTGGTTGATGAAGATCGCGGTGGTCTTGGACTGGTTGAGCGCGCTGGTGATCTTCCGCAGGGCCTGGCTCATCAGCCGGGCCTGGAGGCCCACGTGGCTGTCGCCCATCTCGCCCTCGATCTCCGCGCGCGGCACGAGCGCGGCGACGGAGTCGATGACGATCAGGTCGAGCGCACCGGAGCGGACCAGCATGTCCACGATCTCCAGGGCCTGCTCGCCGTTGTCCGGCTGGGACAGGATCAGGTTGTCGATGTCGACGCCGAGCTTCTGCGCGTACTCGGGGTCGAGGGCGTGCTCCGCGTCGACGAACGCGACCTGGCCGCCCGCCTTCTGCGCGTTCGCCACCGCGTGCAGGGTCAGGGTCGTCTTGCCGGAGGACTCCGGTCCGTAGACCTCGATCACCCGGCCGCGCGGCAGTCCGCCGACACCGAGGGCCACGTCGAGCGCGGTCGATCCGGTGGGGATGACCTCGATGGGCTCCCTGGACCGGTCGCCCATGCGCATGACCGCGCCTTTGCCGAATTGCCGTTCAATCTGTGCGAGCGCGGCGTCCAGCGCCTTCTCGCGGTCGGTTCCTGCCATGGGTTCCACCCGATTTGCTTGAGTCGATCGCTTCACGTCAAAAACGCTATCGCCTGCCACTGACAATCCGTCGTGACGCGGGTCCGACCTGTGGATAACTCGGGCCCTTCTCCACCCAAACCGTGTCGAAACACCCGCCGGAAGCCTTGCCCGGAGCCTCCATAAGAATGGATGTTCGATTTTCATGTCAAGCGCACCACGCGGCACGGACACACCCCTCACTCCCACCCCTCACCCCCCGCTCCCCCGATAATCAAACTTGACTAGAAATCGCCGGGCTGCCTACCGTCACCGCCATGCCCGAGAAGACGATCCCGATCCTCCCGTGCCCGTCCATCCCCGAACTGGTCGAGTTCTACGAGCATCTGGGCTTCACCGTGGAACTGCTCCAGACCCGCCCCAACCCGTACGCGGCGCTCAGCTACGGCGACGGCATCGCGCTCCAGTTCTACGGCCACAAGTCGGTCGTACCGGCCGAGTCCTGGTCGTCCTGCTACATCACCACGGACCGGGTCGACGAGCTGTACGGCACCTTCCGCGCCGCGCTGAAGCAGGCGTACGGGCGGGTCCCGACCCGTGGCATCCCGCGCATCGGCCAGCTCAAGGACACCTCGTACGGGGTGCGCCAGTTCCTGATGACCGATCCCGGCGGCAACTGTCTGCGCATCGGCCAGCCCACCGGCGCGCCCCTGGAGCACGCCCCGGCCCCGCGGGAGCCCTTCGCCCGCACGCTGCACCACGCCTGGCTGCTCGGCGTCTCCAAGGGGGACCCGGCCCAGGGCGCCCGGGTCCTCGACCACGCGCTGGTCCAGGAGACGCCGGAAAGCGCGGGTGAGCAGTACCGCGCGCTGGTGCTCCGCGCCGATCTCGCCCTCCAGCTCGGCGACCCCGCCACCGCCCGTGCCCGACTCGCCGAGGCCGCCGCCGTGCAGCTCACGGAGCCGGAACGCGCAGCCCTGGCGGACGAACGGTCCCGGGCCGCCGACCTGGCCGCCGAGGTGGAGCCGCCCGGCGACGGCAACGGCCTCTGACGGCCGCCACCCGCCCGGCGCGGCGGTTCAGCCGCCCTGGCCGGGCTCCCCGCGCAGGTCCCGCCCCGCCCTGGAGCCCTGTCCGTCCTGTTCGTCCCCGGCGTTCCGCGCGCCGGGCACCCGGCGTTCCCACAGCGCACGCCCCCGCCGGTAGAGACTCGCCTGCGGCGGGCGGCTGCGGTGGCCCTGTACGCGCGCGTCGTCCGCGACGTCGTACCGCTTCACATACGCCCCGAGGAACGCCTGGAGCGTGGCCACCGCAGGGATGGCGATCAGGGCGCCGACGGCACCGAGCAGCGCCGTGCCGGCGATGACCGAGCCGAAGGCGACGGCCGGGTGGATGTCGACGGTCCTGGCGGTCAGCTTGGGCTGGAGGACATAGTTCTCGAACTGCTGGTAGACCACGACGAAGATCAGCACCCAGAGCGCGTACCAGGGGTCCTCGGTGAAGGCGATCAGCATCGGCAGGGCGCCCGCGAGATAGGTGCCGATGGTGGGGATGAACTGCGAGACCAGTCCCACCCACACGGCGAGCACGGGCGCGTACGGGACGCTCAGGGCCTCCAGCAGGATGTAGTGCGCGACACCGGAGATCAGGGCCATGAGGCCGCGGGAGTAGATGTAACCGCCGGTCTTGTCGACGGCGATCTCCCACGCGCGCAGGACCTCGGCCTGGCGGGACGGGGGCAGGACCGAGCAGATGGCGCGGCGCAGCCGGGGTCCGTCGGCGGCGAAGTAGAACGCGAACAGGGTGACCGTCAGCAGCTGGAACAGGCCTCCGAGGACCTGGGTGGAGACGTCCAGCACGCCTGTGGCGCTGTTCTGGACGTAGTCGCGCAGCCAGTCGGAGCGCAGCAGGCCCTCTTGGACGTCCACCCGCTTCAGCTCGGTGTTGAAGTGGGTGTTGATCCAGTTGATGACGGAGTCGAGGTACTCGGGGAACTCCTCGACCATCTTGACGATCTGCCCGGCGAGCAGGGAGCCGAGCATGGTGACGAAGCCCGCGACGGCGATGATCACGCCCAGGAACACCAGCCCCGTGGCCAGCCCGCGCCGCAGCCCGCGGGCCGCCATCCAGCTCACCGCGGGCTCGATGGCGAGGGCCAGGAAGAACGAGATGAGGATGTTGATCAGCAGCCCGGTGAGGGCGTGGAAGGCCCAGCTGCCGAGCTGGAACACGGCGATGAGCGCCAGCGCCAGCACCATGGCGCGGGGCAGCCAGCGCGGCATGCGGGCGCCGGGCGCGACGGGGGGCGGTGCCGGGGGCGGAGGGCCGGGCATGGATGCGTGCGGGGCTGTCTGCCCGGTCTCGTCAGTGGGTGCCACGGTGCAAGTCTCGCCCACGCCGCTGACAATCGGATACGGGCGCGCGATCTTCGTGACCGGTCAGCGCTTCTCCTGTGGCACGTTCATGACCAAGCAGACCACGCGCCACACGTCCTTCGCCGCCCAGCCGGAGTCCAGCGCCTGGTGCACCGTCCGCCCGCCCAGCTCCGACATCACATGATCACTCGCGAAGGTTTCGGAGTACCCCGTGCCGAAATGCTCCGCCATCCGCTCCCAGAAGACCGTCAACCGCATGACCCCAGTATCCCGCCCCTGAGAGTGGGCCCCGGCCGGGTGGGCTCTGCGGTGACGGCGAGCGCCCTACGGTCGGACGCATGGCCGCATCCGGAACCTCCGCGCTCGACCCCACGCCCCCGGCGCACACCCCGCTCTCGCGCGCGGGGCGGTTCATCTGGCTCACCGCGCGGGTGCTGGAGCAACGTCTGTTCGCGTATCACTTCCTGGGCGGCGACGCGGATCCCGTAGAGACCGCGCTGGACGCCCATCGCAATGCCGACGGCGGGTACGGCCACGCCCTGGAGCCCGATCTGCGCGGCCCGGTCAGCGAGCCCCTGCACGCCGTGCACGCGCTGCGGGTGCTGGACGCGGTCGGCCGCTGCGGCGGACAGCGGGTGGAGCGGCTGTGCCGCTATCTGACGGGCGTCTCCACGCCGGAGGGCGCGCTGCCGGTCGTCCACGCGGGCCGGCGCGGCGTTCCGGGGGCTCCGTTCCTCCCGGCCGTGGCCGACCCGCCGAGCGAGCTGCTCACGACGGGCCCGGTGGTCGGCGTGCTGCGCCGCAACGATGTGTGGCACGCGTGGCTGTTCCGGGCCACGGACTTCTGCTGGACGGCGGTCGACTCCCTGGAGCGGTCGCATCCGTACGAGATCCAGGCCGCCCTGGCCTTCCTGGAGTCCGCGCCGGACCGGCCCCGCGCGCGGGCCGCCGCCGACCGGCTGGGCCGCCTGGTGCGTGACCGGCGCCTGGTGGTCCTCGATCCGGAGCGCCCGGAGGCGTTCGCCCCGGCCGCCGGGTACGGGCCCGGATACGCGCCCAAAGGACACCACTATCCGCACGACTACGCCCCCGGTACGCACTCCCTCGCGCGCGGGTGGTTCACGGACGACGAGATGGCCCGTTCCCTGGACTTCCTCGCGGCGGCGCAGCGGGAGGACGGCGGCTGGCCGGCGCACCGGCCCCACTGGGCCGCCGTACCCACCGCGGAGGCCCGCCCCATGGTGACGATCGAGGCCCTGCGCACCCTCAGGGCGTACGGGCACGGTGTCGGCTGACCGCGCGGGACGTCAGCCGCCCAGGGCGCGCACTCCGGCCGTCACGAGGACGGCCGCCGCGACGACGACCAGGAAGGGCGCCCGCAGCACCAGCGCCACGGCCGCCGCGGCGAGCCCCGCCGCCCGCGCGTCCAGCATCAGGGTCTGCCCCTCGGCGAAGGTCTGCTGGGCCGTGAGGGCGGCGAGCAGGGCCACCGGCAGCAGCGCGGCGAGCCGCTTGACCAGGGGCCGTTCCAGCACGCCCGCGGGGACGAGCAGCCCGATGACCTTGACGGCGTAGCAGCCGAGGACGGTCACACCGATCGCGATCCAGACGTTCACCGGTCCTCCTCCCGCCCCTGCGCCGGGCCTGCGGTGGCCGCGGAACCCCGCCCGCGCGTCCCGCCGGGCCCCTTGCGCCGCCCTTCGGCCCACAGCACCGCCGGTGCCGCGAGGGCCGCCACCAGGACCGGCACACCGGCGGGCAGCACCGGCAGCAGCGCCAGGCCCAGGACGACGGCGAGCCCGGCGACGGCCCGCTCGGTGGTGGTCCGCAGCATCGGCGCGAGCAGCGCCAGGAAGACGGCGGGTCCGGCCGCGTCCAGACCCCAGGCGTCGGTGTCGCCGATGGCCTCGGCGCCGAGCGCGCCGAGCAGGGTGGTGAGGTTCCACAGCACGTACAGGGTCAGCCCGGTGACCGTGAACCCGATCCGCGCGGCCCGCCGGGTGGGCTGGGCGAGGGCGACGGCCGCGGTCTCGTCGATGACCCACTGGGCGGCGAACGGCCGCACCGCGCGCGGGAGGGCCAGCAACTGCGACAGCCGCAGCCCGTAGAAGGCGTTGCGCACGCCGAGGAAGAACGCCCCCGCGGCGGCCGTGAAGGGGTTCCCGCCGGCCGCGAGCGCCCCCACCAGCGCGAACTGGGAGGCCCCGGTGAACACCAGCAGGCTGAGCACACAGGTCTGCGCGAGCGTGAGCCCGCTGCCCGCCGACGTCACCCCGAAGGCGAACCCGGACAGTCCTACGGCGACCCCGACTCCGAGGGCGTCGCGGACGACGGCCCGGTCGGGTTTATCGGGGGCCTCGGCCCGTATGTCGGTGAGAGCGGTGTTTTCTGCCACGCGTCGAACGGTAGGAGCAGCCCCGGACGGGCGTCTTGTACGTTCTTGCGCTCACGCTGGTAGGCGCCCGGGGGCACGCCGACGATCCGGGCGAAATGCCGGTTCAGATGCGGCTGGTCGGTGAAGCCGACCGCTGTCGCGGCCTCCGCGGGTGCCGTCCCCGCGTCCAGGAGCCGCCGGGCCCGCCGCACCCGGGTGTCGGTCAGCCAGGCGTGCGGCGGCATGCCGTAGGTGTCGCGGAAGGCCCGCAGCAGGGCGAAGGGGCTGGTGCCCAGCTCGGCGGCGAGGCTCTCCAGGGTCGGCGGATCCGCCATCCGCTCCTCCAGCACGGCCCGCGCGCGGGCGGCGTTCCGGGCCCCGGCGGTGCGGACCTCGCGCTGGGGCAGCGGTCCGCCGTTCAACCTCAGCAACCGGGTCACCGCGACCCGCAGCAGGGTGTCGGCGGCCAGCGCGTTGCCCTCGTCGGCGGCCCGCAGGACGCGGTGCACCAGTGCGACGGCGTAGGGGTCGTCGAGCACCGGCCGGACGAATCCGGGCGTGCCGCGCAGGGTGGTCGTCTCGGCCGCTATCTCCGCCATCACCTCGGGCGACGGGTACACGGCCCCGTACCGCCAGCCCTCGGGCACCCCGGCCCGCCCGGTGTGGGGGGTGTCCGGATTGACCAGCGCGAGCGCCCCGGCACCGGCGTACTGATCGGCCCCGCCGTGGTGGAAGACCTCCACCCCGTCGGCGATGGCGGCGATCACGAAGTGCTCGTGGGTGTGGCGGACGAAGGTCTTGTGGATGTAGCGGGCACGCAGCAGATCGACACCGGGCAGATCCGCGTACCGCCAGTGCCGTGCTCGCTCGTCCCGACCGGCCATCCGTCCATTCTCCGCCACACCGCCGACCGGGCCCACCGGGGCCGTGGCCGCGTCGCCGCCCGGCCCTACCGGAGCCGTGGCCACGTTGCCGCCCCACTCCATCGGAGCCGTGGCCATCCCGTCGCCCCGCACCGGAGCCGTGGCCCCGACCCAACGAGGCCGCAGCCGCCCCACCGACCCGCCTCATCGAGACCACAGCCACCCCACCGGCCCACCCCACCAGGCTCTGGCCACCCCACCGACCTCCCCACCGAGGCCGCAGCCACCCCACCGGCCCACCCCGCGGGCACCGCAGCCGCCCCACCAAGGCCGTACCCCATCGCGCCACCACCCCGCCCCGCGAAGCCCCACCGCACCCTCCCACCCGACATCCGCCCAGGTCAGACCAGCCACCGCTCGATTGTCAGTGGCGGGGTGCAGGATGGACGCATGGTCAGCGCACGCCGAGCACTCGACGGCTTCTCCCCCGCCACCCGCGGCTGGTTCACGGGGGCCTTCTCCGCGCCCACCGCCGCTCAGGCGGGGGCGTGGCAGGCCATCGGCGAGGGTTCGGACGTGCTGGTGGTCGCCCCGACCGGCTCCGGCAAGACCCTCGCCGCCTTCCTCGCCGCCCTGGACCAGCTGGCGTCCACCCCGCCCCCGGCCGACGCGCGCAAGCGCTGCCGGGTGCTGTACGTGTCCCCGCTGAAGGCACTGGCCGTGGACGTGGAGCGCAATCTGCGCAGCCCGCTGACCGGGATCCGCCAGGAGTCCGTGCGCCTGGGCCTGCCCGAGCCGGAGGTGAGGGTCGGTATCCGCTCCGGCGACACCCCCGCAGCCGAGCGCCGCGCGCTGTCGACCCGTCCGCCGGACATCCTGATCACCACCCCCGAGTCCCTGTTCCTGATGCTCACCTCGGCCACCCGCGACGCGCTGACGGGGGTGGAGACGGTGATCCTGGACGAGGTGCACGCGGTGGCGGGCACCAAGCGGGGCGCGCATCTGGCGCTGTCCCTGGAGCGCCTGGACGAGCTGCTGCCGAGGCCGGCCCGGCGCATCGGCCTGTCGGCGACCGTCCGCCCGGTCGACGAGGTGGCCCGCTTCCTGTCCCCGCAGCGCAAGGTGGAGATCGTCCAGCCGCGGTCCGGCAAGGAGTTCGATCTGTCGGTCGTCGTCCCGGTCGAGGACCTCGGCGAACTGGGCGGCTCACCGGTGGCCGACGGCTCCGAGGGCGCGGAGCGGCCGTCGATCTGGCCGCATGTGGAGGAGCGGATCGCGGACCTGGTGCAGTCGCACCGGTCGACGATCGTCTTCGCCAACTCCCGCCGCCTGGCGGAGCGCCTGTGCAACCGGCTCAACGAGATCGCCTACGAGCGGGCCACCGGCGAGACCCTGGACGAGCACCACTCCCCGGCCGCGCTGATGGGCGGCTCCGGCGCCGCCCAGGGCGCCCCGCCGGTCATCGCGCGCGCCCATCACGGCTCGGTCTCCAAGGAGCAGCGGGCGCTGGTGGAGGAGGACCTCAAGGCGGGGCGGCTGCCCGCGGTGGTGGCCACCTCCAGCCTTGAGCTGGGCATCGACATGGGTGCGGTGGATCTCGTCGTCCAGGTCGAGTCGCCGCCGTCGGTGGCCTCCGGCCTCCAGCGGGTGGGCCGCGCGGGCCACCAGGTGGGCGCGGTCTCCACGGGAGTGGTGTTCCCCAAGTACCGGGGCGATCTCGTGCAGGCGGCGGTGGTCACCGAGCGGATGCGCACGGGCTCGATCGAGTCCCTCAGGGTGCCCGCGAACCCGCTGGACGTCCTGGCGCAGCAGCTCGTCGCCATGACGGCCCTGGACACCTGGCAGGTGGACGACCTGCTCGCCCTGGTCCGGCGCGCAGCCCCGTTCGCCTCCCTCCCGGAGTCGGCGTTCACCGGGGTCCTCGACATGCTGGCCGGCCGCTATCCCTCCGACGCGTTCGCCGAGCTGCGCCCGCGCGTGGTGTGGGACCGCGTCATGGGCACGGTCACCGGCCGCCCCGGCGCCCAGCGCCTCGCCGTGACCTCCGGGGGCACGATCCCGGACCGCGGCCTGTTCGGCGTGTTCCTCGCCGGATCCGACCCCAAGAAGGGCGGCGGCCGGGTCGGGGAGCTGGACGAGGAGATGGTCTACGAGTCCCGCGTGGGGGACGTGTTCACGCTGGGCACCAGTTCCTGGCGCATCGAGGACATCACCCGCGACCGCGTCCTGGTCTCCCCCGCGCCGGGCGTGCCGGGCCGGCTGCCGTTCTGGAAGGGCGACCAGCTGGGCCGCCCCCTGGAGCTGGGGCGCGCGGTGGGCGCCTTCCTGCGCGAGGTCGGCTCCCTGAGCCGCGAGGACGCCCGTCTGCGCCTGGTCGCCGCGGGCCTGGACGCGTGGGCGGCGGACAATGTGCTGTCGTACCTGGACGAGCAGCGCGAAGCCTGCGGTCATGTCCCCGACGACCGCACGATCGTGGTGGAGCGCTTCCGCGACGAGCTGGGCGACTGGCGGGTCGTGGTGCACTCCCCGTTCGGCGCCCAGGTGCACGCCCCCTGGGCCCTCGCCCTCGGCGCCCGGCTCAACGAGCGCTACGGCATGGACGCCCAGGTCATGCATGCCGACGACGGCATCGTGCTGCGCTTGCCGGACGCCGATCTGCTGGGCCTGGACCTGCTGGACCAGGAGCCCCGCGCGGTGGGCACGGAGTACGACGCCGAACAGGCCCCGGTCGGCGCGGCGGACGTCGTCTTCGACCAGGGCGAGGTGGGCCAGGTCGTCACCGACCAGGTCGGCGGCTCGGCCCTGTTCGCGTCCCGCTTCCGCGAATGCGCCGCCCGCGCGCTGCTGCTGCCCCGCCGCAGCCCCGGCCGCCGCACGCCGCTGTGGCAGCAGCGCCAGCGCGCCTCCCAGCTCCTGGAGGTCGCGGGCGAGTACGGCTCCTTCCCGATCGTCCTGGAAGCGGTCCGCGAATGCCTCCAGGACGTCTTCGACGTCCCCGGCCTGACCGAGCTGATGAGCGACCTGGAGTCCCGCAGGGTCCGCCTCGTCGAGGTCACCACCCCCGAGCCCTCCCCCTTCGCCCGCTCCCTCCTCTTCGGCTACGTCGCCCAGTTCCTCTACGAGGGGGACTCACCGCTCGCGGAGCGCCGGGCGGCGGCCCTGTCGCTGGACTCGCGGCTGCTGGCGGAGCTGCTGGGCCAGGCGGAGCTGCGCGAACTGCTCGACGCCGAGGTGCTCGCCGAACTGGAGCGCGAGCTGCAATGGCGTACCGAGGACCGCCGGGTCAAGGACGCCGAGGGCGTGGCCGATCTGCTGCGGATGCTCGGGCCGCTCACCGACGCCGAGCTGGCCGAGCGCGGCGCCGAGCCCCCGTGGGCACCCGAGCTGGCCCGCGCCCGCCGCGCCATCCGGGTGCGGGTCGCGGGCGCCGACCACTGGGCGGCGATCGAGGACGCGGGCCGACTGCGCGACGCGCTGGGCACCGCGCTGCCGGTAGGGGTCCCCGAGGCGTTCACCGAGCCCGTGAAGGACCCCCTCGGCGACCTCCTCGCCCGCTACGCCCGCACCCACGGCCCGTTCACCTCGGCCACCGCGGCGGCCCGGTTCGGACTGGGCACGGCCGTCACCGAGGGCGCCCTCCAGCGGCTCGGGGCGGCGGGCAGGGTCGTCCAGGGCGAGTTCCACCCCGCGGGCATCGGCCAGGAGTGGTGTGACGCGACCGTACTGCGCAGGCTGCGCCGCCGCTCCCTGGCCGCGCTGCGCCAGGAGCTGGAGCCGGTGCCCCCGGCGGCCCTCGCGCAGTTCCTGCCGCAGTGGCAGCACATCGGCAAGGGCCACGCCCTGCGCGGCGCCGACGGACTGATCCGCGCGGTCGAACAGCTCCAGGGCGCCTCCGTACCGGCGTCGGCGCTGGAGAAGCTGATCCTGCCGTCCCGGGTCACGCACTACGCGCCGGCCATGCTCGACGAGCTGACGGCGGCCGGGGAGATCGTGTGGGCGGGCGCCGGTTCGCTGCCCGGCAAGGACGGCTGGGTCTCCCTGTATCTGACGGACACCGCCCCCTTGCTGCTGCCCGAGCCGCACCCGCTGGAGCTGACGGCGCTGCACGAGTCGGTGCTCGGCGCGCTGGCCGGCGGCTTCGGCCTGTTCTTCCGCCAGATCGCCGACGAGGTCCGGTCCACGACCCACCCCGAAGCGACCGACCCCCAGCTCGCCGACGCCCTGTGGGACCTGGCCTGGTCCGGCCGGCTCACCAACGACACCCTGACCCCCCTGCGCGCGCTCCTCGGCTCGGGCCGCACCGCGGGCTCCACCGCCCATCGCGCCAAACGGGCCGCCCCGCGCGGTCGGTACGGCTCCCTGACCGCCGCCGCCCGCCCCGCCTCCCGCAGCGGCCCCCCGACCGTCGCCGGCCGCTGGTCCCTGCTACCGGCAACCGAGCCCGACCCCACGGTCCGCGCCCACGCCCGCGCGCGCACGCTCCTGGACCGGCACGGCGTGGTGACCCGGGGCGCGGTCGCGGCCGAGGGCGTCGAGGGCGGCTTCTCGGCGACGTACCGCATCCTGTCCGCGTTCGAGGACAGCGGCCAGGCCCGCCGCGGCTATGTGGTCGAGGGCCTGGGCGCCGCGCAGTTCGCGATGGACGGCGCCGTGGACCGCCTCCGCGCGGTGGCCAACGCCCGCGAACGCGACGAGCCCCTCACAGCCCCGGGCGACGACCACAGCGCCGCCGCCCTTGCCCCCACCGACCCCGACTTCGACTGGGCAACGGCCTTCGACACCGACCCGGCCACCCCCACCTCCCCGGCCGACCCGAGCCCCCCACTCCCCGCCGACTTCCAGGACTTCCCCCACCCCAGCCCCAGCCCCAGCCCAGGCTTCCGCCCCGCCCCCGGCGACTACGTCTCCCCACGCGACCACCCCCCGCAGGACCCGGCGCCCTGGCTCAACGGCCCCCGCTCGCCGTACGCGACCGGCGGCTCCCGGGGTGCGCGAAGACCCCCCGCCTCCCGAGCGCTCGTCCTGGCCGCCGCCGACCCCGCCAGCGCCTACGGCGCTGCCCTGCCCTGGCCGGAGCCACCGACCGGCGCCGGACACAAGCCGGGCCGCAAGGCGGGTTCGCTGGTCGTCCTGGTGGACGGCGAACTGGCGCTCTATATGGAGCGAGGCGGCAAGACCCTGTTGTCCTGGCCCGCCGACCCCCTGACCGGGCCCACCGACGACCCCCGGCTCCTGGAGGCGACCGAAGCACTGGCCGCGTCCGCCCGCGCGGGCACCCTCGGCACGGTCACGGTCGAACGCGTCAACGGCACCGCGGCCCTCACCTCCCCCTACGGCACCCTCCTGGAGGCCGCGGGCTTCATCGCCACCCCCCGCGGCCTACGCCTGCGCGCATGACCCCGCCCCACGACACGCCCGCACCAGCCCCGGCCCACCCCTCCCACGCTCCCTCCCACCCCACCCCACCGGCTCTCGCACCAGCCTCCCCTCCCTCCCCACCGGTTCCCACACCCCCTCTCCCCTCCCCATGCCACCCTTGACCCATGCCCGAAGGTGACACCGTCTGGCAGACGGCACAGCGACTGCACACCGCACTCGCCGGCCGAATCCTGACCCGCTCCGACCTGCGCGTCCCGAAGTACGCCACGGCCGACCTCACCGGCCGCCGGGTACAGGACGTCACCCCACGGGGCAAACACCTGCTCGCCCGGATCGAGGGCGGCATCACCCTCCACTCCCATCTCAGGATGGACGGCTCATGGAAGGTGTTCGCCAACGATCAGCGCTGGACCGGCGGCCCCGCCCACCAGATCCGGGTGATCCTCGGCACCACCGACCGTACGGCCGTCGGCTACCGCCTCCCCGTCCTGGACCTGCTGCGCACCTCCGACGAGGACCGGGTGGTCGGCCACCTCGGCCCCGACCTCCTCGGCCCGGACTGGAACCCGGACCGCGCCCTCGCTCACCTTCTCGCCGACCCCACCCGCCCCCTCGGCGAAGCTCTGCTGGACCAGCGCAATCTCGCCGGGATCGGCAATGTCTACAAGAGCGAGCTGTGCTTCCTACTCGGCGCCACCCCCTGGCTCCCGGTCGGCGCCCTCCCCGCCGACCGCGCCGCCCAGCTCCCGCCCCTGGCCAGGAAACTCCTCGAAGCCAACCGCGACCGCCCGGTCCGCACCACGACCGGCCGCCGCGGCCAGGATCTGTTCGTCTACGGCCGGGCGGCCCGCCCCTGTCTGCGCTGCCGAACCCCGATCCAGGTGGCCGACCAGGGCGACGGCTCACGCGAACGCCCCACGTACTGGTGCCCGACCTGCCAGCGGGGCCCGGCCCCCCATTCCCCCACACCCCACCGAAACCCGCTCCCGCGCCCGAACCCCGGCCACCATCCACCCCACCCCAGCAATTGACGATCTATCAGAAACGCCCCCCATAGCCGTCACCGCAAACGACCTCACGTGACGCACCACCTTCGTCACCGGCGCCGCGAGCGGCACCGCACACCCCCACCCCCTCGACGTCACCGACCCCGCCCGCCTCAAGGAGGCCGCCACCTCCTGCGGGACGCCGCACATCATGGCCGCCATCGCCGTGATCATGCACAGCAGCCCGGCCCTGGAGACCCAGGACGAAGACCTCGACCGGGACCTGAACACCAACTGCAAGGGCGCGCTCCACGCCTGCCAGGAGGCCGCCCGTCTGATGATCGCCCGCGAGATCCCAGGCTCGATCGTCACCATGACATCGGGTGCGGTCGACACCAGCAGCCCCGGCCTGCTCCGCTACGGCGCGGCAAAGGCGGCGGCGGTCCAGCTGACCAGGACCCTCGCCACGGAGGTCGACCGCCACAGGGCATCCGCATCAACGCGGTCGCCCCGGACCGGATCCGCACCCCCATGACCCACCACCACACCACCCCACACCACCGACACCACCGCCCCTCAGACCGGCACCCCCAGCCGACTCTCCACCAAGACCCAAGACCCAAGACCCGCATATCCCGCATATCCCCACTGGGCCGCGTCAGTCACCCGGAGGAGGTGCCCCACACCGCCCTCCCCCCGGCCTCCGACGCCGCGACGGCGGCGCAGCCATCCCATGGCGACGAGCCCCCGGCCCCACACCCCCACCACCCCACCTCAATCAACCAGCCCACCTCAAACAACCACGCCACCTCAATCAACCACCCCACCACCCACCCCCCGAACCCCAGCCCCCCGCCAAGCCGCCCTCCACCGCCCGGCCGCGAGCGCCCCCGCGGCCCGGGACTTCGGCACACAGTGCACCGGCAGCAGACTCAACCCCCACCCCCCGGCCGCGACGGCGCCCTCCACCACCCCGGCGTCCGGTGCGAAAGCGAGCCGTACGACGGCCCACCACCACACCGCACCGAACACCAGTCCGGCCCCCCATCGCACTATTCGCCCCGCCATGGTCGCCTCCTCCGGTCCGACGCCAGAACGCCGCCCACAGGGGCCGGCCGAGCACACCAGCGGCACACGGGGGCAAGCCCGCGCCCACGGCTCCACCAGCGGGGTTGTCAACGGACTTCTTGAACTCCCCGGTGGCGGACACGATCAGTCGCCCGCTGGCGGACACTAAATCTCCCCGCGGACAGGGAAACTCCCCACTC
>NZ_JBEXLA010000066.1:0-27823 GCF_040609715.1 Streptomyces sp. NPDC004610 | reverse complement strand
CGTCGGTGGCCCAGTCGACGCGGGCGTGGGTGGGGGTGACGCCGAGGCGGGTGAGGAGGTCCAGGAGGGACTCGTAGGCGTCTTGGGAGGCGTTGAGGGTGGGGGTGGCTCCGCCGGTGCGGATGTGGAGGGGGCCTTGGGTGGTGGTGGTTGTTGTGGTTGTGGTTGTGGTGGGTTGGGGGGTGGGGTCGGGCATGGAGATACCTCTCTCACGTGCACTGTTCACCGTGTGTGCTCCAAGCGTCACAGCTAGCGCCGTAGGATCTCCACTGGTTCATGTCCCGACTTGCATGATGGAACAAGGGGATTGCACGTGGCCGCACTTCCTAAGCCGTTGACTCCGGATCGTTCAGCCCGGCACATGTTCGGCGCCAAGCTTCGCCACTACAGAAATCAGGCGGGCATGAGTCTTGATGCCCTGTCAGGTGTCGTGAACATCTCGAAGGCCCACCTATCTCGCATCGAGCACGCTGAATCCCCAGTGCCGCCGGAACTGCCGGCAAAGCTCGACGCAGCCTTTGGAACCGAGACGGTCTTCACCGACCTCTACTCGTTGGCTCGGAAGGAGGTGCACCCCGACAGGTTCCGGCGGCGCATGGACCTTGAGGCTCGGGCAGTCGTCATCAAGGAGTACGCACCTCAGATCGTCCCTGGCCTGGTTCAGACGGAGCAGTACGCGACTGCACAGTTCCGGACTCACAATCCGAAGGCTGACGAGCGCGAGATCGAAGATCTCGTCATAGGGCGTATGTCCAGGGTTGCATTGCTCCTGGGGGACCCACGACCTGACTTCGCAGCTGTCTTGGACGAGGCCGTACTACGGCGGGGATATGGCGGTCCGGCAGTCATGCGCGCTCAGCTTGCCCAGTTGGCGGATATCGCGCTGGCCCCTTCCACCTGCATTCAGGTACTGCCCTTCAGCCACGGCGGGCACGCGCTCGCGGGCGGTTTGTCGGCCCTGTGGCGGCTCGATGACGGCACCTTCGTAGCCTATGAAGAGGCGACGACCACGGGGACACTGCTGGAAGAAAAGAAAGAGGTCGAGGCTCGGATGTGGGCCTACGATCTGCTGAGCGCCTCGGCGCTGTCCCCAGTCGAGTCGGCGGACTTCATCAGGTCCGTTATGGAGGAACTTCCTTGATGAGCAACCCCCCCGACCACACCGCAGTTCGGTGGGTCAAGTCGAGCTACAGCGGCAACGGCGGAGGGAGTTGCGTCGAATGGGCCCCCGACATAGCCACCGCCTCTGGCCTAGTCCCAGTCCGCGACAGCAAGGCGCCCCACCGCCCCGGCCTGACCATCACCGGTACCGCCTGGTCGGCTTTCATAAGCCGCCTATAGCCCCTCCCGAGCGGCGGGACGCCCAGGCGTGGTCGTGACCGGCCACGCCCCGCGCCCCACCAGGTCCAGGACCAGCGCAGCGATGTTCCACGCGTCGTCCTCCCCCCGGTGATGGCGTCCCTCCAGCGGCAGTCCCGCGATCTGGAGGGCCTGACCCATACCCGGCTTCCTGCGGAGCAGATACGCCTCCGCGAACACGGCCTTCGCGTTGGTGTGCGTGCGTTCCGTCGGGTACCCGAACGGGTAGGCCACCCCGTCGGCCTGGCTCTGCCGGGCGAACTGCCTGCGGTCGTACTCGCCCCAGCTCGCCCAGGGCCGCTCCCCGCCCCCGTACTCCCGGACCAGGATCCCGCACGCCTCGGCGAAGGAGACACCCCGGTCCACCTCGGCCTGCGTCAGCCCGGTCAGCTCCGTGCAGAAGTCGCTCACCCTCGAACGGACGGGGCGGACCAGGAGCCGATGCCGTGACACCCGACGACCCGCCGGAACGTCCACCACCGTGAGCCCGATCTCGATGATCTCGCTCACCGAACCCGGCGGCGGCTGCCCGTCCCAGCAGGTGGCTTCCACATCGATGACGTTCAGGAGGGTGGGCTCGGGGTGCATGGGGCGAGGGTAGGGATGCCTGCCCGGTTCCGGCACCTGAATTTGGGACCGAGACGGTCGCGGTTTCGTCGCCGTAGGCCACATAGCGGGCTCGTCAGCAGGATTGCCCTCACCCCACCACAAGCGTGGGCATCTCCGGATGCTGGAGGTACTGCCCCGACGCGCCGACACTGAAGCGGAACGCTTCCGGGCCGGGGTGTCCCGCCGCCGCGTGCGCGGCGAGAACCTCCTCAGCCCGGTCCCAGAGGCGCACCGGCCCGGCCTGCCGCACCCGCAGCTCATCTCCCGCCGACCTGAGTTCGGCCACCGATCCGGTGGCGATGTCGATCAGGCATGTCATGCCGTCGACCGAGGCGATCTGGCTGGTCGGCAGGGCCGACTGGATCAGAAAGCGAGTGAAGAACGCTGCCTCCGTCTCGGCGGTGAGCCAGTCGACGGTGTGACGGGTGGTGGTCGGGTCCGCGTCGGCCAGGAGCGAGATCCAGTGGGCCGGGTTTCCCAAGCTGGGGGCCTGGTGCGGGCGGGCCAGCATGAAGGAAATCGTTCCCGGCAGGAGCGGGCCGCCGGCGGTGCCGTCGTCGTGGACCGTCAGCAACGTACGGCCGAAGCCGAACTGCCAGCCGCCGAGGGTCGTGAGGATCTTCCCTCCGGGCCGCGTCTGCGCGACCCATGCCGGGGGAACCGTACGGACGGAGCACGCGGCGACGATGCGATCGAACGGGGCCGACGGCCAGTACCCGTACAAGCCGTCCGCGACCGCGAGATCCGGCGTGTAGCCGAGGCCGTACAGCGCGGTGGCCGCCCGTTCGAGCCTTCGAGGGTCGACTTCGAGGGTGGTGACGGCGTCGGACCCGAACCGCTCGCAGGCCAACGCGGCGGAGTAGCCCGTGCCCGTCCCGATCTCCAGGATGTCCTGGCCCTCGGCGAGGTCCGCGTCCTCCCACATCCGCAGAACGAGGGAGGGGAGCGTGGAGGACGAGGTCGGGGAGCCTCCTTCGATGGGCTCAGGACTGTCCCAGTCTGGCTCGACCCCGTCGAGTTGGGTGATGAGAGTCTGGTCGGTGTAGGTCTCGGTGAGCCATCGCTCGGGATCGGGCTCGGCCGAGATCGGCTCCCAGCACGTCATGCCCTGCGGTGACGGCTTCTCGGTCGGCAGGTAGAACCCGGGTGTGAAGTGGTGCCTCGGGACCGTCTCCACCGCGGGACGCCAGCCTTCGAGCCCGCCTCGCGTCACGGCCTCGGCCATCTCGCCGCGAAGCCGCCGCGCGCGCCGCTCGACCTCGGTGTCTCCGGTACTGGTCACCATGAGGGTCCTTCCATCAGGAGGCGGGCGAAGGCGCCGGCGATGTCGGTGGAGTCGGGCAGCCACCCCCACTGTCCATTGGGATTGCATTCGATGAACGTAAATCGCTCCGGCGCGTCCCGGGGAAGGTCCTCCCTCAGGGCGAAGTCGAAGCAGCCGAAGACCAGCCCGCACACCTTGAGGTACGCGAGCAGGGCTTCAGTGACGGCAGGGGGAACGGTGAGCGGCTGATGCTCCAGTTCGTCCCAGTCGCCGCGGCGCCAGTCCAGAGCCCCGTCAGGGGCACAGATCCGCTGGGCGAACACCCGCCGCCCCACCACGGTGATACGGGCATCCGCGGTCTTCGGTACCTCGGCCTGGAAGAGGTGAGCGGTCAGAGCGACGGACTCGTCCAGCGCCTCCGGGTCGATCCGCTGAGTCCAGATCGCCCCCGCCCGCCCGTCGTCCGAGGCGGGCAGCCCCCGGAAGGTCTTGTAGACCACCGGACCGTGTTCCCTGACGAATTCCCTTGCCCGTTCCGCATCGTTGGTGATCAGCGTCGGGGGAACCACGAGGCCGATGCCCAGCGCCGTCTGGAGCTGAATCGCCTTGAACTCCGCGCGAGTGACAGCGGCCGGGTGATTCACATACCGACACCCCGGGATGGCCGTCAGGACGCCACCGAGGCCGTGCTTGGCCTCGGCCGCAGCGAACGCGCGCGTCTGCTCGCCGGAGCCTTCGAGACGCGGCATCAGCCAAGGACTGGGCCGCCGGTAGTAGACGGCTGCGATGTCCGAGAGCGCCACCGTCCGACTCGGGGTGGACAGCGAGCCCGTCCACCCACGAGGGCCCAGCACGGCCCCGAAGGTCAGATCAGGGCCGATGTCCGCCGGATCGACCCGCACCACCAGCGCACCGAGGTCGTTCAGTTCCTCGATGACGAGGTCGGCGGTGACGTCGTCCAAGGACGTCACCACCATCACCGCCGGGCCCACCCGGTCAGTCGGATTCGTAGTCGGTCGTCACATCATCCTGAACCTGCGGCTTCGGCTTCTCGCCATCACCGCCGCCCGATCCCCCGGACATCGAAGCCGTGCCCTTCGTCTTGCTCGTTCCGTGCTTCCCCATCTCGACGACCTGCCCGGCCTCGTCGGTGTATCGGGCCAACTGCGTCAGCGGATCGAGCTCGACGCCAGCGTAGGGCGGCGGCGCCACCGGCAACCGGTCCGTCACCAGACGTAATCCCCAAGGCACGTTCTGCATGGACACACCTTCCCCCTGCAATTACGGACAGAAATCGCTCAGTCACTGTGAGAAGTCAAGTTGACCACACCGCCCCACCCCGCAGCGACCTAGGGAATTGGCCAACTCGCGCAAAAGACCACCCAGACGCGCCTCACCCTCACCCCACCACCCCGACCAACACCCTTGACATCCCTGACCCCTTGCACCACTACTGGTCCTTGCGAACAGCAGCTGACAACGTTGTCCAGCAGTGGGAGGGTGGTGCTCGCGCATGGAGCACAGAACACGGCACCTGGTCCGGTACAGATACAGCTCGGCGGTCGTTCTCGCCGCCGCCTTCGCGCTGGTGGCGGGTGGGCAGGGCGCTGCCGTCGCGCTGCCCGGCGTCGCCGACGCAGCCGCCGCCGACCGGGAGTTCTCGTCCTCGTTCGAGTCCGGTGAGCCGGCGCCCGACTGGCTCAACACCGTGGACACCGGGCCCGGTGGGGTCAAGCGGTCGGGCGGTGTGGACGGGGGCTATACGACCGGTATCCCGGGGAACATCACCGACCATGTGACCGAAGTCCGGGCCAGCGCCGAGAACACCGGTGGCGGTGAGGTCAAGGAGAACCTCATCGACGGTGAGCCGGTCACCAAGTGGCTGGCGTTCGCGCCCACCGCGTGGCTGGAGTTCGAGCTGGACCAGCCCGCGAAGGTCGTGACGTACGCGCTGACCTCCGCCAACGACTACGACGAGCGCGATCCCAGGGACTGGATCCTCAAGGGGTCCGTCGATGGTGATCAGTGGACGACCGTCGATACGCGCGAGGGTCAGTCCTTCGGTGAGCGGTTCCTGACCAAGTCGTACGATCTCGCCGAGGCCGCCGAGTACCGGCACTTCCGGCTGGAGATCAGCCGGAACAACGGTGGGCCGATCACCCAACTCGCCGATGTGCAGTTCTCCACCGGCGGGACCGACAACCCCGTACCGCAGGACATGCTGTCGCTGGTGGACACCGGGCCCGTGGGGTCGGCCACCGCGAAGGCGCGGGCCGGGTTCACGGGGACGCGGGCGCTGCGCTACGCGGGGCGTCATCTCGCCGATGGGCGGGCGTACTCGTACAACAAGGTCTTCGATGTGAATGTGGCCGTCGGGCGGGACACCCAGCTGTCGTACAAGGTCTTTCCGTCCATGGCGGACGGGGATCTGGATTATGACGCGACCAATGTCGCTGTCGATCTCGTTTTTACGGACGGGAGTTATCTGAGCGAGCTGCGGGCGACCGATCAGCATGGGTTTCCGCTCACGCCCCGGGGTCAGGGTGACTCCAAGGTGCTGTATGTGAATCAGTGGAACAGTGTCGTTTCGGGGATCGGGTCGGTCGCTGCGGGGAAGACCGTCGACCGGGTGCTGATCGGGTACGACTCGCCCAAGGGGCCCGCGAAGTTCCGGGGGTGGCTGGATGATGTGGTGATCGAGCGGGTGAAGCCTGAGAAGCCCAAGGATCATCTCTCGGACTATGCCGTCACCACGCGTGGGACGAATTCCTCCGGGGGGTTCTCGCGTGGCAACAACTTTCCCGCCACCGCCGTTCCCCATGGGTTCAACTTCTGGACGCCCGTCACCAATGCCGGGTCGTTGAGCTGGCTCTACGACTACGCTCGCGCCAACAACGCGGACAATCTGCCGACGATCCAGGCATTCAGCGCCAGTCATGAGCCGAGTCCCTGGATGGGGGACCGGCAGACGTTCCAGTTGATGCCGTCGGTGGTGAGTGGTACGCCGGATCTGGGGCGGAGTGCCCGTGCGCTGCCGTTCAAGCACGAGAACGAGACGGCCCGGCCCTATTACTACGGGGTCACCTTCGAGAACGGGCTCAAGACCGAGATCGCTCCGACCGACCACGCCGCCGTCATGCGCTTCACCTATCCCGGCGACGACACCAGTGTTCTGTTCGACAATGTCACCGATCAGGCCGGGCTGACGCTCGACAAGGAGAACGGGGTCGTCACCGGGTATTCGGATGTCAAGTCCGGGTTGTCGACGGGTGCGACGCGGCTGTTTGTCTACGGCGTCTTCGACAAGCCGGTGACGGAGGGGTCGTCCAGTGGGGTGAAGGGGTATCTGCGGTTCGACGCCGGGGAGGAACGGCAGGTGACGCTGCGGCTCGCCACCTCCCTCATCAGCGTCGACCAGGCCAAGGACAACCTGCGTCAAGAGGCTCCGGAAGGGACCTCGTTCGAGAGTGTGCAGCGGAAGGCGCAGCGGCTGTGGGACGACATTCTCGGGAAGGTGGAGGTCGAGGGGGCCACGCCCGATCAGTTGACCACCCTGTATTCCAGTCTCTACCGGCTGTATCTGTATCCCAACTCCGGGTTCGAGAAGGTCGACGGGACGTATAAGTACGCCTCGCCGTTCTCGCCCATGCCGGGGCCCGACACCCCGACCCACACCGGCGCGAAGATCGTCGAGGGCAAGGTGTATGTCAACAACGGGTTCTGGGATACCTATCGGACGACCTGGCCCGCTTACTCGCTGCTCTCGCCCTCGCAGGCCGGGGAGATGGTGGACGGGTTTGTGCAGCAGTACAAGGACGGGGGGTGGACGTCTCGGTGGTCGTCGCCCGGGTATGCCGATCTGATGACCGGTACGTCGTCGGATGTCGCTTTCGCCGACGCGTATGTCAAGGGGGTCGACTTCGATGCGGAGGCGGCCTATGACGCGGCTGTGAAGAACGCTACCGTCGTGCCGCCGATGTCCGGGGTCGGGCGGAAGGGGATGGACACCTCGCCCTTCCTCGGTTACACCAGCACCGCCACGCACGAGGGTCTTTCGTGGGCGCTGGAGGGGTATTTGAATGACTTCGGCATTGGAAAGATGGGAGAGAAGCTGTACCGGGAGACGGGTGAGGAGCGGTACAAGGAAGAGGCCGCCTATTTCCTCAACCGGGCTCAGGAGTATGTGAGTCTCTTCGATGCGGAGGCCGGGTTCTTCCAGGGGCGCGATCTCGCGGGTGACTGGCGGGTGGAGTCGGAGAAGTACGACCCCAGAGTGTGGGGGTACGACTACACCGAGACCAATGGGTGGGGGTACGCCTTCACCGCCCCGCAGGACAGTCTCGGGCTCGCCAATCTGTACGGGGGGCGCGATGGGCTGGGCGACAAGCTCGATGAGTATCTGGCCACTCCGGAGACCGCCTCGCCCGATTTCGTCGGCTCCTACGGCGGTGTCATCCATGAGATGACCGAGGCCCGGGACGTCCGGATGGGTATGTACGGCCACTCCAACCAGGTCGCCCATCACGCGCTCTATATGTACGACGCGGCCGGGGAACCCTGGAAGACCCAGAAGAATGTGCGCGAGGTGCTGTCCCGGCTCTACACCGGCAGTGACATCGGGCAGGGGTATCACGGGGACGAGGACAATGGGGAGCAGTCGGCGTGGTTCCTCTTCTCGGCCCTCGGGTTCTATCCGCTGGTGATGGGGAGTGGGGAGTACGCGGTCGGGTCGCCGTTGTTCACCAAGGCGACCGTGCAGTTGGAGAACGGGCGCGAGTTGGTGGTGAAGGCGCCCAAGAACAGTACGAAGAATGTGTATGTGCAGGGGCTGAAGGTGAATGGGAAGGCGTGGAACTCGACCGCGCTTCCGCATTCCGTGATCGCCAAGGGCGGGGTCCTGGAGTTCGACATGGGGTCCAAGCCGTCCCGGTGGGGTACCGGCAAGAACGCCGCGCCGGTGTCGATCACCAAGGGAGGGGAGGTGCCGGAGCCCCGGGGGGATGTGTCGCTGGGTGAAGGCGCGCTCTTCGACAACACCTCGGGGACCGAGGCCGCGGTGACCACCGTCGAGCTGCCCGTCGCGAAGCGGACCAAGGCGGTGCAGTACACGCTGACCTCCGGGAAGGACCGGACGACCGCGCCGACCGGGTGGACCCTCCAGGGGTCGAGCGACGGGGAGAAGTGGCGCACCCTGGACTCGCGGTCCGGTGAGTCGTTCGCGTGGGATCGGCAGGTGAGGGCGTTCTCCGTCGACCGGGCCGGGTCGTACAGCCAGTACCGGCTGGTGTTCGACTCCGGGTCCGCGGGGGCGACGCTGGCGGAGGTGGAGCTGCTGTCCTGAGGCCGAGGCGGCATCGAGGAGATCGAAGAGATTCGAGGAGATTCGAGGAGATCGAGGAGATCGAGGAGGCCCCGGCTCGTCCGTTGTTCGGACGGGCCGGGGTGTGCCGTTCTTCCGGCCATGGCCATGGGTGGCCGTGGGCCGCTAGTCGGTGAGCAGGGCCTCGTGGATCAGTTGCACGGGGTGCCAGGCGTCCCGCTGCGTGCCGTGGAAGATCTGCTGGCGGCAGGAGACCCCCGTGGCGACGATCACCGTCTCCTCCGGTTCCGCCCGCACGGCGGGGAAGAGGCGGTCGTCGCCCACCGTCATCGAGACGTCGTAGTGCTCGGACTCGAAGCCGAACGAACCCGCCATCCCGCAGCAGCCCGCGTCCAGTTCGACCACCTCGGCGCCGGGGATGCGCTTGAGGAGTTCCATGGTGGCGGCCGTGCCGACCTCGGCCTTCTGGTGGCAGTGGCCGTGGTAGAGGAGGCGGCGGCCGGCGGGCCAGGCCGTGTCGCTGAGGCGAAGCCGGCCCGCGTCGATGGCCTCGACGAGGAGTTCCTCGACCTGGCGGACCCGGCCCGAGATGTCCTTGACGGCCTTGTCGCCGGGGAGCATCGCCAAATGCTCGTCGCGCAGGGTCATCAGGCAGGACGGTTCGCAGCCGACGATCGGGGAGCCCGCGGGGGTCGTCTCGGCCAGGAGGTGGGCGAGTTTGAACGCCTTCTCGTTGGCGTCGTCCACCAGGCCCTTGGAGAGGCTGGAGCGTCCGCAGCAGCCGCGGCTCTCCAGGCGGACGTTCCAGCCCGAGGTTTCGAGTAGTTCGATCGCCGCGCGGCCGATGCTGGGCTCGGTGTAGGTGGTGAAGGAGTCGGCGAGGTAGGTGACGGTGCCCTGGGGGGCGGGGGTGTGGGTGTGCTTGCGGTTGCCGTTGCGGTTGAACCAGCGGACCAGGTTGCGGCGCTCGAAGCGGGGCAGCGGGCGGGACGGGGTGATGCCCAGTACGCGGTCCATCAGGCGACGCAGGAGGGGGATGCGGCCGGGGAGGTTGGAGAGGGGGGCCGTCGCCGAGCCGAGGCGGTTGAGGAAGCGGATCGAGCCGAAGATCCGGGAGCGCAGGGGGATGCCGTGCTCGTCGTGGTGGTGGGAGAGGGCCTCCGCCTTGAGGGTGGCCATGTCGACGCCGAGCGGGCACTCGCTCTTGCACGCCTTGCACATCAGGCACAGGTCCAGGACCTCGTGCAGGCGCTCGTCCCCCAGGGCCTTGCGGGGGTCGGGTTCGGAGAGTGCCTTGACCAGGGCGTTCGCCCGGCCCCGGGTCGAGTCCTGCTCGTTGCGGGTGGCCATGTAGGAGGGGCACATCGCGCCGGTGTCGCTCTTGCGGCACAGGCCGATGTTCATGCACCGGTCGGCCGCGCCGCGCATCCCGCCGACGACGTCGAAGGTGAGGCGGGTGCGGAGTTCGGCGGCGGGCGGGAGCGCCGGGTCGCGGAGGTTCTCCGTCATGGCGGGGGCGTCCACGATCTTGCCGGGGTTGAGGCGGTCGTGGGGGTCGAAGAGGCCCTTGACCGCGCGCATCGCCTCGTACAGGTCGTCGCCGAAGATCTCCCGGTTGAACTCGCTGCGGGCCAGGCCGTCGCCGTGCTCGCTGGAGTTGACCCCGCCGTACTCGGTGACCAGGTCCTTGATGCGTTCGGCGACCGTGCGCATGACGGTGACCTGGTGCGGGTCGGCGAGGTCCACGAAGGGGCGGATGTGGAGGCAGCCGACGGAGCAGTGGCCGTAGAAGCCGGCGTCGAGGCCGTGCTCGTCCAGGATGCCTTTGAAGCGGCGGGTGTACTCGGCGAGGTGGAGGGGGTCGACGGCGGTGTCCTCGACGAAGGCAAGGGGGCGCCTGGTGCCCTCGCCCGCCGCCATGAGGAGACCGAGGCTGGATTTGCGGACCTTGAGCAGGGCCGACTGCTGCTGGGGGGTGATGGCCTGGAGGGTGTGGTAGCCGTGGCCGTGGCGCTTCCAGGACGTGGTGAGCTGGCGGAGCTGGTCGATCAGTTCGGTCTCGTCGTCGCCGGTGAAGCTGACGAAGAGGAGGGCCTCCGGGTCGCCCTGGAGGATCGTGCCGAGGGAGGCGTACTCGATCTTCTGGCGGGAGAGGTCGAGGATCGTGCGGTCCATGAGTTCTACGGCGGCCGGGTGGCAGGCGAGGGCTGATTCGGTGGCCTCGATGGCCGCGACGACCGAGGTGAAGTGGCCTACGGCGATGACCGTCCGGCGCGGCTTGGGGACCAGGTCGACCAGCGCCTGGGTGGCGATGGCGAGGGTGCCTTCCGAGCCGACGAGGAACTTCGCCAGGTCGAAGGGGGTGTCGGAGCGGGCGAGGCGGTCCAGGCGGTAACCGCAGGCGCGGCGCCAGAAGTCGGGGAAGCCCTCGGCGATGGCGGCGGCGTTGGCGTGGACGAGGGGTGGGAGGTCGCGGTAGAGGCGGCCCTCCAGGGTGGGGAGGTCCGCGCGCCGCTTGCGCTCGGCTTCGTCCACGGGTTCCAGGCGGGCGGTGCTGCCGTCGGAGAGGACGACGTCCAGGGCTCGGACGTGGTCGATGGTCATGCCGTAGCGCAGGGAGCCGCTGCCTGCGCTGTTGTTGCCGATCATGCCGCCGATGGTGGCGCGGTTGCTGGTGGAGGTGTCCGGGCCGAACATCAGGCCGTGCTCGGCGGCGGCGCGGTTGAGCTGGTCCTGGACGACGCCGGGTTCCACGAGGGCGGTGCCGGCTTCGGGGTCGAGGTCGATGATGCGGTTCATGTGGCGGGAGAAGTCGAGGACGAGGCCGGGGCCGACGGTCTGGCCGGCGAGGCTGGTTCCCGCTCCGCGGGCGAGGACGGGGATGTCGTACTCGGCGGCGGCGGTGACGGTGGCCTGGACGTCGGCGGTGTGGCGGGGGAAGACGACGCCGCGGGGGGTGATGGAGTACATGCTCGCGTCGCGCGAGAAGAGGTGGCGGGTGTAGTCGTCGAAGGCGACCTCGCCTTCGAGGGCTTGGGTGAGGTGGTGGTGGAGGGCTTGGTCTTCGGGGGGGGGAGGTGGGGGGTGGTGGGGTGGAGGGTGAGGTGGAGGGTGGGGTGGTGCGGGTTTGGGGGTGGGGGTGGGGTGGGGTCATGGGGCGGCTCCGGGGGGTGGGAGGGGGTGCGGGTGGGTGTTTTCGGGTGCGGGTGGGTGGTCGGGGTTTTGCGCAGTTCCCCGCGCCCCTGGGGGGGTGCGTTTTCGGGTGCGGGTGGGTGGGGGGATTTCGCGCAGTTCCCCGCGCCCCTGGGAGGGGTGGGATTTCGGGTGCGGGTGCGTGGGGGGAATTCGCGCAGTTCCCCGCGCCCCTGGGAGGGGTGGGATTTCGGGTGCGGGTGGGTGGGGGGATTTCGCGCAGTTCCCCGCGCCCCTGAGGGGCCCTGGGGTTCAGGGGGGCGGATGGGGGGCCGTCGGGTTGGGTTGGGGGGTGTTGTTGTTATGGGGTGCGGAGGGTGTCCAGGGCTGTGGGGAGGCCCTGGGGGTTGGTGGGGAAGCCGGCCAGGTCCAGGCCCATCTGGACGCCTGCGAGGGTGCCTGCCAGGGTCAGGTCGTTGAAGTGGCCGAGGTGGCCGATGCGGAAGATGCGGCCGGCCAGTTTGCCGAGGCCCGCGCCCAGGGACATGTCGAAGCGCTCAAGGATGATCTTCCGGACCTTGTCCGCGTCGTGGCCGTCGGGCATCAGGACGGCGGTGAGGGAGCCGGAGTGTTCGCGTTCGTCGGCGCAGAGGACTTCGAGGCCCCAGCCGCGGACGGCAGCGCGGGTCGCGGCGGCGTGGCGGGCGTGGCGGGCGAAGACCTCGGGGAGTCCCTCCGCGGCGAGCAGGTCGAGGGCCTCGGAGAGGGCGTAGAGCAGGTTGGTCGCGGGGGTGTAGGGGAAGTAGCCGCGGCGGTTGGCCTCGATGATCGGGGTCCAGTCCCAGAAGGACTTGGGGAGGCGGGCGGTGCGCGAGGCGGCCAGGGCCTTCACGCTGATCGCGTTGAAGCTGAGGCCCGGCGGGAGCATCAGCCCCTTCTGTGATCCGGCGACGGTGACATCGACGCCCCACTCGTCGTGCCGGTAGTCGATGGAGCCGAGGGAGGAGATGGTGTCGACCAGGAGGAGAGCGGGGTGGCCGGTGGCGTTCAGGGCCTCGCGGATCTCCGGGATGCGGCTGGTCACGCCGGTGGAGGTCTCGTTGTGGACGACGCAGACCGCCTTGATGGACTGGGTGATGTCCGCTTCCAGTCGGCGGGTCAGCTCGGCGGGGTCGGCGCCGTGGCGCCAGTCGCCGGGGACGAAGTCCACCTCCAGGCCGAGGGAGCGGGCCATGTCCTGCCAGAGGGTGGCGAAGTGCCCGGTCTCGAAGCACAGCACCCGGTCCCCCGGACTGAGCGTGTTGACCAGCGCCGCTTCCCAGGCTCCGGTGCCGGAGGCGGGATAGATCACGACCGGTCCCTCGGTGCCGAACACCGGCTTGATGCGCTGGAGCAGTCCGAGGGTCAGCTCGGCGAACTCGGGGCCCCGGTGGTCGATGGTCGGGGCGGACATGGCGCGCAGCACCTGGTCGGGGACGTTGGTGGGGCCGGGGATCTGGAGGAAGTGGCGGCCGGTGTGGAGAGTCATCTGGGAAAGCTCCTCCCTAAGGCTTGTGCCGTGAGGCGGCACGCTATACCGTCATGTGGCATGGCGGAGCATAGATACCGCCCAGCGAGGGAGTCAATGGACGGGATAACCTCCAGAAAGTTCCGTCGCACCCTCTTGACGCATGCCGATTTACGGGGCTTCCATACTCCCCATCGCGGAACTTGCCTTCCGCATAACGGAATTCACTGCGTCGGGATGCCGGAACGGGACACGCCGGCACCATGCCGGGCCACGGCACACCCACCTCTTTTCCCCCGCCCTCCCCCACAGGGCCGCGCCGGTGCGCCCGCACCATGACCGTCGACCGAAGGCGAGGAAGCCTCGTGTCAGATCACGTCATCTCCATCATCGCGCTGGCGTTGGTATTCACCATCGCCACCTTTACCTCCGTACATATGGGGGCGCTGGCGATCGTCGCCGCGTTCCTTGTCGGCACATTCTTCGTCCACGAGACCACGGACGAGATTTTCGGCGGCTTTCCGGGCGATCTGTTCGTCGTCCTGGTCGGCGTCACCTTTCTTTTCGCCATCGCCAAGAACAACGGCACGGTGGACTGGCTCGTCCACGCCTCCACCCGGGCGGTGCGCGGTCGTATCGCCCTGATTCCCTGGGTGATGTTCCTGGTCACGGCCGTGCTGACGTCGGTCGGCGCGGTGGTGCCGGCGGCGGTCGCGATCATCGCCCCGATCGGGATGGGATTCGCCGTCCGCTATCGCATCAATCCGGTGCTGCTCGGGCTGTTCATCATCAACGGGGCGAGCGCCGGGGGATTTTCACCCATCAGTATCTTCGGGTCCATCACCAATGGGGTGGTGGAGCGCAACGATCTGCCGGGGAATCCGACGCTGCTGTTCGTTAGTTCGTTTGTGTTCAATGTTGTGTTGTGTGTGATTGTCTTCTTCATGTTCGGGGGGCGAAAACTGCTCGGGCGGCGGGCGGACGATCTGACGGACGCCTTGGGCGGTGGCACGGGGACGGCGCCCCGGGGCGGGGCGGGTACGCCGTCGGGGGGCGGCGGCACCGCACTGCGCACGGCTCCCGCCGCCACCACCAGTACGGTCACCCTCGACGACCCCACCGGCCTGCGCCTCAACCGGGTCCGCGTCCTCACCCTGATCGGGCTGCTCGGGCTGGTGGTCGGGGCGCTCTTCTTCGATCTGAACGTGGGGATGCTCGCGCTGACCGTGACCGTCGTGCTGTCGCTGCTCTCCCCCGAGTCCGCCAAGGGTGCCGTGGACCGGTGTGCCTGGTCGACCGTGCTGCTGGTCTGCGGGATCGTCACCTTCGTCAGCATGATGGAGCGCATCGGCACCATCGACTGGCTCGGGACGAGTGTCGCCGACATCGGCGCGCCGCTGCTGGGGGCACTGCTGATCTGCGGGATCGGGGCGGTGGTGTCCGCGTTCGCGTCCACCACGGGCATCCTCGGCGCGCTGATCCCGCTCGCCGTGCCGTTTCTGCTGGCCGGTGAGGTCGGGGCGGTCGGGATGGTGACCGCCCTCGCGATCTCGTCGTCGGTGGTCGACTCCTCGCCGATCTCCACGAGCGGGGCGCTGGTGACGGCGAACGCGCCGGAGGAGCAGCGGGAGGTGGTGTTCCGCAGGCTGATGACCTGGGGGATGAGCATGGCGGTGATCGCACCGCTGGTGACCTGGACGATCTTCGTGGTGCCCGGCTGGCTCTGAGCGGATCTTCGCCCGTTCTGTCTCAGGGGGTGTCGTTCGGTATAACCCGCACCTTCCCTCCCATGTCCGAAAACTCCTCCTCCGGCCCGTCACAGGCTTGCGCGTTCCGCCATCCGGCGGAGAGCCTGTGGCGGGCCACGGCGGTGTTCAATCCGGTGGGGGGATTGCGGGGAATGGTTGCGCCTGCGGACATTCATGCCTACAGATTAGAAGTCCCGTACAAATCTCCATACCGCGCGATGATCAAGTTTCTCCGCGCGCGGTTCGCGTCGTACACCCCGGGCAGTCAGGGCGACGCGCGATTCTTCCGGGTCGAAGTGACGCTGGTGGACGGCCAGGTGCGTCTGTACTTTCTCAAGGAGAATCTGTACCTGGAGGGTTGGTCAATCCTGCACCTCGGCACGGAACACTATTTCGCCGTGGACAAGATCCCAGGAATGACCCCACAGGGTCTCAATGATGCCGCTCCCCGCATACCCATTTCACTTGCTTACACCGGAGACATTTCAGCGGATCATCTCTCCGGGCAGAAGCTGCTCGGAGACCTACAGACTCTCTACCACTATCTACGCAAGATAGTAACTCAGGTAAGACACGAAGAGGACCAGGCCACAGCCGAAGCCGCATTTCACAGAACCATTCGGATGACTGCGGAGATGGCCCGATTCGGGGGATTCCATAAAAGCCTCATGGACGGCTGGCCGGCGCCATGGTCCCAGGGCACTGTGCTCAAGCCGGTGGACAAGCGTGTGAACCCAGACTTCTCATGGGCGGTGAACTCATGGGACGCCCTGTCGCGGAAACTCCGCGGGGAGGCCAACCGCTGTGAGTTCGAGGGTCTCCCGGTGCCCCGGCCGGTGGCCGAACTGATACTGGACAACGGCGCCCCAACCCATCCCCGCTGACCGGACATCACCCGCACCGCGATCCGACAGAGGGGGTTCGATGGATCTCGACGCTCTGCGCACGCATCTCACCGGCCTGGGCCGGCCACCCGCCCTGCGCTCCACCGACAGCGCGCTCCCCGCTCCACTCACGGACATGCTGGCCACGTTCCCCGACGGCACCTGCCAGGGAACGGCCGACTCGGGTGCGGCGGAGATCGACGGCGGGCGCACCAGACTGACGCTCACCCTCACCTGCGCGTCCACCACCTGGCCGGTCGGCGGACACGTCACGCTCGCGGTGACCGGCGTGACCCTGACCGTGGCAGCGGACGGCACCGTCAGCCTGGTTCTCAGCGGCGCCCTCGATGCCGTCGAGGTGGTGGCCACCGTGACCGAGGGCACGGATGGGCGCCTCACCGCCGAGGTACGCCCACGGAAGCCGGGGGCATTCACCGATGAACTGGACAAGCTGGGTGGACTCCTCAGCGATGCGTCCATCTGGCAGAGCGCGCGAGAAGGGCTGGTCACCCTCGACTTCGCGGCCCGCGACGTCGCCGGGTTCGACTACCGGCTGACCCCCAGAGATGGAGCCGTACCGGCCGCCTACGACGTGACGTCCATGGCCGTCGTCGCCGCGCTCGACATCAAGGGACTGGGCCTGGACATCGCTCTGTGGCTGCCCGACCTGACCATCGAGGGCACCCCGCACGACAGAAAGCCGGTCAACGTCCGCTCACTGCTGAACTCGTTCGGTATACCCGGGGACGAGATACCCGCCGGACTGACCATCAGTGACTTACGGGTCGACGCGCTTCTCGGTGAGGCGTACTTCATCACCATGACGGTCACGGGCGGCTGGGACATCGGACCCCTTTCCCTGACATCCATGTCCATGTCCCTGTACTACGAACCGGCCGCGCAGTTCGTGGCCATGGTGTCCGGCACCATTTCCCTCGGTCACTCCATCGACATAGAGGTCAGCGCCGCCCAGAGCGGTGGCGGCTGGGCCTTCAACGGCGGGCTCGCAACCGGCAAGGAGATCGGCATCGGGGATGTCCTCAGCGCCCTGCGCCTTCCCGATGTCCCCGAGCCGTTCAAGTCCCTGGAACTCACCAGCCTCTGGCTCTCCTTCGACACCGGCACCAAGGCCGTCGACTTCACCTGCCAGGGCCGTATCACCATCGCCGACGGCATCACCGCCACCCTCTCCCTCACCATCACCCGCGACGGCGCCGCCACCCGGTACGGCGGCACCCTCGATGTCGATGGGTTCACCTTCGGGGTCACGCTCGATGAGGAGAAGAGCGGGACCGATCTCCTCGTCGCCACCTATCACTCCCCCGAGGACGCCGACGCGGGTGCCAAGGTCAGTCTCAGGGACTGGGTCGCGCACTTCTCCGCCGAGCTGGCCGCCGATATCCCCGAGGGTCTGCGCATCGAGTTGAAGGACGCCAAGTTCGTCCGGGTCAAACCGCAGGGCGGGCCCGCGCAGTTCGTCGTCGGCGTCGATCTGTCCGCCGGGATCGATCTCACCGAACTGCCCCTCGTCGGCGGGTTCCTCGCCGAGATCGGCGGCAGCCTCGCCGTCGACAACCTCCAGGTGCTGTACGCGTCCGGGGTGATCGACGCCGCCGCGACCGGCGCCGCCAACGCGCTGCTCGCGCAGGCCCAGGTGGTGGCGTTACCGGCGGGCGGACTGAAGGGCGGGCCCGCCGCGCTCGCGGAGCTGCGGATCGGCGAGGAGCGCACCCCGGTCGCCCTCGGTCTGCCCGCCACGAGCGGTACTTCATCCGCGGGGAACGGCAGCGCCGGTACCGGTACCGGTACCGGGGACACCTCCGGCAACACGCCCGCCGCCCCCGCCAAAGCCACCGGTACCCCCTCCACCTCCGGCGTCTGGATCACCGTCCAGAAGACCATCGGCGTCGTCCAGATCAACCGCGTCGGGATCATCTACCAGCACAACACCCTGCTCTTCGGGCTCGACGCCGGGATTCAGCTCGGGCCGCTCGGGATGTCGCTGGACGGGCTGGCCGTCGGGTCGTCGCTGGAGCGGTTCGCGCCCGCCTTCCGGCTCGACGGGGTCGGCATCGGGTATGTCGCCCCGCCGATCGAGATCGAGGGCGCGCTGCTGCATCTGCCCGACGACCAGCTCGACGAGGACGTGGCGTTCCAGTACGACGGGACGGCGACCGTCGCCGTGCCGGACTTCTCGCTCGCGGCGGTCGGCTCCTACGCACAGCTCAAGAGCGGGGAACCGTCCCTGTTCGTGTTCGCGCAGGTCGAGGCCCCGATCGTGGCGGCGCCGCCGATTCTGATCACCGGGCTGATGGCGGGGTTCGGGTTCAACCGGGAGCTGAAGCTGCCGACGCCCCGCGAGGTGTCCGGGTTCCCGCTACTCGCCCTGAACAAGCAGGGTCCCGACGCCAATCTGAAGCCCTCCGGGATGCTGGAGGTGCTGGAGGGGCGGGCCTCCGCTGTCCAGGGCAGTCCGCCGCGCAAGTGGATCGCCCCGCGCCAGGGGTCGTACTGGCTGGCCCTCGGGATCGAGTTCAGCGTCGCCGAGGTGGTCAACTCCAAGGTGCTGCTGGCCGCCGAGTTCGGTGCGGAGCTGGCGCTCGCCGTGCTGGGGACCGCTACGGTCCAGCTGCCGATGCCGGCCGAGTCGGCGACCCGTACCTATGTGTACGCGGAGCTGGGTCTTGAGGCGGTGATCCAGCCACTGGTGGGGAGCTTCATGCTGGCCGCCGAGCTGGCGCCGGTGTCGTACGTGCTGACTCCGGACTGCCATCTCACCGGCGGGTTCGCGGCGGCGGTGTGGTTCGGGCCCCATCCGAACGCGGGGCAGTTCGTGGTCACCCTGGGCGGCTATCACCCGTCGTTCCGGCGCCCCGCCTCCTATCCGGACGCGCCACGGCTCGGGATCAAGTGGGCGGTGAGCGACAAGGTGACGATCACCGCGGAGGCGTATCTCGCGGTGACGCCCTCGTGCGCGATGGCCGGGGGGCGGCTGAGCATCGTCTTCCACGCGGGGGACTTCCGGGCCTGGTTCACGGCCCAGGCCGATGTGCTGGTGTCCTGGCGGCCGTTCTCCTTCGACGCCCGGATCTCGGTGAGCATCGGCGCCTCGTACACCGTCAACATCGGGGCCATCCACAAGACGATCAGTGCCTCCGTCGGCGCCGATCTGGAGGTGTGGGGCCCGCCGACCGGGGGCTCGGTCACCGCCCATTTCGTGGGGTTCTCCAAGACCATCGGTTTCGGGCCCCCGCGCGACGGCGGGGAGGTGGCGGCCCTCGGCTGGGACGACTTCGCGAGCATGCTGCCGAAATCGGCGGACGTCATCACCATCGGGCCCGTCAACGGCATCGACAAGACCGCCGAGGACACCGGACCCGACCCCGCGAGCAGCGGCAAGATCTGGTACGCCCGCGCCCGCGACCTGCGGTTCTTCACCCAGTCCGCGCTGCCCGCCAGTCATCTGCGGCTCGGCGAGGACCCCTTGGCCTCCCCCGCCGCCCACGACACCGCCGGTGTCGACATCCGCCCCATGAACCGCACCGGCCTCGTCGGCGAGCACCGCCTGCGGCTGTACCACGAGGACGAGGCGGCCCCGCTGGACGGCTGGACCGTCACCGCCCGCACCCACAATCTCGCCGCGTCCCTGTGGGGCGCCCCGCCCTCCCCGTTCACCCACACCCCGGACGCGCCGGACGCGGAGGTACTGCCCGGCCGCCCGGTCGGCTACGACCTCCAGGCGCCCCGCCCCGAACTGGCCGCCTCACGCGGGGTGTTCCCGCTCGGCGAGTACAGCGCCGACGAGATCCCGCCCGGCCTCGCCCCCCTGCCCACCTCACCCGTCGCCGACCGGGACTACGTCTCCGTACCCGACGACTCGTGCGTCGCGCGGATCGGGCAGACCGACCGGGGGACAGCACGGGCCGGACGCGACCAGGTGGGCGCGGCGCTGGCCGACGCCGGGCTGCTCAAGGACCCGGGGGACGGGCTGGCCGCGCTGGCGGCGGGAGCGGCGCACCTGTACCAACGGGCGCCGCTGGTGCAGAACCCGTAGGACCCATAGGACACCTAGGGCTCGTAGGACACCTAGGGCCCGCACCGCCGGTGCCCCACCCCGCAGAACCCCCAAGACCCGCCCCCAAGACCGCCCCAAGCCCCGCCCCCAGACCGCGACAGACCGCGACAAGCCGCGACCCGAGGGAGCCCGTACGTGAGCGCGAGCCAGAGCCCGCAGCACCCCGCCCGCGACACCATCCCCGTCGGGGACATCGAACTGCACGACCACTATCTGCCCGCCCTGTCCGCCGGTGACTACCGGATCGAGGCCACGCACGCCCTGCGCACCGGCACCGGGGCGGGCGCGGGGACCGTCGGGGGGACGTTCCGGGCCGTGCAGCGGTTCACCGTGCGGGCGCCCCAGGTGGCCGTCGACACCACGGCCGTGCTCGCCCGGCAGCCGCCGGACGCCTCCGAGGGGCGGTTCGCGGAGGTGCTGCCGCATGTGGTGCTGGGCGATCCGATGCTGCCGTGGGAGCGTCCGCTGCGCGGGGCGGACCGGGGCGCTCCCTGGCTGGCGCTGCTGGTCCTCACCGATGACCAGTTGCTCGGCGGGACGGGGTCCCCGAACCGGAGCGAGTCGAGCACCGTGGGCGCCTTCCTCGCCGACGACCCGGAGGTGCTCAAGCCCGATCTGCGGCGGGAGTCCGACATCGGGCCCGACGACCCCTGCGAGGTCATCCGGGTGCCGGCCACCGCGTTCGCGCAGGTGGCGCCCCGGCTGGCCGAACTGCCGTATCTCGCGCACTGCCGGGGCGCCAACACCGGGGACCGGCCGATCCTGGGGATCCAGGAGGACGGGCTGTTCTCGGTGGTGGTCGCGAACCGGTTCCCGGCCGCCGCCCGGCCCGGCTCGCCCGCCGAGGCCCGTACCAAGAACATCGTCCATCTGGTGTCGCTGGAGGGCCATGAGCGGCTCCTCGGGTCCGGGGCGCCGGACTTCCGGGGGCGTACGTCGGTGGCGCTGCTGTCGCTGTGCGGGTGGTCGTTCTGGGCGGACCCGGACGGCAAGGCGCACTTCCGGGCGCTGGCCGAGGGGCTCGCCCACACCCCGGACGGCTCACGTCCGGCGACCCGGGAGGAGATGTGGCTGCGGCTGCCTTCCCCGTACCAGGACACCGACGGTGTCCCGGCCGCCCGGCGGCAGGTGGCCCGGCGGATGGGCGACGGGTATGTGCCGCTGCCGTACCGGACCCGGTCGGGCGAGCGGACGTTCGGCTGGTACCGGGGGCCGCTCACCCCCGTGCTGCCCGCCGCCGTGGACCGGGTGGCGACCGCCACGAGCGCGGACGCCCTGCTCGGCTACGACCCGGGGTGGGGCAGCTTCGATGTGTCGCTGGCCGCCGCGTTCGAGACGGGCCGGTCGCTGGCGCTGGCCGACGCGGCCTTCGTGCAGCAGCTGATCGCCTTCAAGCGGGCCACGCACGATCTGGTCGACACCCTCTACCACCGGGACACCAGCAGTCATCTGCCGGCCGGGGGCGGGCCGGGGGACGGCAGCGCGCGGGCCGCGTTCGCGGCGCTGCTGGACGGGCCGCTGCTCGCCACGCTGAAGGCGGCACCGGTACGGCCCGAGGACCCCTGGTCGCCGCCCGCGCCCGAACCCCCGCCGAGCGACCCGAGCGCCGACCTGGACGCCTATCTGCGCTCCGACGCGGCCCGTACGGCGCTCACCCGGGCGCTGGACGAGGACGCCGGGCTGAAGGAGCGCCTGGCCCCGGTGGTGGACTGGCTGGCCCGGCTGCTGCTGCTGTACGGCGTGCCGTTCGCGCAGTTGGTGCCGGACGCGCGGATGCTGCCGCCGGAGTCGCTGCGGTTCTTCCACACCGACCCGAACTGGCGGGACGCGCTGATCGGCGGGGCGCTGGGGATCGGCGCCCAGTCGAGCCGGGACACCCTCCAGGACGAGATCGTGGCCGCCGTGGTGCGGGCTGCGGTGGCGGACGCGGCCTCCCGGCACCGGGACGAGCGGCGCGAGGTCGCCGGGGACGCCCCCGGGGGGCCGCTCGGCACGGTGTGCGGGCTGCTGGTGCGCTCCGGGCTGGTGTCCGGCTGGCCGAATCTCGCGGTGCGGGCGGTGGACGCGGCGGGGACGGCGCTGCCGGTACTGCGGATGGACCGTCTCTCCCCGGCCGTGCTGCTGTGCCTGTTCAACGGGGTGCCCGCCACGGTCGAACTGGCCGAACCGCAGGAAGGGTTCCGGTTCGGGGTGGAGGACGACGGGCTGATCCCGCTGCGCAGTCTGCTGCCGGACGCCGGGCCCCGGCTGCCGCTGGGCGAGCAGCTCGGCGCCGATGTCGACTTCGACGTCCTGGCCCATCTGCGGCCGTCCGCCGACCCCGGCGTCCGGGTCCTGGACCTGGGGTCGCTGATTCCCGCGCTGGAGATCGCCCTGGACCGCGCGCACGGCACGCCCGTGGGCCCGGTCGGCCCGGCCGATCTCGCCCTGCAACTGGTCAAGGTGCCCGAGGCGATCCGGTTCGACGGCCCGGACGGGGACCGCTTCCCGGCGACTGGAGGAACCCCCGCATGAGCAGCTCACCGGTCTCCCCCGGCTCCCCCGCCGCCCCCCTCACCCTCGTCGTACCGGTCGGGCTCGACGCGCTCGTGGTGACCCCGGCCGTGCTGGGCCGGGACGGCTTCCGCACCTGGCGGCAGAACTACCTCGCCCTGCGCGACTACATGAGCCCCGAGCCCGAGGAAGGGGACCGCCAGAGCGACGACCCGCTGTTCCGGCACACCGGGGTGCATCTGCACTGGACGCTGCCGCGCGGACTGCGCCACGGGGTGGAGGACCCGGCCACCGGCGCGATCGGCTACCCGCTGCTGCCCAACCGCTGGCTGGTCACCCGGTTCAGCGGCGGTGCCCGGCGGCAGCTGCGGGCCTGGGTGATCGAGAGCGACTGCCCGCACACCTCGTACGCGGCACAGCGCGGGCACGCCCTGGAGCGGTCCAGCGCCTCCCTGGTCGGCACCGGCACCCTGGACGCCTGGCGGGCCAGCGCCGACCCCTATCGCAGCGCCCGGACGTCCAAGTCGGTACAGGTGTCGATCGGGCTGGCCTTTCCGCACTCCGACGCCACGCCCTGGACGGAACGGGCCGGGCGGGACCCGCTGTTCCTCACCGCGATGAGCGCGGGCGACCCGCACTTCACGACGTACGCCCCGCACAACTCCCATGTGCTGTCCTTCGTCGACGATCTCTCCGACGTCCTCGGCGCGGACACCCTCGGCTACCAGGTCGTCGGCTGGTACTCGGATCCGGGCGCCGATGTCCTGGCCGCCCTCCCCCCGGACACCACCTATGCCGAACTGCTGGCCCGGCTCGGCTGGCAGGACCCCCGGCTCACCGGCAACCCGGTGCTGGACGGTGACCTCGCCCCGGCCGTGCGCAGCCTCTACCAGGGGCTGGCGCTGACCGTGCGCTGGGACCCGGCCGCGTCCACCCCGCCCGCCCCCGATCCGCTGCACTCCGTCAAGGACAGCGGGGCGCTGAACGTCTCCCTGGGCAGCACGACCGAGGACGCGTTCACCGCGCTCGCCGGGCACGCCCTGAAGGCCACCGGCGCCCACCCGGCCGCCGAGGACATGCAGTTGCTGCGGGCGTTCCTGCACGATGTGCTGTCCGTCGCCGACGAGAAGGGCGGCGACGAGCGGGTCCGGCGCGCGGTCCACGCGGCCTCGTTCGGCGCGGCGTCGGGCGGCTACCGGTGGACGGTGACCCCGCCGCCGGCCGATCAGTCAGCCGATCAGTCACCTACTCCGTCAGCCGATCAGTCACCGGACGACCCGCCACCGCCGCCGTTCACCCCGCCTGCCTGGCTGACCACCCTCAACGACGACCAGGAACGGCTGGACGCCCTCCTGGGTGAGGTGTACGACCTCCAGTGGCGGCTGAACTCGCTCTGGCTGAAGCAGGGGCTGCTCGGCATCCTGGACCCGCGGCCGGTGGGGGCGCCGGACCAGGAGGATCTCCAGGCCGAACTCGACCCCACCCGGGCGGGCTCCCTCGCCCACACCGTGCGGGAGCGGGCCGGTCAGGCGCGGGAACTGGCCGCCCGGGTGCCGCAGCCCGCCCCGCTGGCCCCGGGCGCGGACGCCCATGACGCGCCGGCCGCCGGGATCCGTGCCTTCGCCGCGGCCAGAGGGCTGCCCGAGGGGGCCGCGCTCAAGGCGGTGCCCCGGCCCGCGTTCTGGCGGGGCGTCAATCCGGTGGTGAGCGTGTCGGGGATCATGCCGCCGGGTGACGCCGTCGTCCAGGACGGCCCGCTGCCCACCCGGCCGCTCACCCAGGGCTCCCCGGCCGCGCCGGTCACCGCCCTCACCGTCGGCGGACGGTCGCTCACCGCGGCACCCGGGCAGGGGCCGATGCCGGGGCTTCCCGGCCTCGCCGGGCTCCCGGACGGGATCGCCGGGCTGCTCGCCGAGTACTTCCTGCTGGACCCGGGCAACGCCGCCGCCCTCGCCGGGAGCACCTCCGGGGTGTCCACCGCCCAGGTCGGCGAGGCCCTCGCCGCGCACCGCCCCGCCGACTACACCGGCACCCTGCCCGCGCGGGGCCTCGACCCCTGGAACCAGCCCTGGGAGCCGCTGTTCATGGAGTGGCGGACCTCCTACAGCCATATCCCGCACAGCGCGGGCGGCCAGGACTGCTGGGTCTTCGACGGCACCGACTACCGCTATGTGCCGGGCTCGGCGCCCGCCCCGAAGACGATCGCCGTGACCGGGGTCTCCGCCCTCGGCCCGCATCCGCGCACCCTGTTCGCGGCCCGGCTGAAGGAGTTCGTCACCCGGCACGGCTCCGACCTCCAGCGCGACCGGCTCGGCTCCTGGCTGGACGAGATCGGCGACTGGGGTGTCCTCGCCCAGGAACTGACCGGCTTCAACGAACGGATCGCGGCCCGGGACACCCGCGCCTTCCGCCGCCCCACTCCCCAGGACCGGCACTTCACCGAGGTCGCGGGCCTGGCCGGATTCCCCGACGCCGAGTCCGAGGACGCGCTGCCCGCCCGGTACCGGGGCCGGGTCACCAGCGTCCCGTACCTCCCCGGCGGGGAGAGCGCCGAGTTCCACGCCACCCGGCAGGGCCAGATCCATCTGGCGGAGCTGTTCCTCTACGACAAGTTCGGCCGGGTCCTCGATGTGGTCAGCCCCGACACCAAGCAGGGCGGGCTGCACGACCACCGCAACTTCCCGCTGGTCATCGACTCCGGTCTGACCACCGAGTCCTCCCTCACCCCGACCGTCGCCGCCGTCGCCCAGCTCCCGCCGCGCCCGCTCCAGCCCGCCCGGCTCGACTTCGACCTCCTCGACGCCGCCACCGGCACCCGGGTGGTGGAGACCGCCGCCGACCCCAGCCCCGTCACCGGCTGGCTGCTGCCCAGCCACCTCGACGGCAGCCTGCTGCTGTACGACCCCGAGGGCCGCTTCCTCGGCACCTACCGCACCCTCGCCGACGGCACCGGCGCCCGTACCGGCCAGTGGGAACCCCCGCCCGACGGCACCCTCACCACCCTCGCCGAGGTCGCGGCGCTCGCCCCGGTGATCGCCGGTCTGCTGGGCTCCCGGCGGCTCGGCGACGAGGCCAACCTCAGCGCGTTCCTCGATGTCATCGACTCCACGCTGTGGACCACCGACCCGCTGGGCCGCCGCACCGACCAGACACTGTCCGCGCTCATCGGACGGCCGCTGGCACTGGTCCAGGCACGGCTGCGGCTGGCCCTGGACGGGCCGCCGCTGCGCGCCACCGGCTGGCAGGCCAGCCTCGACCCCCCGGCGCCCGCCTTCACCGCCGACCCGTTCGCCGTCCGCCTCGGCGACCAGCCCGCCCGCGACGACGGCCTGATCGGCTTCTACCGGGGCACCGCCGACGGCGGCTACGACTACGAGCGCTTCGACAGCGTCACCGCCCCCGACGACGGCCAGGACCTCATCGTCCGCATCGGCCCGCCCGGCACCCCCGAACCGTCGGCCCCGGCCAACTACCTCCGGCTCACCTTCAGCGACCCCGACCCCACCCGGCTGCTGCTCCTCATCGACCCGCGCGCCGGCGTCCACGCCGTCACCGGCATCACCCCCACCGCCGCCGTGACCGTAGCCCAGCAGCATGTCGACGGCCCGCTCCGCCGCCTCCAGGCCCTCTTCCGCTTCGGCCCGGTCGTCGGCGGCGCCGCGGAGGACGGCCCGGTCCCCTTCCCGCGGCCCAGCACCCGGCACGGCACCTGGTCCTGGCTGAGCCCGCACCCGCCGCCGGGCGGCCCCTGGACCCCGTACGACCTGGCCCCGGCACCGGCCGACGCCCGCTTCCCGGACCGTCCGCCCACGCTCGAAGAGGGGCTGCTGCGCCTGCTCCCCGACCTCGACACCGACCAGCCGGACCAGTCCAACCAGTAAGCGTTCCACCGCACCACCGCACCACCGCTCCCGCTGACGCACGCCCGTATCAGGAGGTCCCGCATGTCCGATCAGCCGCTGCTCACCTACCGGGTCGCCACCAGTCCGGCGCCGCTCCAGGCCGGTACCCAGGGGACCAACTCCCAGGGCCGGATCGCCATCACGGTGACCGCCGGAGCCGATGACACCTACTGCGACTGGATCCAGATAGCCGTGCCGGGCGACGCGAGCGGCGGGGGCGGGTACTTCACCGGCGACCCGAAGCCGGTGTTCTCCTCAGACGGCAACTGGATCCCGGGGGCCATGGTCCAGGTGACCGCCGAGCACCTGGGGCTCTCCGGTGAGGGCGTGTTCTACCGGTCGATCTTCCACTACCAGGGCGACGACGGCGAGCCGTTCGCCGGGCCGGTCCACCTCGGGGTCAGCGGCGAGCTGGTGGACAGCACCGGCACCCTCGAACTCCGGATCACCGAGCACTCCGACACCGACTCGGACCCCGAGGAATTCACCTCGCACCACAAGTCCGTCCCGCTGCCCGTCACCGAGCCCGCCTTCTATCTGAACGCCTTCCTGGCCCGCGACGACGACAGCGCCACCGCCCCGAAGACCAAGTTCTCCAGCACCGCCAACCCCTACCTCTCCTGGGAGAGCAACGGCTCGAACTACCGGCTGTACGACGGTGACGGGGAGATCCTCTACGACGGCCCCGACACCTTCTTCACCCTCCCCGACGGGGCCATCGCCTCGGACACCACCTTCACGGTGGAGGCGTCCCTGGCGTCGGGGGGCGGCGGCGGCTTCGAGCCGGTCTACCAGTACGCCGTCCTCACCCTCACCGTGAAGGACCCGACGCTGGAGCGGCTGACGGTCGAGGGCGAGATCTCGGGCCGGTCCGGGCTGGACCTGAGCGGCAGCGCGACGGTGGGCAGCTGGCTGTCGGTGAGCGGCTGGGCGACCGTCGGCAACACCCTCTCGGTCAGCGGCAACGTCACCGCGCAGGACAGTCTCACGGTGCACGGCTACCTGAACGCCAAGAGCGAGCTGTACGCCGAGAGCGGCTTGCAGGTCAGCGGCACCCTGGAGGCCAACGGCGATCTCAACGTCAGCGGCGACCTGAACGCCAACAACACCCTCAACGCCTACGGCCAGGTCAACGCGGTCAGCAACGACCACTACGTCCGCATCCGCGAACTACGCGGCCCGCTCTACGAGAAGCTCTCCATCAACAGCAATCTCGATGTGCTGACGGGGTGCAGTGTCACCACGGCGGAGGACATCTGGGCCAAGGGCAGCAAGGTGATCGCCAACAACTCCACCGTCTCCCTCTGGAACAACCACTACAGGGGCTACTTCTACGCGACGATGTTCGTCGACGACAGCCGCCGCCAGGTGGCGGTCTGGGACCCGGGCAACGATGTGAACTCGGCGCAGTGGCAGATCTCCTTCGACTGACGGGGGCCTAGGAGTTGTCTTCAATTGTCACGCCCACATCAGGAGCGATGCGAGGGTGACGGCTGCCTGGTAGGACTCGGCGGTCTTGTCGTAGCGGGT
>NZ_JBEXLA010000065.1:0-30586 GCF_040609715.1 Streptomyces sp. NPDC004610 | reverse complement strand
GCACCCCGCTGAGCCCGAAACCGCCCACCGCGAGCGACGCGCCCTCCGGCACATCACCCACCGCCACCGCGGCCGAGGCGACCACCTTGTCCATCCCCGAGCCCCCTCTCTGTCCGGCGTCCCGACCGGTCCGAGGGCCGTCGCGACGGCCGGATTAGTCAGGGCACTGATTATTTGTTCGAGCCGTCCCTCACGCTGCCACCGGGACGGTGGAACCGTCAAGAGCTGGAATATCTCCGGATCAGGATGGGTGCCGGGCCGGGAGCAGAGGGTGCCGTGGCCCGGTATCGTTCAGTGCACCAACGAATTGATGCCATCAGGCATCACCACAGGATCCGGACCACGGGAGCGCATATGGCCGCGGTGGACATCTCCACCCACCCCGGGCACCTCGCCCGGCGGCTCCAGCAGGCGCACTACCTGCTGTGGAACACGATGGTGTCCGAGGAGATCACCTCACCGCAGTTCGCCGTCCTGAACGCGCTCGTCGCCGAGCCCGGCCTCGACCAGCGGACCGTGGGGGAGAGGGTGGGGCTCGACCGCTCGACCATCGCCGAGGTGATCACCCGGCTCGGCCGCCGGGACCTGCTCGACAAGGTCCGCGACCCGCAGGACGGCCGCCGCTTCCTGCTGCGCCCCACCGACGAGGGCACCCGCACCCACCGCCGCCTCTCGGTGCGCGCGGCCCGGATGAACCAGGTCCTCCTGGCCCCGCTGACCAGCGACGAGCGCACCCAGTTCCTCGAACTGATCCGCCGGGTGGCGGACGCGGCGGAAGGACTCCGCAACCCGACGGAGCCGACCGCCGACCGGACCGCCCCCTGACCAGGCATCCACTGACCAGGCGTCCACTGAGCAGGCGTCCGCGCAGGAGGCGTCCGCGCAGGAGGGAGGCGCCCGCTCACTTCTCGGCGAACACCACCCACACCTGCCCGTCCGCGAAGTTCAGCGGCTTGCCGTCGTCCGTCGTGAACCGGGTCCCGCCGGAGGCGTCCGGACGGTCCCACCGGGCGTCGTACGCCTTCCCGTCCCGCAGCACCTCGGCCGTACCCGAACCGACGCTCTCGGTGTACGGGGTGTAGTTGCCGTTGGAGTCATGGAGGGCGGACGGGCGGACAGTGACGTGCTGGACGACCACGGTCGCCGGGGCGACGGCCCCCGCGTCGGTGGTGACCGCCTCCCGGCCGTCCATCGCCACCAGCCAGCGGTCCCGCTGCGGGGACCAGGTGAAGGTGTACTCGGCGGCGGGGAAGCGCACGGTCGTGGAGTTCACCGGGGTGCCGCCGGACGGCGCCGGGCCGTACCGGAACCCCGTGGTCAGCGCGTCGGCGCCGGGCGGGGCGGAGAGCAGCTTGCCGGGGTGCACATACAGGTTGTGCGGGGAGGCGCGGTCGGCGGAGCGGGAGTAGGCGTCGGAGGCGGTGCCCGGCGACTCCGCGTGCACCGGCGCCGCGTCGATCACCGGCAGCAGCTTGTTCTGCGCCCCGGAGAAGGCGAGCATCGGCTCGTCGAACTGGCGCAGCAGCTCAAGATCGCTCTCCCGCGCGCTGCGCACCGGCCCGACCGCCTCCGGCAGCTGGGTCGCGTAGACCGCCATCAGCCGGCTCAGCCCGCCCTCGACCTGCTCGACATAGACGATGTCCGCCGCGTCCAGCCCGGTCTGCGGCCGGGCCTGCGGCACATTGTCGATCTTCACGGCGAGTACCGGGCCGGTGGCCGTCCGGGGACTCTCCGAGGTGGCCGGGGGCGGGCTCACCGGGGCACGGCCGTCGTCCTTGCCGGTGCCGCTGGTGCAGCTCGCCGTCACCGAGACCGTGGCCGCCGCGACCAGCAGCGCCGCCGCCCGTGTGATCCGCCGTCTCCGACCCATACCCACCGTCGCCACCCACCCACTCATGTACCTGATTGTGCGCTTATCGGTCGTTGGATGGCCATACCCACCGATTGTCCGAGCGTTCAGGAGCGCCCCGAGGATTCACCTGGACGGGAGAGAAGTGGGCCGAACGACACAGCGCGGGGGCGTACAGCGCCCGCCTTACAGGGGCGCGGGGAACTGCGCGACAAGCCCCACCGGCCCGCAGCTGTCACGCTCCCTCACCCACCCCCAAACACCTCCCCCAAGTCATAAGAAACCGGCTCCTCCAACTGCCCATACGTACAACTCTCCGGCGTCCGATCCCCCCGCCACCGCCGAAACCTCGCCGTATGCCGAAACCGCGCCCCGTTCTCCATATGGTCGTAGGCCACCTCAGCCACCCGCTCCGGCCGCACCGGCACCCAGGACAGATCCTTCTTCCCGGACCAGCGGCTGGGCGCCCCCGGCAGCCGCGCCCCCGCGTGCGCCGCCTCGTCCGCCCAGGCCGCCCACGGATGCCCGGCGGCATCAGCCATCCGCAGCGGCTCCAGCTCCCCGATCAGCTCCTCCCGGCGCTTCATCGAGAACGCGGCGGACACCCCGACATGCTGGAGGACACCCCGGTCGTCGTAGAGCCCGAGCAGCAGGGAGCCGACCACCGGGCCGCTCTTGTGGAAGCGGTAGCCCGCCACCACCACATCCGCCGTGCGCTCATGCTTGATCTTGAACATGGCCCGCTCGTTCTGGAGATACGGCAGCGTCGGCGGCTTGGCGATCACCCCGTCCAGCCCGGCCCCCTCGTACTGCTCGAACCAGCGCGCGGCCAGTGCGGTGTCAGTGGTCGCCGGGGCCAGATGGACCGGGGCGGTGACCCCGGACAGCGCCCTGACCAGCAGCGCCCGCCGGTCGCTGAGCGGCACGTCCAGCACCGCGTCGTCGTACAGCGCGAGCAGGTCGAACGCCACGAACGACGCCGGGGTGCGTTCGGCGAGCTGACGGACCCGGGAGTCCGCCGGGTGGATCCGCTCGGTGAGCGCGTCGAAGTCCAGCCGTCCGCCACGGGCGATGACGATCTCGCCGTCCAGTACGCAGCGCTTCGGCACCCGGTCCCTGAGGGCCGTCACCAGTTCGGGGAAGTACCTGGTCAGCGGCTTTCCGGTGCGGCTGCCCAGCTCCACCTCGGTGCCGTCGCGGAACACGATCGCCCGGAACCCGTCCCACTTCGCCTCGTACTGCATGCCCGGCGGGATCTTCGCCACGGACTTGGCGAGCATCGGCTTCACGGGTGGCATCACCGGGAGATCCATGCCAAAGATTCTCCGCCCGGTAGTGGTGTTCTGCCCGATATGCGGGGTACGGGCGGCCCGCCTACCGTGGCTCGCATGGGTGAAGCGGTGGAGCTGGAGGTGGCCGGCCGGACCGTACGGCTGTCCAGTCCCGGCAAGGTGTTCTTCCCGGAGCGCGGGTTCACCAAGCTGGACCTCGCGCGCTACTACATCGCCGTCGGCCCCGGCATCCTGCGTGCCCTGCGCGACCGGCCGACCACCCTGGAGCGCTACCCCGAGGGCGTCACCGGGGAGTCCTTCTTCCAGAAGCGGGCGCCCAAGAACATGCCCGACTGGATCCCCACCGCCCACATCACCTTCCCCAGCGGGCGCAGCGCCGACGAGATGTGCCCGACCGAGGAGGCGGCCGTGGTCTGGGCGGCCCAGTACGGCACCCTCACCTTCCACCCCTGGCCGGTGCGGCGCGCGGATGTCGACCACCCCGACGAACTCCGCATCGACCTGGACCCCCAGCCCGGTACCGACTTCGACGACGCCGTGCGCGCCGCGCATGAACTGCGCGCGGTGCTGGACGAGTTCGGCGGACTGCGCGGCTTCCCCAAGACCTCCGGGGGACGCGGGCTGCATGTCTTCGTGCCGATCGAACCGCGCTGGACCTTCACCCAGGTGCGCCGCGCCGCCATCGCCGTGGGCCGGGAACTGGAGCGCCGGATGCCGGACCGGGTCACCATCAAGTGGTGGAAGGAGGAGCGCGGCGAGCGCATCTTCGTGGACTACAACCAGACGGCCCGCGACCGCACCATCGCCTCCGCCTACTCGGTGCGCCCCCGCCCGCACGCCCCCGTCTCGGCGCCGCTGCGCTGGGAGGAGGTCGGGGTGGCGCACCCGAGGGACTTCGATCTGGCGACCATGCCGGTCCGGTTCGCCGAGGCCGGTGACGTCCACGCCGACATGGACGACCACCGCTACTCCCTGGAGTCCCTGCTCGACCTCGCCGCGCGCGACGAACGCGACCACGGCCTCGGTGATCTGCCGTATCCGCCGGAGTACCCGAAGATGCCGGGCGAGCCGAAACGGGTGCAGCCGAGCCGAGCGAAGAAGGACTGACCGGGCCCGAGAGGGCCGGAAACAGCCGGGGGCCGGTCCCGCGCCCGCCGTCCTGGCGTGCCCGGAACCGGCCCCCGGCCTCCGTCGCCGCTCAGGGCGCCAGACAGGCGGTCCCCGGCACCTCGGCGGGTACCCCGAGACCGCCGAGCGAGATCAGTCCGGTCACCTCCTGCACGGCGCAGTCGACCGTGGCGATCGGGTCCGGAATGGCGACGGCGGGTGCGGACAGGACGCCGACCAGGGCGAGGGCGCCGAGGGCGACGGCTGCGATACGGGGCATGAACTTCCTCCAAGGAAGCGGCGGTTGTGTCGGGTCGAGCCTGCCCTGATGTGTGCGCCCATTTCCCATTCGTCACTCGAATGAGTCTGCTGAATCGATCCAGCGATTCCCGGGGTTCACGGATCGATCGCGTTCTGACGTTCTTGGATCGGCGGTTTTCGGACTGATGATCTATATATCAGCCAATTAGTCACGGAATGCACCATTCCCGCTTGTGTGGACCAGGAGGTCTGGACCAATCTTCCCCGTGTCATCACGGGCGGAACCCTGATGACCCCGACGAAAGGGAGGGCCCACCCTCATGTCCCTGCGCAAGATGTTCGCCACCGCCGCCGTGGTCGGCGCGGTCGCCACCGCCGGACTGATCGCCGCTCCGGCCGCCCAGGCCGCGAGCCCCGCCTCCGCCTCCGACACCCAGGTGGGCCCCACCCGATGGGTCCCCTGGGGCACCTACTCCAGCCAGGGCGCCTGTTTCTACGCCGGTAACTGGGCGGTCATGAACGCCGGCGCGTCCTACTTCAACTGCTACGAGATCGCCCCCGGCCAGTGGGCCCTGGAACTCTGGCGCCCCTGACCGGATCGCCCCCGGGCGAACCGCACGAAGCGCCTGCGACCGCTCCCCCGGTCGCAGGCGCTTCGCCGTGTCGCCAGCCGCGTCACTCGCGGTGTCGGCTCGCGGTGTCTACAACTCCTTGATCCGGATGTCTCGGTACGAGATCACATCCGTGGTCCCGTGCACCTGGAGCCCGAGGTAGCCGGAGGCGTACCGGCGTCCGTCCGTGCCCGGGTCGTCCCCGCGCGGCGGGACGAACTCCTGACCACCGGTGTTGTCGAACTCATTGATCAGCACACCGTTGCGGTACACCGAGTAGTGCTGGTCGACCACCCGGATCTCGTAGTCGTTCCAGGTGCCCTTCTGGGTCACGCCCGCGCCGGCCAGACCCACCCGGTCGAAGCCGTAGACCGAGCCCGTCTTGTACATATCGCCGTCGGGACGGTCCAGGACCTGCACCTCATGGCCGAACTTGATGGCGACCCACTCCGGCCGGGACTCCTCCGGATGGTTCAGCACGCCCGGGAAGCGCACGAAGACACCGGAGTTGGCGTTGCCGGTGCCCGGGGCGTCGTCCCGCCACTGGAGGCGCAGCGAGAAGTCGCCGTACTTGCGCTGCGGGAACCACAGCATGCCCATGCCCGCGGTGGTGGTGCCGCTGGTCATCGAGCCGTCCGGGTTCAGGGCGAAAGAACCGCCGCCCACCTGCTGCCACTTGGCGAAGGAGGAGGCGGTGCCGTCGAAGATCGGGCTGTAACCCGTGGTCTGGCCCGGGGTGCCGATGCCGGACTGCTTGGCGGCCCGGGTGATGGTGTTGTACTCGCGCTTGTCGATCACCCCGTCCTTGCGCAGCCGGTCCAGCACCGTCTTGACATGCTTGAGGAACAGCGCGTGGGACGTCCACTGCTTCTCGTCCTCGATCAGCTCGTTGATCCGGCACCGGTTCTCGGTCAGCCGGTTCGGCACCCCCGAGTCGACCGTGCCGACGATCACCGTCAGCCGCTCGTCGTACTCGGCGCAGTTCGGCGCGGGCGGACCGCTCGACACCACGGTGAAGTGCGCGGTGCGCGCCGCCGCCGTGTTGCCCGCCTTGTCCGTCGCCCGGTAGGCGAGGGAGTGCGCCCCCGCCCGGTCGACGACCACCGGCGCGGAGTACGTCAGATACGGGCCGCCGTCGAGCGAGTACTCGATCCGGTCGACACCCGAACCGCCCTCGTCCGTCGCCGTCACCGTCACCCTGGCGTTGCCGATGTACGCCCCGTCGGAGTTGCGCGAGCCGTCCACCGCGACACCCGTCACCGGGGCCGTGGTGTCCTCGGGCGGCGCCGCCACCACCGTGAACTGCACACTCTTCACGGCGGCCACATTGCCCGCCTTGTCGGTCGCCCGGTAGCGGACGGTGTGCGCGCCGACCTGGTGGACCATCACCGGCGCGGTGTACGGCTGCCAGGCCCCGTCGGCACCGATCGCGTACTCGATGGTGTTGACGCCGGAACCGGTGTCCGAGGCGGAGACCGTCACCGTCGCCATATCGACATAGGTGCCGTCCGGGTTGCGCTCGCCCGTCACGGTCGCCGAGGTCTCCGGGGCGGTGGTGTCATCGGTCTGGGGGGCGACGACGGTGAACTCCGCGGCCTTCTCCGCCGAGACATTGCCCGCCTTGTCGGCCGCCCGGTAGCGCACCATGTGCGCCCCGACCCGGTCGACGACCACCGGCGCGGTGTAGGGCTGCCAGGCGCCCTCGTCGCCGATCGCGTACTCGATCCGGTCGACGCCCGAGCCGCCCGACTCGTCACTCGCCTCGACCGCCACCGTCGCCGAACCCACGTACTCGCCCTGGGTGTTCTGCGTGCCGGTGACCCGCGCGGACGCGGTCGGGGCGGTGGTGTCCTCGCCGCTGCCCTCGGTCACCACCAGGATGCCCTGCATCATGCCGTGGCCGGGGATCGTGCAGTGGTAGAAGTAGCGGCCCGGGGTCAGATTGACCTGGGCGGTGTGCTTGCCGCCATTGGCGTCGGACGGATTGGCCAGGATGTTCAGCTGCACATCGCTGTTGAACTCCGGGTCGCTGGTCACGAACGTCAGGGTGTGCGGCATCCCGGTGGTGTTCCCGGTCGCCGTGCTGTTCTCGAACACGATCGTCGCCGGACCGGCCACCGCGGTCTGCGGCGCCGACAGATAGCGGTCGATCGGATCGCCCGCCGTCCAGGTCAGCGTCTGCTCCGCCGCGGGCGCCGCCGGAGCGGCGGGCGCGGCCGGCTGCTGCCCGAGGGCGGGCGCCGACGCCAGCCCCAGCATCATCAGGACGGCCGCCAGCAGCGCCGTGCACAGCCGGCCCCGTCCCGGTCCTCTCGCCGTTCCCTGGCGTCTCACTTGGCCCCCTTCGCGAGCTGGCCCGCGGCCGGGGTCGGGCCGCCGCCGGTGTAGGTGACCCGCCACAGCGCCGACTTGCCGTCCGAGGTGAAGAAACCCCGGCCGTAGTCGAGCGCGTACAGCGCGCCGTCCGGACCGAATCTCCAGTCCATGAGGTTCCTGATGCCGTCGTTGCCGACCGGCACGATCTTCTTCAGCGACTCCGAGTGCACCGGGATCCCGCCGGAACCGACCGTCTTCGGATCCATGACGACCGCGTTCCGCGGCTGGTCGGCGTCGTAGAAGTCACCGACGAACCACTTGCCGTCCCAGTACGACGGCCACTTCACCGCGCTCTGCGAGGCGCTGTCGTAGCGGTACACCGGCCCGTTCATCGCGGCCTGGCCACCACCCTTCAGCCAGGGCAGCGCGTACGTCGACTCCTCCTGCTTGTAGGAAGGCACCCCGTTCGCGTCGCGCGGGAAGTCGGGGCCGCCGCCCTGCGGGGAGTACCAGATGTTGTTGCCGGTCACCGGCGGCAGATTGACCAGACCGTCGTTGTTCGGCGACTCGTTCTTCGGCGCGTCGCAGTCGTACCAGCCCAGTGGCTGCGCGGGATCGGGCAGATTGCGGTCCCGGTAGGGCTGCTTGTTGCCCATGCAGTACGGCCAGCCCCGGTTGCCCGCCTCGGTGATCGCGGCGAAGGTGTCGTACTTCGCCGGGCCCCAGGTCGTCGACGGCGACCCGGCGTCCGGGCCCACCCAGCCCGCGTACAGGATGTCGGTCTGCTGGTCCACGAAGATCCGGGCCGGGTTGCGCACCCCCATCACATAGATCTCGCCGCGGGTCTTGCCGCCGCCCTCGTCGGGCTCCTTGCCGGTGAAGAGGTTCCCCTTGGGCAGGGTGTAGGTCCCGTCCGGCTCCGGGTGGATGCGAAGGATCTTGCCGTTGAGGTTGTTGGTGTTGCCCGCGGTGCGGCGGGCGTCGGCGAAGGAGACGCCCTTGTAGCTGGGCTGTGGGTTGTTGCCCGAGTAACCGCCGCTGAACCCGCTGGAGTTGTTGTCACCGGTCGCGATATACAGATTGCCCTGTGAGTCCCAGGTCATCCCGCCGCCCGCGTGACAGCAGCTGTGGATCTGCACCGGCCACTTCAGCAGCACCTTCTCGCTGCCCAGGTCCAGTTTGTCGGTGGCCTGGTCGAGCGTGAACCGGGAGACCCGCCGCTCGGCCATCCGGGTGTCCCGGTCGATCCGGTCGTGCGGGGTGTAGTGCAGATACACCCACCCGTTCGCGGCGAAGTCCGGGTCCAGCTCGATCCCGAGCAGCCCCTCCTCGACCTTGACCAGTTCGTCCCCGCCGCCCTTGTTGCCGAACACGGTCAGCGCCCCGGCCAGGGTGACCTGCTTGGTCTTCGGGTCGTAGACATGGATCTCGCCCTTGCCCTTGCCGATGTCCGGGTTGTTCCAGTCCCTGATCACCGGCTGCGAGGAGTCGGCACCGCCCCGGCCGATGTAGAACACCCGGCCGTCCGGCGCGGTGACCAGCCCATGAGGCTCGCCGATCTGGTCGTTCTGGCCCGGCTGATTGGGCTGGGTGAGCCGCTCGGCTCTGTAGTTGCCGGTGATGGTGGCCTTGCAGTCGGCCTGCACCAGCCGGGTGGTCCACAGCAGCGCGCCGCGCAGATGCGCCCGGAAGTCGGTCTCGTCGTACGCGGCGGCGGTACCGCCCATCCCGGTGTAGAAGGACCGGCCGCCGTCGTAGTCGCGGCACCAGCTCACCGGATGGTCCCAGCCATGGGCGCTCGCGCCCGGCTTGTACGTCGACTCCCGCACCCGGGCGACCGTGTGCACCTCGCCGGACGGGTTCTTCACCCAGTTCGACCAGACGTCGGGCCGCTTCCAGGTCAGCGGCAGCCCCTTGGTCGCCGGGTGCTGACGGTCGCCGATCTCGACCGTCGCGCGCTGGACGTTCGTGGGGCTGGACGCGGCCGGCCGGGCACCGATCAGCCCGGTGAACCAGTCCGAGTAGGGCTCGGCCCGCGCCGCGTCATGGACGCCCAGGAAGCCGCCGCCGGCCTCCATGTACGCCTCCAGACCGGCCTCCTGCTCCGGGTCGAGGATGTCCCCGCCGCCGGTGACGAACGCGATGGCGTTGTAGCGGCCCAGCTGTGTGGCGTTGGTGAAGACCGAGGCGTCGTCGGTCGCCTCGGTGGTGTACCGCTGGCCCGCCGGAGCGGACAGCCCGATCTTCTCGATCGCCTCGATCCCGGCGTTCACCACGGGCGACTCCTCGCCGCCCGCCGCGGAGCCGTAGAACACCAGCACGCGTACGTTCGCGCCGCCCGGGGGCGACTTGATGGACATCGTTGTCAGCGACGGATCTGGGGCCGGGCGGGCGCTCGCGGACGGACCCGAGAGCAGGCCTGCGGTGACGAACCCGGCGGCCAGCACGGCGGTCAGGGCCCGCCGCCCGGCCCTTCTCCCGGCGCGTCGTGGTCCTGGCGGCTGTCCCGGCGGCTGTCCCGGTGTCCCCGAATCCGGTGCGGGAAAGGGTCTTTGGTGCGTCGTGGACCGCATGTGGTCTTCCGTCCCTCGTCGGTTCACAGTCGGCGCCAAGGAAGCTAGACCTCTTTGCTCGATTCGCCAATAGGTATGACCGTGAAGAAACAAACTTTGTCCTGAGTGTGGAAAAACCCCCGGACTCCCGGCTACCGTCTCGAATCCCGTACCGACGTGGGGAGTTCGGCATGGACAGACGCGGATTCAACCGGCGGGTGCTGCTGGGCGGCGCGGCGGTCGCGACATCGTTGTCCCTGGGACCCGATGCCGTGAGCGCCGAGGGCCCGGCCCGTACCGCCCCGGCCGGCGGCGAGACCCGCCGGATCAAGCTCTACGCCGAGCGGCTGGACGGCGGCAAGATGGGCTACGGCTTCGAGAAAGGCAAGGCCAGCGTCCCGGGACCGCTGATCGAGCTGAACGAGGGCGACACCCTGCACATCGAGTTCGAGAACACCATGGACGTGGCCGTCAGCCTCCATGTCCACGGCCTGGACTACGAGATCACCAGCGACGGCACCAAGATGAACAACAGCCATGTCGAGCCCGGCGCCACCCGCACCTACACCTGGCGCACCCATGCCCCGGGCCGCCGCAAGGACGGCACCTGGCGGGCCGGCAGCGCGGGCTACTGGCACTACCACGACCATGTGGTGGGCACCGTGCACGGCACCGGTGGCATCCGCAACGGTCTGTACGGCCCGGTGATCGTCCGCCGCAAGGGGGACATCCTGCCCGACCGCACCCACACCGTCGTCTTCAACGACATGAACATCAACAACCGCCCCGCGCACACCGGCCCCGACTTCGAGGCCACCGTCGGCGACCGGGTCGAGTTCGTGATGATCACGCACGGCGAGTACTACCACACGTTCCATATGCACGGTCACCGCTGGGCCGACAACCGCACCGGCCTCCTCACCGGCCCCGACGACCCCAGCCAGGTGATCGACAACAAGATCGTCGGCCCCGCGGACTCCTTCGGCTTCCAGGTGATCGCGGGGGAGGGGGTGGGCGCGGGCGCCTGGATGTACCACTGCCATGTCCAGTCCCACTCCGACATGGGCATGGTGGGCCTGTTCCTGGTCAAGAAACCGGACGGCACGATTCCCGGCTACGACCCGCACGCGGGCCATGGGGCGGCGGCGCCGCCTAAGGGGACGGGGGAGGGGGGCGCGGCGGCGCAGGGTGCGGAGCCGGAGGGAGCGGGGGCGCCGAAGTCGGGCGGGGCGGCCACGGAGCCGAGGCCGGGCGGGGAGTCCGGGCACGCGCACTGACCCCCGGGCATCATGGCGGGGTGACCCGACTGCTCACCCGAAGTGATCTGGAAGCCCTGCTGGACCCGGCGGAATGCATCGCCGCGCTGCGGGAGGGGTTCGTCCGCGCCCCCGCCGAGGCGGACGGCCGCCGGATACGGACCGACCTCCCGTTCCCCGGCACGGCCACCGCCCTCATCCCCGGTCTGCTGCCCGGCATCGACGCCTACACCGTCAAGGTCAACGCCAAGTTCCCGGCCGCCCGTCCGGCCCTGCGCGGAGTGGTCTGCCTGCACGGCGGACGGGACGGCGAACTGCTCGCCCTCCTCGACTCCGCCACCCTGACCGCCTGGCGCACCGGCCTCGCCGCCGCCCTCGGCACGCATGCCCTCGCGGGCGACGGCACGAGGGTCGGGGTGATCGGCGCGGGCGCGCAGGCGGACCTGATGGTCCGCGGCCTGGCGACGCTCCGCCCGCGCACCGACCTGGTGGTGACGGACACGGACCCGGCGCGCGCGGAGGCGTTCGCGGCGCGGTACGGGGGCCGGTCGGTGGCGGACGCGCCCGAGGTCGCAGCGGCGTCGGACATCATCCTCCTGGCCACCTGGTCCCGAGCCCCCCTCCTCGCCCTCTCCGACACCCGCCCCGGCACCCATCTCACCAGCCTGGGCGCCGACGAGCCCGGCAAGCAGGAACTGGCCGCGGACCTCCTCGCGGAGTCCCTGCTGGTCGTGGACGACCGCGAGCTGTCCACGCAGATGGGCGCCCCGGCCGCGGCGGGCCTCCCGCCGGACACGACCCTCGCCGACATCCTGCGAGGCACCCACCCCGGCCGCACCACCCCCACCCAGCGAACGGTCTACGCCCCCGTGGGCCTCCCCTGGCAGGACCTCGCCCTGACCTGGCTGGCCTACAACACCCCCGGGTCGAGGGGCGCAAACGTGGACCTTCTGTCCTGACCACGGCAGCACTTTCCCAGACACGCCACTCAGCCCAACCCCCTCAGGGGCGCCCCGGGGCACTATGCACGCCGCCGCAGCCCAACCCCCTCCAGGGGCGCGGGGAACTGCGCGACCAGCCACGACGAGCCCGCACGGACGCCCCCGGCCGAGGGCCCCACTCCTCACGCCGCCGCAGCCCAACCCCCTTCAGGGGCGCGGGGAACTGCGCGACCAGCCACGACGAGCCCGCACGGACGGCCCCGGCCGAGGGCCCCACTCCACTCGCCGCCGCAGCCCAACCCCCTTCAGGGGCGCGGGGAACTGCGCGACCAGCCACGACGAGCCCGCACGGACGGCCCCGGCCGGGGGCCCCACTCCTCACGCCGCCACGGCCCAACCCCCTTCAGGGGCGCGGGGAACTGCGCGACCAGCCACGACGAGCCCGCACGGACGGCCCCGGCCGAGGGCCCCACTCCTCACGCCGCCGCAGGTCAACCCCCTCCAGGGGCGCGGGGAACTGCGCGACCAGCCACGACGAGCCCGCACGGACGGCCCCGGCCGAGGGCCCCGCTCCACTCGCCGCCGCAGGTCAACCCCCTCCAGGGGCGCGGGGAACTGCGCGACCAGCCACGACTGGCCCGCACGGACGGCCCCGGCCGGGGGCCCCACTCCTCACGCCGCCGTAGCCCAACTCCCCCAGGGGCGCGAGGAACCGCGCACCCCACCCCAACCACCCCGCACCCAACCACCCCCACCCCCTCGCTATCCTGACCCCACCCCAAAAACCCGGAGCCCCCCAAAGTGACCGACACCGCACCCCCGCCGGAGGCGCACGCGCGACCCACGCTGGAAGAAGTCGCCGCGCGGGCCGGAGTGTCACGAGCCACAGCCTCCCGCGTGGTGAACGGCAGCGACGCCGTCCGCGCCCCCCTCGCGGAGCGGGTCCGCCGGGCCGTCGAGGAACTCGGCTACGTCCCCAACCAGGCCGCCCGCAGCCTCGTCACCCGGCGCCACGACGCCATCGCCGTCGTCGTCGCCGAACCCGAGACCCGGGTCTTCGCCGACCCCTTCTTCGCCCTCCAGCTCCGCGGCATCAGCAAGGAGCTGACCGCACACGACAACCAACTCGTCCTGCTGCTCACCGAGGGCCGCGACGACCACGCCCGGGTCGGCCGCTACCTGGCCGGCGGCCATGTCGACGGCGCGCTGGTCTTCTCCCTCCACCTGGACGACCCCCTGCCGGCCCTGATCCACCGCGCGGGCGTCCCCGCGGTCTTCGGCGGTCGCCCCGGCTGGCGCGACACCGACACCCACCCCGACCTCGACACCGCCCCCGACATCAGCCGCGGCAGCGCCCCCGCCACCGGCCCGACCATCTACGTCGACAGTGACAACCGCGGCGGCGCCCGCGACGCCGTGCGCCATCTCCTCGCCCTCGGCCGCACCCGGATCGCCCACATCACCGGCCCCCCGGACCAGACCTCCGCGGCGGACCGGCTCGACGGCTACCGCGAGGTCCTCCCGGACGGCGACCCCGCGCTGGTGGCGGGCGGCGACTTCACCCCGGCGGGCGGGGAGCGGGCGATGCGGGAACTGCTCGACCGGCGCCCGGACCTGGACGGAGTCTTCGCGGCGAACGACCTCACGGCCGTGGGCGCCCTGCGGGTGCTGCGGGAGCGGGGCGTGCGGGTACCGGAGGAGGTCGCCGTGGTCGGCTTCGACGACATGCTGCCGATCGCCGAGCAGTCCGACCCCCCGCTGACAACGATCCGTCAGGACATCGAGGGCATGGGCCGTCTGATGGCCCAGCATCTGCTCACCCGCCTACGGGGCCGCTCCACGGCCACCCCGCCCACGAGCGTGATCCTCCCGACAACCCTGATCCACCGCGCCTCCGCCTGACCGCCCCGCCTCCCCCCCGCACCCAGCCCCCTGCACCCAGCCCCCCGCACCTCCCCCCGTCACCCGCCCCCGCGAGCCCGCTCCGGCCGCAGCAGCGCGAACCTCGCCCCGAACGGATCCGCCAGCCGCGCCACCCGCCCGACATCCGGCAGATCCATGGGCGCCAGCCGCACCGTCCCGCCCAGCTCCGTCGCACGGGCGCACACCGCGTCCGGGTCGTCCGTGGCGAAGTACGGCAGCCAGTACGGCTCGCCGGTCGCCTCCGTCGGGTCCTCGTCCAGCGGCACGAGCCCGCCGAACATGGTGTCCTCGTCCTGCCCGGCAGGGTTGACGCAGGTGTAGGAGCCGCCGGGGAACCTGACCGAGGAGGTCTCCCAGCCGAGCACCTTGTTGTAGTAACCGGCCGCCGCCGCGATGTCCCGGGTGTACAGCTCGACCCAGACCAGCGCCCCGCTCTCCCCGGCCACCTCGACGCCCTTCATCCGCCCCGGCTGCCAGATGCCGTACGCCACGCCCCCGCGGTCCGTGAGGATCGCCGCGCGGCCCTTGTCCAGGACGTCCAGCGGCTCGGTCAGCACCGTGCCCCGCACCGCGCGGACCGTCTCGGCCGTCGCGTCCGCGTCCGCGCTCTGGAAGAAGACGGTCCAGGCCGGGGGGCCCTGCTCGGGCGTGGTCGTCATCACGCCCGCGACCGTTCTCCCGTCGAGCTGGAAAAACCCGTACCCTCCGGTCTCCGGTCCGGCGGATCGCCACTGCCAGCCGAAGAGTCCCCGGTAGAAGGCGGTGGCCCGGTCGATGTCGGTCGTACCGAGATCGATCCAGTTCGGTGCGCCGGTCACGAAGTGGGTGCTGAGCATGATCACCTTCCCGAGGAACCGCTGCCTGTCCTCTGCCGAGTCTCGCACCGCCCACTGACAATCGCTGCCGGAGCACCCGCCCACCGGCCCACCCGCGCGCCGCCGTGTGCCGCCACCTCCGGCCGGTGCACCATCATCTCCAGCCCAGCCCCGACGAGCCCAGCACAGCCCCAGCCCAGCCCCAGCCTCGGACCGGCCCAGCTCGCACCCCACCCCAGCCCCGTCCCGACCAGAACCGACCAGAACCGAACCGACCGGCACGCCCCAGCCCCGCACCCGCCTGCCCGCCCGCCGCCCGCCCCGCCGAGGCGCCCGCGTTGATCGGGCGTTGAGCGAACGTTTTGCGCGACCGCCCACGCTGTCCGTATGCACCTCGATTCCCTCACCCCGGCCGCACCCGCCTGGCAGGACCAGGCCCTGTGCGCGCAGACCGGGGCGGACTTCTTCTTCCCCGAGCCGGGCAGTTCGGTGCGCGAGGCCAAGCGCATCTGCGGCATGTGCGACATGCGCCGCGTCTGTCTGGACTACGCCCTGGAGAACGATGAACGCTTCGGCGTCTGGGGCGGCCTCTCCGAGAAGGAACGGCAGCACCTGCGCCGGATCACCCACTGAACCGGTCATGGAAGAACCCCAGAGAACCCGAGAGAACTCAAGAGAACTCAAGAGAACCCGCCCCCGAACAGCGAGAAGCGGCGCCGGGGAGGAAACCCCCGGCGCCGCCGCCACTCTCCGTCCGGACGGACCGGCGTGTCAGCCCTGCGCCCGCGCCGCCATCCGCGCCTTGCGCGCCGCCAGCTTCTCGTCGAACTTGAGCGCCTCCGCGTCCAGCCCGCCCATGAACAGCCCCAGTTCCTCCTGCGCCTGGCGGCCCTCCGGACCGAGACCGTCGATCTCCATGATCTTCAGGAACCGCAGCACCGGCTGGAGCACATCGTCATGGTGGATCCGCATGTTGTAGACCTCGCCGATGGCCATCTGCGCGGCGGCCCGCTCGAAGCCGGGGATGCCGTGCCCCGGCATCCGGAACTCGACGACGACATCGCGCACGGCCTGCATGGTCATGTCGGGGGCGATCTCGAACGCGGCCTTGAGCAGGTTCCGGTAGAAGACCATGTGCAGATTCTCGTCGGTCGCGATCCGGGCCAGCATCCGGTCGCAGACCGGGTCCCCGGACTGGTGGCCGGTGTTGCGGTGGGAGATCCGGGTGGCCAGCTCCTGGAAGGCGACATAGGCCACCGAGTGCAGCATCGAGTGCCGGTTGTCGGACTCGAAGCCCTCGCTCATATGGGCCATCCGGAACTGCTCCAGCTTGTCCGGGTCCACCGCGCGGGAGGCGAGCAGATAGTCCCGCATCACGATGCCGTGCCGCCCCTCCTCGGCCGTCCAGCGGTGCACCCAGGTGCCCCAGGCGCCGTCCCGGCCGAACAGCGAGGCGATCTCGTGGTGGTAGCTGGGCAGGTTGTCCTCGGTGAGCAGATTGACCACCAGCGCTATGCGGCCGATCTCGGTGACCTTGGACTGCCCCTTCTCCCAGGGCTCGCCGTCCTCGAAGAAGCCGGGGAAGTTACGGGCGTCGCTGAAGGGCACGTACTCGTGCGGCATCCAGTCCTTGGCGATCTTCAGATGCCGGTTCAGCTCGGTCTCGACCACTTCCTCCAGGGCGTACAGCAGCCGTGCGTCGGTCCAGACGGAGGGGCTGCCGAGGTGCGGAGGGGTGATGGTCACAGGAACTCCAGGGGGACGTCGAACGAGGGGGACGAGACCGGCGAGCGGTGCCGGAACCTACGGGATCGTAGGCTACGAACCCGTAGGTTACGAAACCGTAGGTTAAGTCCGCGGTAAAGGTCCCAGTTCAGGGCCTACGCTGCGGAAACCCCCGCGTGTCGGAGCAGCGGCGGTGACGGGTCCGGCGGTGCAGGTCGGGGCGCTGTCCGAGTGATGAGATCACCCGTCAGGCGTACAGATCCCGCAGCCGGACCGAGAGGCATGTCACACAGCCTTCCAGTTTCTCGAACTCGCTGATGTCCACCAGCACCGGTGCGTAACCGAGATCCTGCAACAGCTCGGCCGTCCTCGGCGCACCCGCCGCCATCAGCAGCGCGTCCCCGCCCAGCAGCACCACATGCGCCCCCGACTCCTCCGGCACCGGCAGGAACCGCCCGAACAGCGACGGGGTGTCCACCGACGGAAGGTGCCCGATCACCGTCCCGTCGGGCAGCGCGGTGACCGCCGACTTCAGATGCAGCACCTTGCTGACCGGCACCGTCACCACCCGCGCGCCGAGCGGCTCGAAGGTGGCCCGCACCTGCTGGATCCCGGCCGCGTTGGTGCGCCCGCCCCGGCCGACGTAGAGGGTGTCACCGATCTTCAGTACATCGCCGCCCTCCAGGGTGCCCGGCTCCCACACCCAGTTCACCGAGCAGCCGAGCCCGGCCATGGCCTCCTCCACCCCATGGGTCTCGTCGCGGCGGGACTCGGCGCCGGGCCGGGCGATCAGGGCCACGTTCTTGTAGACGACCACGGTGTCCTCCACGAACACCGCGTCCGGGCAGTCGTCGGCCGGGGCCGCCTCCACCGTCTCCCAGCCGTGCTCGGCGAGCGCCGCCACATAGGACTCCCACTGCGCGACGGCCAGCTCCGGATCGATGCCGGTGCGCTCCACATGGGTGACGAGGCCCTCGGCCAGCCGGGGGCCGGGGCGGCGGACAAGGGCCTTCTTGCTGGGCACGAGGGATCACTCCGGATCGATGACGGGCGGCGACGACGGCGACGACGGCGACGACGACGGTGACAGCGGTGACGGTAGTGGCGGTAGTGGCGGCGGCGCCCTCAAGGGGCACCGGTGGGCCATGATGCAGTGCCGCCCGCTCCGGACGAAACCCCCCGAATCTCAGGCCGTGGCGCGCCGGAGGTGGTCCGCGGTGAACGACCCGCGCGCGGCGAGCAGTTGACGCGGGGTCCCCTCGAAGACCACCTGCCCGCCGTTCCGGCCGCCGTCCGGCCCCAGGTCGACCACCCAGTCCGCGTGCGCCACGACATCGAGATTGTGCTCGACCACCAGGACCGTGTTGCCGCCGTCCACGAGCCGGTCGAGCAGCGCCAGCAGCCGGTCCACATCCGACATGTGCAGCCCCGTCGTCGGCTCGTCCAGCACATACACCGCGCCCGTCCGGTGCAGCCGGGTCGCCAGCTTGATGCGCTGGCGCTCACCGCCCGACAGCGTGGACATCGGCTGCCCGAGGGCCAGATACGTCAGACCGACGTCCTGGAGGGCCTGGAGCCGTCGCCGGACGCCCGGGTCGGTCAGAAAGCCGAGGGCGCGCTCGGCGGTCATCTCCAGCACATCCGCGATCGAGTGCCCGCCGACCGTCAGCCGCAGCACCTCCTCCTTGAACCGCCGCCCCTCGCAGTCCGGGCAGACGGTGGTGACCGGGTCCATGAAGGCGAGGTCGTTGTAGATGATCCCGCGCCCCTCGCACAGCGGGCACGCCCCGGCGGAGTTGAAGCTGAACAGCCCCGCGTCGGCGCCCGTCTCGCGCGCGAACAGCCGCCGTACCGGATCCAGCACCCCGAGATAGGTGGCCGGGGTCGAGCGCCCCGAGATACCGATCGCGGACTGGTCGACGACCACCGCGTCCGGATGCGCCTCGGTGAACAGCGACACCAGGGTGCTCTTCCCGGACCCGGCGACCCCCGTCACCGCGGTGAGCACCCCGGTCGGGAACTCCACCGTCACCTCCCGCAGATTGTGCCGGTCCGCCCCCTTCACCCACAGACCCCCGGACGCCGCCGCCTCCCGGACCCGCTCCTTGAGCGCCGTACGCCGTCCCAGGCACCGCCCCGTCGGTGTGTCGGCGGCGGCCAGCGCGCGCGGGGTGCCCTCGAACACCACCGTGCCGCCCGCCGCCCCCGCACCCGGCCCCATGTCCACCACATGGTCGGCCAGCGCGATCACATCCGGGTCGTGCTCCACCACCAGCACCGTGTTGCCCTTGTCCCGCAGCCGCAGCAGCAGATCCCCGAGCCGCCCCACATCCCGCGGATGCAGCCCCACACTCGGCTCGTCGAAGATGTACGTCATCCCGGTCAGACTGGACCCCAGATGCCGTACGGTCTTCAGCCGCTGGCCCTCGCCGCCGGACAGCGTGGACGTCTCCCGGTCCAGGCTGAGATAGCCGAGGCCGATGGCGTCGATCCGCTCCAGCGCGGCGACGGCCGCCCCGGCGATCGGCCGGGCCACCGGGTCGGTGATCTCCCGCAGCACCCCGATCAGATCCGTGACCTGCATCCGGGCGCACTCGGCGATCGACCGCCCGCCGATCCGGGACGCCAGCGCCGCCGCGTTCAGCCGCGCGCCCCCGCACTCGGGGCACACGCCCTCGGCCAGGAAGCCGCCGACCAGATCGCGGGTCTTCTGGCTGAGCGCCGACAGATCCCGCTTGAGGTAGAGCCGCTCGAACCGGTCGGCGAGCCCCTCGTAGTCGGTGACCCAGGTGCCGCCGGAGCCGCTGATGGTGACCTTGCTGCCGGACCGCCCCCGCATCAGGAACGCCCGCTCGGCCGCCGTGAACGCCCCGACCGGCTTGTGCGGGTCCAGCTCCTCGGTGTTCACATACGTCTGCCCCTGCCAGGTACCGGCCGTGAACGGCGGGAAGCGCACCGCCCCGTCCGCGAGGGACAGGGCGGGGTCCAGGATGCGCTCCCAGTCGGGCTGGACCGTACGGCCCAGCCCGTCGCAGCGCGGGCACATGCCCGCCGGGTCGTTGAACGAGTACGCCGTCGCCGCCCCGGCGCTGGGGGTGCCGTGCCGGGAGTACAGCACCCGCAGCACCGAGTAGACGTCCGTCATCGTGCCGACCGTGGAGCGGGAGTGCCCGCCGATCGGCCGCTGGTCGACCACGATCGCCGGGGCGAGGTCCTCCAGCGCGTCCGCCTGGGGCCGCTCGTACTTGGGCAGCCGGTTGCGGATGAACCAGGTGAACGTCTCGTTCAGCTGGCGCTGCGATTCCACCGCGATGGTGTCGAAGACGACGGACGACTTCCCGGACCCCGACACACCGGTGAACACGGTCAGCCGGCCCTTGGGGATCCGCAGGGAGACGTCCTTGAGGTTGTTCTCCCTGGCACCGGTGATGGTGAGGTACTCGGTGTGTTCGGCGTACTCGGTGTGTTCGGTGTGTCCGCGCATACGGGGGACGCTAGGCGTCAAACCCGACAGCTTCTGGCGTGATTTCCGAGAGTTCTCCTTCCTCCAGCAGCAGCCAGCGGGTGATCCCCAGGGACTCCAGGAACGGCAGATCGTGACTGGCCACGATCAGCGCGCCCTCATAGCTCTCCAGGGCCGAGGTGAGCTGCCGGACGCTCGCCATGTCCAGGTTGTTCGTCGGCTCGTCCAGCATCAGCAATTGCGGGGCGGGCTCGGCCAGCATCAGCGCCGCCAGGGCCGCCCGGAAGCGCTCACCGCCGGACAGGGTGTCCGCGCGCTGGTTGGCGCGCTGCCCCCGGAAGAGGAAGCGGGCCACCCGGGAGCGGATCTGCTGATGGGTGGCGCCCGGCGCGAACCGGGCCACGTTCTCCGCCACCGTCAGCGAGCCGTCCAGCACATCCAGCCGCTGGGGCAGGAACCGCAGCGGCACATGGGCCGTCGCCGTCCCCGACACCGGCTCCAGCTCCCCGGCGACGGTCCGCAGCAGGGTGGTCTTGCCCGCCCCGTTGCGCCCGATCAGCGCGATCCGCTCGGGACCGTACAGATCGAACCCGCCCGCGACACTGGCGCCGTAGCGCAGCTCCAGATCCCGCAGGGTGAGCACGGTCCGCCCGGCCGGGACGGCGGTGTACGGCAGGTCGACGCGGATCTCGTCGTCGTCCCGTACCGCGTCCACCGCCTCGTCGAGCCGGTCCTTGGCGTCGCTGAGCCGCTCCTCGTGCATGATCCGGTGCTTGCCCGCGGACTCCTGTGCCGAGCGCTTGCGCGCCCCCATGACGATCTTCGGTTCGCGTTTCTGCTCGAACATCTTCTGGCCGTACCGCTTGCGGCGGGCCAGTTTGACCTGGGCTTCGGCCAGTTCGCGCTTCTGCTTGCGCAGATCGGACTCGGCGACCCGGACCATCCGCTCGGCCGCCTCCTGTTCGGCGGCGAGCACGGCCTCGTAGGCGGTGTAGTTCCCGCCGTACCAGGTGATCGAGCCGGAGCGCAGATCGGCGATCTGGTCCATCCGGTCCAGGAGTTCCCGGTCGTGGCTGACCACGACCAGTACCCCCTGCCAGGACTCCACCGCCGTGTACAGCCGCTTGCGGGCGTACACGTCCAGGTTGTTGGTCGGTTCGTCCAGCAGCAGGATGTCCGGCCGCTCCAGGAGCAGAGCGGCCAGCCGCAGCAGGACCGACTCGCCGCCCGAGACCTCACCGATGGTGCGGTCCAGTTCGATATGGCCGAGGCCGAGTTCGCCGAGCGTGGCCAGGGCGCGTTCCTCGACGTCCCAGTCGTCGCCGACGGTCTCGAAGTGCGCCTCGGACACATCACCGGCCTCGATGGCGTGCAGCGCGGCCCGCTGCTCGGCGATACCGAGCGCGCGGTCGACGGGCAGCGCGGTGTCCAGGGTGACGTTCTGCGGGAGATAGCCGACCTCGCCGGCGACCCGGACGGTGCCGTCGAGGGGGCGGAGTTCTCCCGCGATCAGTTTCAGCAGGGTCGACTTCCCCGAGCCGTTGACACCGACCAGCCCGGTGCGGCCGGTGGAGAAGGAGGTGTCCAGGCCCTCGAAGACGGCGGTGCCGTCGGGCCAGACGTAGGACAGGGAGGTGAGGGTGAGCGAAGTAGACAAGGTGGCCTCGCGGTTGCTCGGTGGGGCGGACGGGCAGCAACGCGTATCGAGACACCGGGAGCGGCGACGCGGGAGGCGGGGAGGGTCCTGGACCGGCGGGGGCTCTGAAGAGACCTGAGGCTCTGAAGAGGCAGCGGGCTCATGAGAAAGCCCTGCTCCGCGGGGGACGGCTCGAACGCCGAGGCCGCACGCAACGCACACGGATGAGGTGTGGCGGAGGTGTCTCAGGACCTCAGACGAGCAACGTCCTTCTCCAATCGGCGGCAACAGGACTTCTTCACCGTACGGAGGCGGTACGGGGCTGTCAACGGGGTTTTACGGTGGCGGCTCGCGCTCTCAGCCGGCGTCGCGCAGCAGCTCCGCCAGACCCCGGTCCAGGTCGAACCGGAGCGCCTCCAGGCCCTCCGGGACCAGCCCGCCGGTCGCCTCCAGGAACCGGCGCACATCCGCCGAGTGCACATGGATCACCGCGGTGCCCTCCGGGGCGTGGAACTCCAGCACCGTACGGTCGTAGCCGTAGGGGCGGGCGCGGACGTCGCCGTCGCCCGCCGGGCCCTGGAGGCCCTCCGCGAGCAGCTCGCGCGCGAAGGTCCAGCACACCTCCACGCCCTCCAGGGTGGCCTGCGCGGGGAACGTCATCCGGACGGCGAACGGGTCCCGCGGGTCGTAGTGCAGCGTGGCGGGGATCTGCGGCATGCGGGGCGCGGCGGCGACGAGGCGGGCCTCCACGGGCTGCTCGATGACAGTGCTCATGCCTTGCTCCCTCTGAGACGGCGGGACGGCTGCCGGGGACCGGCGGCACCGCTCCGGACGGAACGGACGAGGCCGGTTAATGGAAGAGACGTAGAAACCGGCCAAGAAGTGCACTGGATTCCCGGTGACCTCTGTCACCGTGCTTTACACCCCCCTGACGCCTTCGGTTTCCAGGCCGTTTCGGGCACAACCATTTCTTTCTGGGCGTTCCGGGCTGGAAATTGTCCTCTGGACGACCCTGCCCCGGTGGGCTGGCTTCCGCGGCCGTGAGGCCCATGGGGGGAGCGCGGGATATGGGATGCACAGGGCGCACGGGACGCAGGGTGTGGGTGAGGCGGGTGGTGGTCGTGCTGACCAACCCGGCGCAGGCGGGGGAGCGGGCGCCCCGCGCTGGCGGCTGACGGACACTCGCACGCCCGAGGTGCGCCACCGGCGCCCGGCCGCCGTCAGCCGGAACCCCGCCCGGGTGGCCGGTTACGGCGGCGGCACCGTCCTGCGCACCAACGACGGCGGCCCCCGTCGGCGGAACGTCTCCCCGCCGGGCAGGGGCGACCTCCAGTTCCGGGACATCGAGGCGTTCGACGCCCGGCGCGCGGCGGTGCCGGCCATCGGCGAGGGCGAGGCGTCACGGGTGTACCGCACCGAGGACGGCGGCAGTACCCGGACCGAGATCTTCCGCAACCCCGACCCGCGCGCCTTCCACCTACGACCGCCTCGCCTTCTTCGACGCCCGCAACGGCCTGGCGATGAGCGGCGCGGCCGACGGCGGGTTCCGCATCCTGCCCACCGGCGACGGGGGCCGCTCCTGGCGGGTCCTCCCCGACACGGGCATGCCGCCCGCGCAGGAGGGCGAGGCCGGGTTCGCGGCGGGCGGGCAGTGCCTGGTGACCGCCGGGACACGGGACGTGTGGCCGGCCACCATGGGCGCGGCCCGCGCGCGGGTGCTGCACTCACTCCGGCGACGGCGGACGGACCTGGACCGCCACCGACAGCCCCGTCCCGGCCGGGGACCCCACCCGGGGTGTCTTCGCACTCGCCGCCTTCCAGGGCCGCGGCGGCCCGGTTCTCGCCGTGGGCGGCGATAACCGCCCCGACACCAGGCGTCGCCGCGGGCCGCCGCCCGCACCACCGACGCGGGCCACACCTGGCGCCCCGCCGCCACGCACGCCCCCGCCCGCCGACCGATCCGGCGTCGCCAGACACCCCCTGGCCGTCGTCCCCACCGGCACCGGCCGCCTCCGCCACACCCTCGACCAGGGTCGTCCGCCCGGCACGGTGAGTCGCCGCGCCCCCGCGTCCACCCCTAGGCTCGGTCCACCATGACGACCGTAGAGATCCCCGCGGGCTGGCCCGCGACCGAGGAGCAGGCCCGCGCGGCGCAGGACGCGCTCCGCGCGCGGGTCGTGCTCGACGACAGCGGACCGGCGCCCGGCACGGGCCATGTCACCGGGGTCGACGTCGCCTACGACGACCAGCGCGACCTCGTCGCCGCGGCGGCCGTCGTCCTGGACGCGGCGAGCCTCGATGTCGTCGCCGAGGCCACCGCCGTCGGCCGGATCTCCTTCCCGTACGTCCCGGGCCTGCTCGCCTTCCGGGAGATCCCCACGGTCCTGGCCGCCCTGGCGGCGCTGCCCCGTCCGCCCGGCCTGGTGGTCTGCGACGGCTACGGGCTCGCCCACCCGCGCCGCTTCGGCCTCGCCAGCCACCTGGGCGTCCTCACCGGCCTGCCGACCATCGGCGTCGCCAAGAACCCGTTCGTCTTCAGCTGCGAACCGCCGGGCGCCCGGCGTGGCGCGTCCAGCCCCCTGCTGGACGGTACCGAGGAGGTCGGCCGGGCGCTGCGCACCAGGGACGGCGTCAAGCCGGTGTATGTCTCCGTCGGCCACCGGGTGGCCCTGGACACCGCCTGCGCCCACACCCTCGCGCTCACCCCCGCCTACCGGCTCCCCGAGACGACCCGCAGGGCGGACGCGCTGTGCCGGGCGGCGCTTCAGGAGGCGGTCACCCGCCAGGCGCCGACCTCGGAGTACTCCGAGTCGTAGACCGCGCTGCCGTCACCCGGCCGCAGGGCGTAGTGGTCCAGGTTCCCGCCCCAGTACCGCAGGATCCGGCCCAGCTCGCGGACCGGGTCCTTGGCCATCGCCCCGTCGTCCAAGGTGACCTCCAGGACGAACTTCATGCGCTCCACCCACCTCTCTGCCCGACCGGTCTTCTCGGTGTTCCGGCTTCCTTCAAGTGTTTCATTGAACCGCCCGTTGGGACTTTTGGCGGGTGAGGGGAGTGGTGCCAGGTATCCGGTGCCGGTAAGTCTCAAATCGCCGTCTCACATCCCCGTGTGGGACGGACCCGCACTCCGAATCCCACAGGAACCGGCCCGGCCGCAGCGCGTGGCGGCGCGTCCCGCGTCACAATTGGCTAAGCGCTTGCTCGTTTTCGTCTTGTGCCGGACTGGAACGTGTTCTTAGCATCACCGGTGTTACATCAGTACTGTCACAGTGAAGTGATCGGGGGCCGTATGGCAGGGACGGAGCCGGAGACGGAGACGGCAGGACAGGGCGGGCCGCTGAGCGGTGTACGCGTGGTCGAGCTGGCCGGTATCGGCCCCGGCCCGTTCGCCGCGATGCTCCTGGCCGACCTGGGCGCCGATGTCGTCCGGGTGGACCGCCCCGGCGGTCCCGGGCTGGCCGTCGACCCCGCCCACGACCTCACCAACCGCGGCAAGCGCTCCGTGCTGCTCGACCTCAAGTCCCCGGACGGCCCCGCCCGTGTCCTGGACCTCGCCGCCCGCGCGGACATCCTGATCGAGGGCTACCGCCCCGGCGTCGCCGAGCGCCTCGGTGTCGGCCCCGAGGACTGCCGGGCCCGCAACCCCGCCCTGGTGTACGGCCGGATGACCGGCTGGGGCCAGGACGGACCCCTCGCCCGGAGCGCCGGACACGACATCGCCTACATCGCGGTCACCGGCGCCCTCGGCCTGATCGGCGACCCGGACCGGCCGCCGCCCGCCCCGGCCAACCTCCTGGGCGACTACGCGGGCGGCGCCCTCTATCTCGTCGTCGGTGTCCTCGCCGCCCTGCACCACGCCCGCGCCGCCGGCATCGGACAGACCGTGGACGCCGCCATCGTCGACGGCACCGCCCATCTCGGCACGATGATCCACGGCATGCTCGCCGCCGGTGGCTGGCAGGACCGGCGCGGCGCCAATCTGCTCGACGGCGGCTGCCCCTACTACGGCACCTACGAGACCGCCGACGGCAAGCACATGGCCGTCGGCGCCCTGGAACAGCGCTTCTACGACGAGTTCCTGCGGCTGCTGGGCATCGCCGACCGGGCCCCCGCCCGCGCGGACCTCGCCCGCTGGGGCGAACTGCGCGCCCTGGTCGCCGCCCGCTTCCGGACCCGTACCCGCGACGCATGGACCGCCGTCTTCGCGGGGTCGGACGCCTGTGTCGCCCCGGTGCTGTCCCTGCGGGAGGCGCCCGGACATCCGCACCTCGTCGCGCGCGGTACCTTCACCGACCACGCGGGTCATGTCCAGCCGGCCCCCGCGCCCCGTTTCTCCGCCACCCCCGCCGCCCTGCGCGGCGGCCCCGCCCGGCCCGGCGCGGACACGGCCACCGTCGCCGCGGACTGGGACGTCCCGGCCCTGACGCCGCCCTCCGATCACCCTCCCCACGAGAACCCCCGAAAGGCTGCACCGTGAGCACCGAAGCGTATGTGTACGACGCGATCCGCACCCCGCGCGGGCGCGGCAAGGCCAATGGCGCCCTGCACGGCACCAAGCCCATCGACCTGGTGACCGGTCTGATCCAGGAGATCCGCGCCCGCTTCCCCGGCCTGGACCCAGCCGCGATCGACGACATCGTGCTCGGGGTCGTCGGCCCGGTCGGCGACCAGGGCTCCGACATCGCCCGGATCGCCGCCATCGCCGCCGGACTGCCCGACACGGTGGCCGGGGTGCAGGAGAACCGCTTCTGTGCCTCGGGGCTGGAGGCCGTCAACATGGCCGCCGCCAAGGTCCGGTCCGGCTGGGAGGACCTGGTGCTCGCGGGCGGCGTCGAGTCGATGTCACGGGTGCCGATGGCCTCGGACGGCGGCGCCTGGTTCAACGACCCGATGACCAACCTCGCGGTGAACTTCGTACCGCAGGGCATCGGCGCCGATCTGATCGCCACCATCGAGGGCTTCTCCCGCCGGGACGTGGACGAGTACGCGGCGCTGTCCCAGGAGCGCGCGGCCACCGCCTGGAAGGAGGGCCGCTTCGAGCGGTCCGTCGTGCCCGTCAAGGACCGCTCCGGTCTCACCGTCCTCGACCACGACGAGCATCTGCGGCCCGGCACCACCGCCGACTCCCTCGCCCGGCTCAAGCCGTCCTTCGCCGATATCGGCGACCTCGGCGGCTTCGACGCGGTGGCGCTCCAGACGTACCACTGGGTGGAGCGGATCGACCATGTCCACCACGCGGGCAACTCCTCCGGCATCGTGGACGGCGCCGCCCTGGTCGCCATCGGCTCGAAGGAGATCGGCGAGCGGTACGGGCTCACCCCGCGCGCCCGGATCGTGTCCGCCGCCGTCTCCGGCTCCGAACCCACCATCATGCTCACCGGCCCCGCCCCGGCCACCCGCAAGGCCCTCGCCCGCGCCGGGCTGACCATCGACGACATCGACCTGGTCGAGATCAACGAGGCGTTCGCCGCCGTCGTCCTGCGGTTCGCCAAGGACATGGGCCTCGGCCTCGACCGGATCAACGTCAACGGCGGTGCCATCGCGCTCGGCCACCCGCTCGGCGCCACCGGCGCGATGATCCTCGGCTCCCTGGTGGACGAACTGGAGCGCCAGGACAAGCGCTACGGCCTCGCCACCCTGTGCGTCGGCGGCGGCATGGGCATCGCCACGATCGTCGAACGCCTCTGACCCGGCCTCCGGCGGATCCGGCGGTTCCCGCCCCAGTACCGCAGGATCCGGCCCAGCGGCAGCCCTCAGCAGACAGACCTCAACGGAGAACCCCCATGACCACGAGCACCACCATCCGCTGGGAACAGGACCGCACCGGTGTCGTCACCCTCGTCCTGGACGACCCCGACCAGTCCGCCAACACCATGAACCAGGCGTTCCGCGACTCGCTCGCCACGGTCACCGACCGTCTGGAGGCCGAACGCGACACCATCCGGGGGATCATCCTCACCTCCGCCAAGAAGACCTTCTTCGCGGGCGGCGATCTGCGTGATCTGATCCGCGCCACCCCCGAGACCGCGCGGGAGGTCTTCGACGCCGGTATGGCCATCAAGCGGAACCTGCGCCGCATCGAGACCCTCGGCAAACCCGTCGTCGCCGCCCTCAACGGCGCCGCCCTCGGCGGTGGCTTCGAACTCGCCCTCGCCTGCCACCACCGCATCGCCCTGGACGCGCCCGGCACCAAGATCGGCTGTCCCGAGGTCACCCTCGGCCTGCTCCCCGGCGGCGGCGGAGTCGTCCGCAGCGTCCGGCTGCTCGGCATCACCGACGCACTGCTGAAGGTCCTCCTCCAGGGCACCCAGTACAACCCCCGCCGCGCACTGGACAACGGCCTCGTCCACGAGGTCGCCGACACGCCCGCCGACCTGCTCGCCAGGGCCCGCGCCTATATCGACGCCCACCCCGAGTCGCAGCAGCCCTGGGACGTACCCGGCTACCGCATCCCGGGCGGCACCCCGGCCAGTCCCCGGTTCGCCGCCAACCTGCCCGCCTTCCCCGCCACTCTGCGCAAGCAGACCCAGGGCGCCCCCTACCCGGCGCCCCGCAGCATCCTGGCCGCCGCTGTCGAGGGCGCCCAGGTCGACTTCGAGACCGCCCAGGTCATCGAGGCCCGCTACTTCGTGGAACTGGCCACCGGGCAGACCGCGAAGAACATGATCCAGGCGTTCTTCTTCGACCTCCAGGCCGTCAACTCCGGCGCCGGCCGCCCCCGGGGCACCGAGCGCCGCCCGGTCCGCCGGGTCGCCGTGCTCGGCGCCGGGATGATGGGCGCCGGGATCGCCTACTCCTGCGCCCGCGCGGGCATCGACGTCGTCCTCAAGGATGTGTCCGCCGAGGCCGCCGACCGGGGCAAGGGCTACTCCGAGAAGCTCTGCGCCAAGGCCGTCGCCCGGGGCCGCACCACCCGGGAGAAGGCCGACGCCCTGCTCGCCCGGATCACCCCGACCGCCGAGGCGACCGACCTCGCGGGCTGCGACGCCGTCATCGAGGCGGTCTTCGAGGACACCGCGCTGAAGCACAAGGTGTTCCAGGAGATCGAGCACCTTCTCGCGCCGGATGCCCTGCTCTGCTCCAACACCTCCACCCTGCCCATCACCGCCCTCGCCGAAGGCGTCGAACGCCAGAGCGACTTCATCGGGCTGCACTTCTTCTCACCCGTCGACAAGATGCCGCTGGTCGAGATCATCAAGGGCGAGCGCACCGGCGACGAGGCCCTCGCCCGCGCCTTCGACCTGGTCCGGCAGATCAACAAGACCCCGATCGTCGTCAACGACTCGCGCGGCTTCTTCACCTCCCGGGTCATCGGCCACTTCCTCAACGAGGGCGTGGCCATGGTCGGCGAGGGCATCGAGCCCGCCTCGGTCGAGCAGGCCGCGGCCCAGGCCGGCTACCCCGCCAAGGTGCTCGCCCTGATGGACGAACTGACCCTCACCCTGCCCCGCAAGATCCGCCAGGAGACCCGCCGGGCCGTCGAGGAGAGCGGCGGCACCTGGACCCCGCACCCCGCCGAGACCGTCATCGACCGCATGGTCGACGAGTTCGGCCGCACCGGCCGCGGCGGCGGCGCCGGGTTCTACGACTACGCCGAGGACGGCAGCCGCACCGGCCTGTGGCCGGGCCTGCGCGAGCACTTCACCTGCCCGGACGCGGAAACCCCCTTCCGGGACATGCAGGAGCGCATGCTCTTCGCCGAGGCGCTGGACACCGTACGGCTGCTGGAGGAGGGCGTGCTGACCTCCGTCGCCGACGCCAACATCGGTTCGATCCTCGGCATCGGCTTCCCCGGCTGGACCGGCGGCGTCCTCCAGTACATCAACGGCTACGACGGCGGCCCGCGGGGCTTCGTCTCCCGCGCGCGCGAACTCGCCGAGCGCTACGGGGAGCGGTTCGCGCCGCCCGCGCTGCTGGTGGAGACGGCGGAACGGGGGGAGACCTTCCGGGACGCCCGCTGAGCGCATCCGCCGGCTCAGCGCGGGGCGATGCCCTCACTCTCCGAGGGCATCGCCCCGCTTCTCGGACTGCCAGGTCCGCAGCTCCTCCTTCAGCGACCGCTGAAACGCGGTCAGCAGCGCCTGCACCACGATCGGCTGCATCTCCGCCGACAGCGACCTCACCGCGTCGCTGTCCCGCTCCGCCACCTCCGCCCGCAGCAGCCCCGACAACTCCCGCGCCGCCGCCCTGGAGTGCTCGATCAGCACATTCCGCGCGGCGACGATCCCCTCCGGGGACAGCGGTACGTCCAGCAGCTCGACGCCGAGCCGCAGCAGACCGGCGTCCACGCGGAACTCCGTGCCCTCGGCGGCCACCACGCCCATCGCCGCGAGGCGCTCCAGCTCCGGGTCGCCGAGCGCCCGCCCGGCCCGGCGCTCCAGCTCCGCGCGGTCCACGGTCTCCTGCACGTCCGGCGCCCAGGACGCCACCACGGCGCGGTGCACGGCGAGATCGTCGGCGCTGAGGCCGTCCGGCAGCCGGCGCAGATAGCGCTCGATCGCCGCGAGGGTGAGGCCCTGGTGCCGCAGCTCCTCGATCAACGCGAGCCGGGCGAGGTGCGCGCGCCCGTACCGCCCGACCCTGCGGGGGCCGAGCACGGGGGGCGGGAGGAGGCCCTTGGTGGCGTAGAAACGCACCGTACGAACGGTCACACCGGCGCGGGCGGCCAACTCGTCGATGGTGAGGGGGGTGGAGCGGGGCTCCTCGGGGTGGTTGGGGGTCATGGGGGCAGTATCGCGGGCGGGGGAGTGACGGTGGTGGTGAGCCGCGGGTGGTGGTGGGCTGGTCGCGCAGTTCCCCGCGCCCCTAAAAGCAGGGGGCTGGCCCCAGGGCTTTTAGG
>NZ_JBEXLA010000064.1:0-30983 GCF_040609715.1 Streptomyces sp. NPDC004610 | reverse complement strand
CCTTCACGGGGGGGGTTTGGGGGGGGGCGGGGGGCAAATCCAAAAACCGTGGGGGGCCCCTGATCAAAAAAACGGGCCCCCCCCCGCGTCGGGGGGGGGGCCCCACGATTGCGCAGGATCGGACGCCGGTTCCGGACTGACCGGCACTCCCAAGTATTAGCACCTGTGACCAGGCATGTTCAGACACTTGCTGACCTTTTGCTGACTTTGCTGATGGGTAATCATGTGATGTGGCGTCAGGCATGACGATGCGTCCGCGAGGACCGGGATCGGTTGCCGTCCCGGGGATCGCGGGCTTGCCGCGTTGATGTCTGCGTCGAGGGCGGTGTCCGGCGGGGCTTCCTGGAGGCCTGGGGAGGGTGCTTCTCCTCTCGACTTCTGCCTGGCGCTGAACGTGGAGTGTTGCGGATCGTGCGTTCGGTGTTGATGTAGTGGCATCGGTGCCGCTTGAGTTGATTGTGAAGGGTGCCCGCCGGCAGTTCTTCGGTGTGGTCGGATCTGCCGTGCTCTCGGGCCCGGAAATGTGCCGATTCGCTGTGGCGCTGGCGCGGGGAGGAAGCGTCAGGGTGGGTGGTGGAACACACTTGGCATGGATTCGGGCACTACCGTTTCAGCTTTCGGGCAGAATTCTCGCGGCGTTGCAACCGGCTCCGATTGCTGAGATTTCCGGGTTGTCGTCGGGTGGTAACGGTTTCATGATTCCTGCGGTATCCCCTGTGGGATGAGGTAACCGGAGGATGGGGGCCTGACTGCTGGGCGTCGGACGATTCGTGAGGAGATCTGGCTCTGGGTCGGGGAACGGTTTGTGGCGGGCGAGTAGACCGCAGTGATCGCGAAGGATCTGCGGGTGGGTATGCGGTCGGCGGACAAGGTCGTAGCTCTTCGATCTCGACGAGCCGAACGTTCTGGCGGCGTCCGCGATGCTTGCCGTACCACCCCATGTTGCACAGACATGGTCGGGGCTGAATCGGTGGTGAAGCGGTTGCCCGATCTGGCTGAGCATTCCTGTCGACGGTTCCTTCCGGGGTTTCTTCGCGATATTTGCGAGGAAAGGAGTCTTGGGTGGACTGCCAACAATCCCGTGGAGTTCCCGGTTTCGGTAACCGGCCATCTGTGGACATGCTCCTCCGCTTGGTGATGGAGGCTGGCCGTGTGAGGCTCGATCTCTTTGGCATCGCTGCTTGAAGTCGTCGGCCTTGTTTCCATGCGTTTGCGATGACGCATCATGTGGAGTGCGTGGCGATCCTTGAACCGGCCGCGAAGGGATCCTGACCTGCGGTTTTTCGCATGCGCATTATGTGCGGTGTGGGCGTTACAGGCGATATCTTGACGCTGAAATGACGCTCGTGACGCTCATTTGACGCTCGTTCTGATGGGGCATCACCTAGTTGATCGTCCAGGTCATGCCGGTTGTGAGGGGCACTCCCGAATATTGGTACGCGGGAGCTTGAACAAGTCAGCCGGATTCCGGTGCCGCTGACCACGGCTGCAGGCGCGCTGCCGCCTTACTTCGGTGAGTCGGACGTCTGACGGAGCGGGCGCTCAGTAGGTGGGTCCGCAGGGATTGCAGGCCGCGTAGCGGGATTTAGGGATCTGCCGCAGCAACGGTGAAGCTCTGCGTGGGGGCGGAGCGCGCTGGCGTCGGCGTACTCGGCTAACCCCGCTGCGCGCAGCCACGCTTTTTGTCACGCTTCGAGGCGCCAGACACGGACGCCTCTGCCGTTCGGTCGTTGCCCACCGCTTCGCGGCTTCCCAGCGCAGGCACTGCTGCTGTGCTACCTCCAGTTTGGCCTGACGCCTGCGTTACGCCGCCTCTCTGCGGAGACCGACCCCTTGCGCAATCTCGGCGAGCCGATGCCACCCGGCCACCGGTCTGGGCGCCCAGGCCCTGGTAGCCGGCATCGGCCAGGATCTCCACCGCGGGCCCGTCGGCCAGGAGCTTGACCAGCCCCAGCTGGCGGGCGTGGGTGATGTCCGCGCAGCTCGCGGGACGTGCTGGACTGCACCACAGGACGCGGCCTTCGCTGTCCGTGACCACCATGGACCTGACGGCGACCGTCGCCGGAGCCGGACGCACCGGCTGCCGACCGGCAAGCCGCTGAACTCGGACGTGTTCGCGTTCAGCCAGTGCCTGGCCGCCCTGGACCGGCGCTTGGGTGTGATCGCAGTCTCGACGGATCTCGCCGACGGGGCGGCCGCATTCCGGGAACCTGGCCGAGGGCATCAACGACGCGATCACCCAGGGCAATCGGGCCTGCTCCTACATCGTGGGCGGCAAGAGCAAGGGCCAGACGGTCGACGCGATCGACCGGCGCTGGGGCAAGCTGACCACCAAAGATCTGACGACGTTCTCCAAAGCCCTGGACGACCTTGGGGATGCCCTCGACGACTGCGCCGGCTTCATCGAGGGCTGCAAGATCGCCTGCACCGCCGAACTCGGCGCGACAGCCGCGGCAGCCACAGCCGGCGTCATCGGCATGATCTTCACCGCCGGACTCAGCGGACTCCTCAGCGCCGCCGCGATCGCCGCATGCCGGATCGCCCTGCACGAAGCCATCGACTACGCGGTCGGACAGATCACCCAGGTCGTGACCGAGCGGATCGAGGCGAAGATCCTCGCCGAGATCGAGGACCTGTTCACCGGTGCGCTCGACGCCCACGACGACGGCAATGCCGGTGATTACGTGTCCGGATCGGCGGACATGGCAACGGACTTGGCGATCGAGTTCGACGACTTCGAGAAGGCGTCCGGCGGCTACGACGAGACGAAGCGGGACTTCGACAAGAAGAAGGAGCTGCACAAGAACGGTGGCGGCACCCGGCGCAGCTCGGTGAAGAAGGACAGTCGTTTCCACAAGCTCGCCACCGTCATGGACAAGGCCGAGGACGCCGTCGACAAAAAGGCGGACGAAACCGTCCAGGTGCTGGAGAAGCACGGCGCCGACATCGACAAGGCCAAGAAGGACCACAAGCACAGCGACAAGAAGACCAAGGACGACATCGAAGGCTGCAAGGACGTCCGCACCTACCTCCTGGACGCGGACGGAACAGTGCGCCGCCTCGAAGCGGACGGCGACCTGAAGGCCCTGGACAGCACCGACAAGGCGCGCCTGGACGGCATCCTCGATGACGGCAAGGCCTACCGGCCCTCAACCCGCGCGGATCGCGAGGAGTTCAGCGTCGCCGACACGGACAAGACGAAGGTGACGTCGACCAAGGTCGACCCCTACACCGACGAGCTGGGCCAGGCAACACAGCTGGCCCGATACGCCCGTGACGACTACAGCGGGAACAACTACGCGGCCGGCCGCTACATCGATCCCGACGGGCGGGGGGAGAGTATCCTGGTCGGCTACTCCGAGAAGAGCCTGCACTCAGAGCGGTCGATCGGCTATCCCCTCCTGAACAACGGGAAACAGGACGGCCTGAAGGAAGTCTTCACGGAACGTGAGCCATGCCAGAAACGCCCCCGCTGCGACGCCTGGCTGGACAAATACTTCAAGAAAGCAGACACCGTCCACCACACCAACACATACGACCAGGACGTGGCCCGACATAAACGTGATATCGAGCATCAAAAGTACATGGAAGAGCTGCAGGCCCACCATGGCCGATAACATTGATCACCAGCCGCCGTCCCAGAGTGCAAAGGCTCCAGCATGAACTTCGCTGTGTCCTCGGACGAGGTAGGCACCGCGTTCGGGCTGACGGGTGTCGTCTACTTCCCCCGCTACAGCGCCGCGCACAACCAGTTGAACGACCGCACCGCGCTGTTCCTGAGCAGCATCGGTCTCCCGGACACCGAGTGGTTCATGTCCAAGGCCGGCCTGCGCGCCGACGACTCCATCAACCTCGCCGAGTGGTACGCCAACCGAGGCCCGGTGCCCAAGGAGAGCCACGACTGGCTGGTGCTCGCCATGTTCGCCGACACCACCCTCGCTCTCGCCCCGGACACGGGAACGGTCTACGCCCTCGGCGACGGTGAGGCCGGACTCGTCTACAAGGCGATCCACCGGGACGTCGAGTCGCTCGTCTACGCCCTGACCAAGTTCCAGATCCTCCAGCAGGAGCTGGAGGACGATGACGACGCGGACCGGGAAGAACGCGTTGACGGGCTCCGTGCGGAGATCACCGAGTTCGACCCACTGCCCTTCGGGGACGAGGACTCGCAGTGGCACCTGACCTTCGAAGAAGTCATCGACGGTATCTGGTAAACCGGGCAGACACGCTCCGCCCTGCACGGGTCTTCGGAATCGACGAGAAACCCGCGAACCGCCACGGAGACTCCGCCCACCGGCTCCTCCAGCCGATCCAGCGTGTTCGCCACGAGCTCACCGGTCCGCCCCACCGTCGGGGCGGTCACCGGCAGCATCCGTTCGTCGATCAACCGCTGCACCGGCACCGGATCGCAGGTCGACTCACCGGCCGGCACCGGAGCCGCACTGTTCGCCCGACCTGGACTCCACCAACGACTCATGGACATCGCCCGGAGGTGTTGTGCCGGATCAGGTAGGTGCTGCACGCAGGCATCCAGTGGGAGTAAATGCTGCAGGAGTTGGGGTTCAGGTCGGGCATGAGACGCTGGCGGCGGTTGCGGGACTGGAACGAGGCCAGCGTCTGGCAGCGGTTGCATGAGGTCCGGCTCGCCGAGCCGAACGCGGTCCCGCGGCTCGCTGGTCGCGCTGCCGGGCCCACCACCAACTCCGCTCATTGCGTGAGAGCTCGGAACACGATCACGGGCGGACCTTCTTGAGGCGTCTCCAGCAGATAAGCGCGCAAGCCAGGGAGACAAGGGCGTCGTGCAGTTCGAGGCGTCTTTCCCAGCGGACGGCCAGGCCCTTGAATCGCGCTGGAGGCCATCGCCTCCGTCCACGGGCGGGCTGTCGGCGCCCGCAGCCGGTCGAACACCGGCGGGAGTGGCCCGGCGCCCTCCGATGGCGGGACGGCCGCAGCGGCGACGTCCGACCTGGCCACCGGGCTGGACGAGGTGGTGCTCGGCCTGGGAAGTGATGTGGCCGCGGTACAGCGCAAGCAGTACACGGCCTACCGGCGGCTGCGGAACTTCGTCTGCGTTCCGCCGGTCCGGCACGCCAGGATCCTCGCGGACGCTAAGGTCGACCCGAAGGGCGTCGATCTCGTGCCCGGATTCACGCGGGACGTGACGGGCCTGGGGCATCACGGCACCGGGGACCTGGAGGTCCAGTTGCGGTCCGAGCGCGACCTGGAGCGGGCTGCGGACCTGTTCCGCCTGGCCTACACCGGGGCGTAGCCGCTGCGGACGCCGGGACGCTCTGCTACCGGTCGCAAGTGTGGGGTGTACGTGTGGCGTGGCGGGCGCCTTTCGTCGGAGGATGGGTCTGGGCGGCGGTGGAGTAATCAATTCTCCAGGGGTTCCCCGATTTTGCGAACCGGCGAACCCCTGGTAAACACTCGGGCCCGATCCACCCCTGGAGGCATTGATGCATCCGTTGGCGTCGAGAGCGATCACCGGTGGGGAGTGAATGAGGAATCGGGCTGTCCAGGCCGCTAAGGGCATCACCCAGTTTTCATCCGTACAGCTTCACCACCATGAGGACCACGACCAGCTCCGTGAGCAACAGAAGGGCTCCGTATCCGATGATGTGGCCTGCAGACCGGACTGGGTGACCCGCGTCCGCGTGAAGTACCGTGCGGTGCGCGGCCAGCGCCGCCGGTACGGAGATGGAGTAGAGGGCTGCCGCGTACAGCAACCAGTCGCGGATGTCCTGCCACGAACTGAATACCGGGCTTTCTCCGGAGAACGCCACGACCAGCAGTGCCAGGCCTATGGCCGGCACCAGCCCCAGTGCGGCTCCGGTCATCACCCACCACCAACGCCTTCCACTGCCCCGACGACCGCCGAGCCAATGGCCGAGGGCAACTGAGGGTAGTACATACGTGGCAGCCACCAGCGCGCCGAGGAAGAGAAGAACCAGCAGAACCAGAGGCAGTACAAAGACCGACCTCGCTTCTGGGACGACACCGAAAAGCGGCATCGCCACAAGCAGGGCACAACCCTCCACCCAGAGCACAGCCATCGCGACAGACGACGGCGCGGCCCCCTGCCTCTGCTGAAGGCCCGCACGCGACGATTGCGCCATCTCATCCCCCCACTCGACACTCAGTCATCCCGGACAGTACGCAGCGCACGGCGAACCGGGAGCACAGCGCGAAAGTACCCGGCCCAGGCCGTCAGGCGTGTCAGCAGACAACCGGCCAGGTACGCCATCATGTACGTCAGGTGGCCGGGCAGACGGCGCCTGATGCGAGTGGCTCCGTGACCGTGGACCTGGAGGGCGTCCTGGCGATCGCGCACTCCGAGAAGGAAGACACGGCCGCGACCTGGAAGCATACCTTCGGCCGCCATCCGCTGACGGGCTTCGTCGACCATGGCACGGGCGAGTCCGGTGAGCTGGTGGCCGGTCTGCTGAGGCCCCGGGGACGCGGGCAGTAACACCGCCACCCAACCGGCCCTGGCCGTGGGGTGTCCGGCGGCCGTCCATGCCTCAGTCCTCATGGGCATTCATCCTGGTAGAGGATTCCCGGCATGTAGCCCCTGGCAGGGGCCAGATCTCGCCAGTCGAGGTCACCCGGACCCTCGCCCTCGTCGACGGCATCCCGCCCGTCGCGGGCCGCCCAGGCCGGCCCCGCCGCCCTGCTCGGCGACAAGGGATACGACTCAAACGTACTCCGCGACGCACTGCGTCACTGGCGGATCCTGCCCGTCGTCTCCCGCAAGGGATCGCCGAACACCAAGGGCCTCGGCAAGCTCCGCTACGTCGTGGAGCAGATCATCGCTCTGCTCCACCACTTCAAACGCCTCGCCGTCCGATGGGAACGCCGCACCGAACTCCACGACGCCTTCATCTCTCTGGCCTGCGGCCTGACTTGCTGGCGACGCCTGAAGAAGGTTCGATAATGATCGTGTTACGGGCTCATAGGGGCGAGAAGGGGAGTATCTGCGTCGAGAAGTTGAGCAGGCTCTGCGGTGTCTTCGGCGCCTCCGTGCAGTACACAGGGCGTGGAGGACGCGGAGTCGTCGACTGGCGCCGATCACAGATGGCCCGTATCACCGCTGACCTATCCCCCACGATCGCGTTGCTGTGCAGTGGCTGCTCGCGCGGATCGGCTTGGTGCGGTACCGCACCAAGCCGACGGTTCCACGGGGGACGAGCTGTCCCGGGCCAGCATCGGTGCGGCACCGGCTTCTGCTGCGACTGCATGGGCCCGCTGGACCGGTGGTCGCTTCGCTCTCCCTGAGAACGATCCATGTTGAAAGGCGCTGTCCCCCTACCGGCGTAGAGCGAGTGTCGATCGGGTTGCGGCGAGTGCGGAGGCCAGGGCGAGAGCGGCGAGGAGCAGGCTCATCTGTCCCCAGGGAATGCTGAGCTGGAAGCCGGAGATCTGGGTGGCCAGAGCCACGGTCGGGACGATGGCGATGAAGAGCCCGAGGAGAGTGGCGGTTCCCAGAAGCAGGGCGTACTGCCAGAGGATGATGTGGCGGCCCCAGGATGGCGGGATGCCGAGCGCGATGAGGCTGTCGATGTAGGTCTTCAGTGCTCGGGTCTGGCCGCGGAGCGCGGTGAGGATGGTGGTGAGCGCAAGCAGGGCCAAGGCCAGGGCGGAGACGTAGAGCGCTGTATCAGGGACCGGTGGTTCCGGCTCGACATGGATGTAGGCGGCACGCGCGTCCATCGCGTGGTCCTGGAGAATCTGTTGCACGCGTGCGTCCTGGCCGTCGTCGGCGTCGGCGACCATGATCGGGCCCCGCACGGCGATGGGGAGGTCAAGGCGGCGGGCGGTGTCGACGAGAAGGATCCCATCCGTGCCGGCGCGCCAGCCCGTGCGTGCCAGTTCCAGTGGCTTGGAGGGCAGGGGAGGGGTTTCGCTGAGGACGCGGTCGTCCTCAGCCACCACAAGTCGGGTCGGCTGTCCTTCGGAGGGCGGGGCGTTGTCGCGGTCCGCCCAGACTAGGAGGCCGCCGCGGTTGAGCAGCGCACGCTGGTCGGCGGTAAGGGGGCGCCCGGTCAGGACGGGGACGTCGTCGGGTGAGTCGACGGCTAGGATGCCGCCGTCGTTGCCCTGGCGAGTTGTGCTGGGGACGGGGCCGGTTTCATCCACGGACTCCTTCGAGAGGCGGTGGAGTTCCACCTGGGGAAGGCCTTCGAGAACTTTGCTCTCCTTGAGCACAGCGAGCATCCGCTCGGGTGGCGCGAAGGCGCTGCCGGCCCGGTGCGCCAGTAGCACCTGGCCGGGCAGGACATCCGGTTGCACGGTGTTCTCGCTGCTGCGGATCAGGGTGTCGAGAAGGGCGAGCATGCCCAGGCTGGCACCGATGATCACGGTAAGGACGGCCAGGGCGGCCTGTGCCCGCCGTCGGTCGGCCTGCAGTTGACGGCGGGCCAGCCTGCGGCGGGCGTCACGCTCCGTGAACAGACGGGTCGCGAGTCCGAAGAACTCCGGCAACGTCAGCACCACCGCGACCGTGATCAGGGCGGTCAGGAACATGCCCTCAGAAGGGGTGTCGAGGAGTGTCGCCGTGTAGACCGTGCAGACGCACCAGACGCCCAGCGCGGCCAGCTGGCGGACATCGCGGACAACCGTCGCAGCACTCTTTTTGCGGAGATTCTTCGCCCGCGGCTGCTGTGCCGGTGACGTGTTGGTGGGGTGAGGCTGCTCACTGCGGGTCCGGCGGGCCAGGAACAGCCCCGCACCGGTCAGCACTCCGGTTGTCGCGACCAGAGCGAGGAGCTGCGTAGCAGCGCCTGTCATTCCCTCGACATCTCCCGCCGGCCGGTCTTGCAGGTACGCCAGGAGAGGCCGTAGGGCCCAGCCGGTGGCAACTCCGGCAGCGGCACCGGCGGTGGCTGCCGCCAGGCACCACGCCACGCAGGCGAAGCTCACGGCCGCTACCGTCGTGGCGGGCCGCAGCCCCACGGAGACCATGGTCTCCGTGGTGCGCCGCAGGCGCCGGTCGACGAGCCCGAACATCAGCAGCACGGCGCCAATGGGGACCAAAACGGCGGGGATGGCATATCCGGCGGGGGACTTCTCGATCCAGTAATCGGCTGCTTTGGTCTCCAACTGTGCCCGAAGGGTCGGCGGGCCGGGCAGAAGTTCCGGTCCGCCCATGGCCTCCTGTGAACTGGAGCCATCGCTGTACGACGTGAGCGTCTCTGCCACCGCATCCATGACGGTTTGTTCTGGACCCCCGGTCCACAGCAGGTACGGCTGTGCGGCCAGGGAGGGGTAGCCCTCAGCGAGGTTCGGGTCCAGACCGCTCCACGTGCCTGGCGCGGCGAGCAGGGCCGAGGTGCTTGTGTAGTGGTTATCTGCGACGCCCACCACACGCAGCCGAACGTCACCAAGCACGGTGAGCGTCTGGCCGGCCGCGGCTTTGACGTCCCCTGGGTCGCTCACAACGATCTCGCCCGGGTGTTGCGGCCAGCGCCCGGCCGTCAACTCGTACACATCTGGGTACAGGTTGGGCTTCCACTTCCCCTCCAGCAGGGTCACGTTCCGTGCCGGAGTAACGGCGAGCTGCACGTCGAGCGCGGTGAGGAAGGCGGCGGACTCGTTCGCACCGGCCTGCTTCGCCGCCTCGGCCATGGCCGGGGCCGGCGTCTTACTGCCAGGGGGAAGCGCCATCTCGGCGCTCGCGAGAGCGTCGAAACGACCCAAGTCGCGATCGGCCTCCTGAGCACCTGAGAGTGACAACGTCGACAACGCGATGAACATGGCCATCGTGAACAGACCCGCCACGAACACCGTTGAAGAGGCACCAATCCATTGGCCCTGGCGCCGACCCAGCCGCCATGCCAGTCGTGCCGCGAGCCATGGCTGCGGCAGGACCGATGTCCCCTTATCGGCCTGCTTCGGCTGCCGCGCCATCAGCGGTGCTCCAGGTGGCCGTCGACGACCTCATAAACCGAGTCGGCGAACTCCTGACAGCGGGGATCATGGGAGCAGACCACTGCCAGCACCCCCTCGTCGCACAACTTCCGCAGCAGCGTGAACATCTCCCTCGTAGCGGCCGAATCCAGCGCTCCTGTCGGCTCATCCGCCAGTAGCACGGCGCGGTCACCGGCCAGCGCGCGGGCAATACCCACCCGCTGCCGCTGGCCGCCGGACAGCTGACCTGGAAGTCGGTCCTCCAGCCCGGCCAGACCCACGCGGGCCAATTGGGCGACAGCCTCTGCACGGGCAGCAGAGGACGTATCCCCGCGCGCCTCCAGCGGCAACGCAACGTTCTCGGAGGCGGTGAACTCCTCCACCAACTGGTGGTGCTGGAAGACCACTCCGACGGCATCCAACCGCAGCCGCGCGCGCTGGGCCTCATCCGCCGCACTGACGTCGACACCGGCGACCTGGATGTCACCGGTATCGGCGACATCCAGGCCGGCCAGCAGGTTCAGCAGGGTCGACTTCCCGGAGCCGCTCGCCCCATATACGCAGACGAACTCGCCCGCGCTGGCAGCGAAGTTCACCTCCCGAGCGGCCCACACCGTCTCCACTGCCGATCGGTAGGCTTTACACAAGTCGCGCGTCTGGATCAGCGGTGCTCCGGTCATGTCGTCAGCCCTTCTGCTCTCTGAGCGGTTTAGAGGTCGTTTTCGTCCGATGTTTCATCCCGAGATGGTCTATTTGGTGGCTTTCTTTGGGTCGCGCCAGGAGATGGTGTTCTCTCCGGTGAGGCGGCGGCTCATAAGGTCGGTCATGGCGATGTGGATGACGGCTTCGGAGCGGGTGGGGAGGGTTTCGTAGTCGCGGGCCAGGCGGCGGTGGAGCATGATCCAGCCGTAGGTCCGCTCGACCGCCCACCGTTTCGGGAGCGGGGCGAAACCCCTGGTCCCGGGCTTGCGGGCGGTGATCTCCATGTCGATGCCGAGGGTCGCGGCGTGCTCGACGAGGTGCTGGCGGTAGCCTCCGTCGACCCACACCTTGCGGATGCCGGGGTGGTCGGCGGCGACCTGGTCGAGCAGCCCGGTGCCCGCAACGGAGTCCTGCACGCTCGCCGCGGTCACGAGTACTGCAAGGAGGAGGCCGAGCGTGTCGGTGACGATGTTCCGCTTCCTGCCTACGATCTTCTTGGCCGCGTCGGCGCCCTGGCCGGCAGCGGGGACGCTGGTGGAGGTCTTGACGCTCTGGGCGTCGATCACGCAGGCCGTCGGCTCGGCGTCCCTGCCCTCCTTCTCCCGCAGAAGCTGCCGGAGCAGCCCGTTGAGCTGGGCGAACACGCCTTCGTCGGCCCATTTGGCGAAGTAGCCGTAGACGGTGTTCCAGTGGGGGAAGTCGTGCGGGAGGTAGCGCCACTGGACCCCGGTGCGGTCGATGTACAAGATCGCGTCCATGATGTCGCGCAGGTCGTGCTCGGGCGGGCGGCCGAAGTCCAGAGCCCTGCCGCGGCGCTCGAACCGCCATGCGGCCAGGACCGGCTCGATCAACTCCCAGCGGGCATCGGACAGATCACTCGGATACGGACGTCGCTTCGCCATGTTTCCGGCGTACCGCTGCGGGTCGAGTGCGCCCAGGCGCGCAACCACGGCGGGCAGAAGCACGTGGCCGCGAAGACCGGGCATCCTGGGATGAGACAGGAACGGGTCACCATCCGCCCCACCCTTAACCCCACCCACCCCTCAGACACCAACCGCCCTGGTGACCTCATCTACGTCGCAACCCGACACTCCGAGAATCCACTGATAAGCGTCCAGCACAGATGAAAACGACCTCTAAGAAGCCCAGCTTTCAGCCGGCCGCTTTTCGGACATCCCGTGGTTGAATTGGTTCCCCTCATCCCCTCTGGACCGTGTGTCGATGGGAACCACCTATGGACCTGACCCCGTTGCACGGACAGCTTGACCGGAAGTCCGGCTACCCTCTGCACATCCAGCTGTACCGGCGGCTCCGGGAGGCGATCCTGGACGGACGTCTGCAACCGGGGGCGAGGCTGCCCGCCTCGCGCGCGCTGCAGGAGCAGTTGGGTGTCGCCCGTAACACGGTGCTCAATGCTTACACCCAGTTGTTCGCCGAGGGGTACATCGAGGGGCGTCAGGGCTCGGGGACATATGTCACCCAGGTACTGCCCGACGATCTGATGTCGCCGGAGCGGCGGCGGCCGTCGCCGGGTAACGGGTCCGGGTTGGTGCCTGAGGCGCCGCGGCTGCTGTCACGCCGGGGCCAGTTGCTCGCCCACTCACCCACGATGCCGAGCGTGGAGTGGCGAAGGCCGCGGCCGTTCTACCCGGGCGTCCCAGCGTACGACCGTTTCCCGATGCAGATCTGGCGCCGACTGTGGAACCAGTGTCTGACGGACCCGGCGCCCGATCTGCTCGGGTACCGGACTCCCCGCGGGTACCGGGATCTACGGGCCGCCATCGCCGGGCACCTCAACGCGGTGCGGGGCGTCGACTGCGATCCGGACCGCGTGATTGTGGTCAGCGGCTCGCAGCAGGCCATCGATCTCGCGGTACGGGCACTGCTGGATCCGGACGACGAGGTCTGGATCGAGAATCCCTGCTATCCGGGAGCCCGGAGCGCGCTGCTGGGCGCGGGTGCCAAGGTGGTGCCGGTCGAGGTGGACGACGCGGGCATGGATGTCGGCCTCGGTCTCCGGCTGAGCCCGCACGCGCGGATGGCGTATGTGACACCGTCGCACCAGTATCCGCTCGGCTCGACCATGAGTGTCGCCCGCCGTGTGCAGCTGCTGCACTGGGCCGCCGAGAACGAGTCGTGGATCGTGGAGGACGACTACGACAGCGAGTTCCGCTACTCCGGCCGGCTGTTCCCCGCGCTCCAGGGCCTGGACACCGTGGGCCGGGTCATCTACATCGGCACGTACAGCAAGGTGCTGTTCCCGGCGATCCGGCTCGGGTACATCGTGGTACCCGCCGACCTGGTCGACGGGTACCTCGCGGCCCGCGCGATCCTCGACCGGCATCCGGCCACCCTCGACCAGGCCGTCCTCGCCGGTTTCATCGCCGAAGGCCATCTGCCCCGGCACATCCGGCGCATGCGGACCTTGTACTCGGCCCGCCAGGCTGCCCTCATCGACGCCGTCTCACGCCATTGCGGCGACCTGATCAGCGTCGCACCCGACGACACTGGCATGCATCTGACCGGATGGCTCGCGCCGGGTCTGCGGGACATCGAGGTGGCTGCGCGGTGCGCGGAGTACGGGATCTCCACCCCGCCCGTGTCGCCGTACTACCACGAGGGCCGGGCCCCGCGCGAAGGGCTGCTTCTCGGCTACACCGGGTTCGACACCGACGCGCTCAAGGCCGGGGTGACCGCGCTCGCGCAGGCGCTGCGGGCGTCGGCGGCCGACGCGGGGCTGCGCTGAGCACGGCGGCTCGGGAAGCGGCCGGGCGGACCGGCCGACGGGCGGGGCGCGGCGGGCGGACCTCAGGTGGTCTCACTCCCCGGGACGGAATTGGCTCCTGACAACTGCGGCCATCTGTTCGTAACCTCGGAGCCATTCGGGCACCGGACGGCGTACGAACACACCCACACCAGGTGATACGTGCCTGGCCGCCGTGTGTCCCGGCCCGTGCCAAGGAGGAGCGCCATGACAGGTTTCGAGGATCCCGCCGCGGTCCTGACCGACTTCGAGGATCCTGCGGCCGTCCTGGCCGATGCCGGGGATCCCCTCGTGGTGCTGAGCGACGTCGACAAGTACTTCGACGGCCAGCATGTGCTGCGCGGTGTCAGTCTCGCCGTCCGCAAGGGCGAGGTGGTCGTCGTCCTCGGCCCGTCCGGCGCGGGCAAGTCCACGCTGTGCCGGGCCGTCAACCGGCTGGAGACCGTGCAGTCCGGCACGGTCACCGTCGACGGTCGCTCCCTGCCCGAGGAGGGCAGGGAGCTGGCCAGGCTGCGCGCGGACGTGGGCATGGTCTTCCAGTCCTTCAACCTGTTCGCACACCGGACGGTCCTGGAGAACGTGACCCTGGGCCCGGTCAAGGTCCGCCGGGTGCCGGCCCCCGAGGCGCGCCGGCGCGGGATGGAACTCCTGGAGCGGGTGGGGGTGCGGGACCAGGCGCACAAGTACCCGGCTCAGCTCTCCGGCGGTCAGCAGCAGCGGGTCGCCATCGCCCGCGCGCTGGCCATGGACCCCAAGGTGATCCTTTTCGACGAGCCCACCTCCGCGCTGGACCCGGAGATGGTCAACGAGGTGCTGGACGTGATGGTGGGCCTCGCCCGGCAGGGCATGACGATGATCGTCGTCACCCATGAGATGGGCTTCGCCCGCCGGGCCGCCGACCGGGTGGTGTTCATGGCCGACGGCCGGATCGTCGAGCAGGGCACGCCCGAAGCCTTCTTCACCCAGCCGCGGACCGAACGGGCAAGGGACTTCCTGAGCAAGATCCTCCCCCACTGACCCCACCCCGTCCGCCGTCGGCCTCGCGCCACCGCCATGGGCTCACCACGTTCAGCGATTGCACACACCCGAAGAACAGCCAAGGAGTCATGATGGACAGACGCATCCCGGTGATCGGTGCCGGCCTTCTCCTGACCGTGTCGCTCACCGCGTGCGGCGGTGCCGCCGCGGGCGGTGACACCGGCCAGGGCGGCACCGTCGTCATCGGCATCAAGTACGACCAGCCCGGAGTCGGCCTCAAGGAGGGTGACTCGTACACCGGATTCGACGTCGAGGTCGCCCGCTACGTGGCCGAGGAACTCGGCTACACGACCGTCGAGTTCAGGGAGGCCGCCTCCGCCCAGCGCGAGACGATGCTCCAGAGCGACCAGGTGAAGCTGGTCCTCGGCGCGTACTCCATCACCGAGGACCGGGCCAAGAAGATCTCCTTCGCGGGGCCGTACTTCGTCGGCGGCCAGGATCTGCTGGTCCGCACCGACACCACCGACATCACCGGGCCCGAGAGCCTCCAGGGCAAGAAGCTCTGCTCGGTGACCGGCTCGGTGTCGGCCAAGTCCATCAAGGACAACTACTCCACGGGGGTCCAGCTCCAGGAGTACGACACCTACTCCAAGTGTGTGGAGGCCCTCAACACGGGCAGCGTCGACGCGGTGACCACCGACAACACCATCCTCGCCGGGTACGCGACCCAGCCGCAGTACGAGGGCAGACTCAAGCTCGTCGGCAACACGTTCACCGAGGAACGCTACGGCGTCGGCATCAAGAAGGGCGACACCGCGCTGTGCGCCGAGGTCAACAAGGCGCTGGCCAACATGATCGCCGACGGTTCCTGGAAGAAGGCGTTCGACGACACCCAGGGCCGGTCCGGCGTCGAACTGGACCCCGCGGTCAACCCGCCCAAGACGGCCACCTGTTCCTGACACGGGTGTACCTGGACGTGTCCCGTTCCCTGGTTTCCCCTGATCTCCCCGGAGGGTGCCCGCACCACTCCTCCCGGACAGGTCCCGAGCACGAAAGGGCGGGCAGCCGATGGATGCCCTGCGGACCCTGCTGAGTGAGTACGACGTCATCGCCGCGTTCTGGATGACGATCAAGTTGACGTTCTTCGGTGCGCTCGGAGCGCTGCTGATCGGCACCGCCATAGCCGTGCTGCGGGTGTCCCCGGTCAGGATGCTGCGACTGGCCGGCGGGACCTATGTCACGCTGCTGCGCAACACCCCGCTGACCCTGGTGGTGTTCTTCTGCGCTTTCGGGATGCTCAACACCCTCGGCATCAGCCTGGCGGATCCCGATTCGCCGACCTCGATCGCCGACAACAACTTCCGCTGGGGCGTGGTCGCGCTCGCCGTCTACCACGCCGCGTTCGTGGCGGAGGCGATCCGCAGCGGCGTCAACACCGTGCCGCGCGGGCAGGCCGAGGCCGCGCGGGCGATCGGACTGCGCTTTGTGCCGACGCTCACCACGATCGTGCTGCCGCAGGCGTTCCGCGGCGCGATCACCCCGCTCGGCAACACCCTCATCTCACTGACCAAGGCCACCACGGTCCTCGCGACCATCGGCGTGGCCGAACCGGCGCTGATGATGCGCAACATGCTGGAGTTCAATGTCTCACTGCTGTACGCGATCTTCTTCCTCGTGGCCGCGGGCTACGTGATCCTGACCATGCCGATGGGGATGTTCTTCACCTGGCTCTCCCGGCGGCTGGCGGTGCGACGATGAACACCCTCCTTCGTACGACACCCCGCCCGTCTCCGCGCCCCGAGCCCCGGCACACCACCCCCGCTGACGCCACCGTCCTCTTCGATGCCCCCGGCCCCAGGGCCCGGGTCCGTCACCGGCTCCTCACGGTCGTCGCCGTGCTGCTGCTCGTCGCCTGTGCGGCCGTGCTGGTGCGCGCCCTGGCCGCACCGGACAACAATCAGCTGACCGCCGCCAAATGGCGCCCCTTCCTTGAGATCTCGTCCTGGACCGACTATCTGCTGCCCGGCCTGGTCACCACTCTCCAGGCGGCCGCGATCAGCGTGGTCCTCGGCATAGCCATGGGTGTCGCGCTGGGGCTCGGGCGGCTGTCGCGGATCACCGTCATACGGGTCGCGTGCGGGGCGTTTGTCGAGTTCTTCCGCGCGGTGCCGGTCCTGCTGATGATGTTCTTCGCCTACTACTGCGGACTGTTCACCCTGAACCTCACCGGCGCCGCGCTGCCGCTGTTCGCGGCCGTCGTGGGCATCACCTTCTACAACGCGAGCGTGATCGCCGAACTCGTCCGCTCCGGTGTGCACTCACTGCCCGAGGGACAGCGGGAGGCCGGTCTGGCGCTCGGGCTGACCAGCCGCCAGACGCTCACCTCGGTACTGCTGCCGCAGGCCGTGACCGCGATGCTGCCCTCGATCATCAGCCAACTGGTGGTCACCCTCAAGGACTCGGCCCTGGCCTACAACGTGGCCTATCTCGAACTCCTGCGTCAGGGCCAGAACCTCGCGACGTTCAAGGGCAACCTCATCCCCACGCTGATCGTGCTGGCCGCCCTCTACATCGTCATCAACCACGCACTCACCACACTCGCGGGCGCCGTCGAGCGCCGGCTCCGCAAGGGCCGACGCACCGTCTGAGCACGGCCCCGCCGGTACCGCACCCACCACAAGAGAACGGAATCCGTCCTGTGATACGCCCCAGCTCCACCGCCCTCGTCTCCGGCGAGGTCTATGTTCCGGGCCTGCCCGCCGAGCATGTCGTCGAGACCTACGGGGTGCCGGCCGAGGACGTCGCGAAGCTCGCGTCGGCCGAGAACCCGCACGGCGCCTCTCCCCGGGCGATGGCCGCCGTCGAGGAGGCCCGTGCCCGCCTCGACCTCTACCCCGACTGGACCGCCGGCGCACTGCGCCGGGCCATCGGCGAGAAGTACGGCTTCGACCCGGACGGCGTGGTGTGCGGCTCCGGGGAGACCGAGGTCATCTCGTTGGTGATCCGCGCCTTCGCCGCCCCCGACGAACCCGTCCTGATGCACGCGCCCTGCTTCCCCCTCTACCGGATCTACGCCAACGCCGAGGGCCGCAGACCCGTCTACGTCCCGATGGGCGAGGACTTCGATCCCCAGATCGAGCTGTACCTGGAGACTCTGCGGAAGACCGCCCCGAAGATCGCCTTCATCACCAACCCGCACAACCCCAGCGGACGGCTCCTGCCCGAGGAGGACGTGCGCAAGGTGCTTGAAGCAGCCCCCGAACACACCCTGGTCGTCCTCGACGAGGCGTACGTCCACTACGCCGAGGTCACCTTCGGCATGGAACTGCTGCGGGAGTACGACAACCTGATCGTGCTGCGCACCATGTCCAAGGCGTTCGGGCTGGCTGGCCTGCGTGTCGGCTTCGGCATCTCCTCCAACGCCGGCCTGATCCGCCCTCTGCGGCTGCTCAAGCCCACCTGGAACCTGGGCCAGGCGCAGATCGCCGGCGGTATCGCCGGCATCAACGACGACGAGCACGTGGCGCGTGCGGTACGGACCGTGGTGGAGATGCGCGAGTACGTCACCAAGGGCGTCGACGCCCTCGACGGCTTCCGGGCCGTCCCCGGCTCGCGCGCCAACTTCTTCCTCACCGAGATCCTGGACCCGGCCCTCGACTCCACCCGGGTGTTCAAGGAACTGCTGTCCCGCGGAGTGATCGTCAAGGACGGCTCGGACATCGAAGGACTCGGCGCACGCTATCTGCGGGTCGACGTCAACCTGCGCAAGCACATGGACCGGTTCCTGTGGGCACTCGGGGACATCAAGGCATAGGGCGTCGGCCCCGCGCCGATGATCCGGCCATCGCGTAGGCCCGGCCCGTCGTCCCTCCCCCGGGCGGCGGGCCGGAGCTGTCCTCAGCTCAACCCTGTTGCGAGCCCTGGGAGGCTGGCATCAGTTATCGGGCGCACGCCAAGACCTCCGACGTGCCGTTCCCTTTGGTCAAAGTAGGGTGTTTCACATAAACACCCAGGTCAGGTTCACACAACCCTCATGAGTTGCGGGTGATGCGCCGGGACGAGCCGGGCATGGTGCTGTGCGGCTGAGCCGGGTGATTTCAGCCTGGCGGTCCGATTGCCAGAACACGCGGGATGGCTCCGTCGGGTGGGCAGTTGTGGGATTGGTTCGCGGCGCGAGCCTTTCGGATGGGGGACAGAGCGTGGCGGTGGTTCTTCTATGGCGCGGGTGAAGGCCGGTTCGGGTAACCGGGGATCCAGAGCTGTATCGCCCGCCGTCGACGGAGAGCGGGACGGGTCACAAGCGATCGGTTGGGCGTCAAATCCAGGCAGTGGGCCGCCCATGGCCATGGCAGCGGGGCGTGCAAGGGCACAGTTCGGTCCATCCGCTGATAGTTCGGTTGCGTGATTCCTCAGGGCGCGATGTTCTGTGCTACGAGGAGGTAGTCGAAGTAGAGCGGGAATCCGGTCCGTGGATCGGTTGGGAAGTCCTGGCTGCTGGCGTTGGCCAGGATGATGTTGTAGTCGGCGATGCCGTCGAAGCCGGCGTCGTTGTAGTCGATCGAGTGTCCCCGGCTTTCGATCTCGCGGCGCAGGCTTTTCTTGGGTGTGCGGAACATGTCGAGGCCGTCGAGCACGACGTGGGTGTCTTCGTCCTCGTTGAGGAACCGCCACAGTTCGATGCCGTCCAGTTTCTCCCCGGCGTCGAAGATCAGCACGATGCGCAGTGTGAGGTCGGGGAGCCTGACGACGTACTTGCCCGGTGGGCGGCTGCCTTCCGGGCTGTGTTTCACGGTGGCGCCCAGCCCCTGTGCTGTCGTCATCGCCTCGTCGAAGGATGTCCCGAGCTGGAACGCGCCGGCGCCGACGTGGGGGGTGGTCTCGATGTGCATCCTGGTCCTTCTGTGTGTGCTGGACCGGCCTGGTCCGTCGGGGGCCAATTGAGCAGGGCGGCCGTGTCGATTGTCCACCCGTGGTTGGTGAGCATCTTCTGCAGTGGTTTGTTGTGCTGGAGACTGTCGACCATGTCCTGGATGTGCTGGTCGTATTTGCCTGGGAAGCGGGATTTGATGTCGTCGATGTCCATCCGCATGGCCTCGGTGAGGCGGCCCTGGTCGATCAGCTCCCGCTGCCACTGGTGCCATGCCTGTGTCTCGCGGCTGAAGCCGGTGCTGTAGAGCTGGAGGTGGTCGTCGCGGTCCATGCGTATCGCGGGGCCGCGCCGGACCTCCTGCTCGTCGTGCGGTCTGCCCGCGCGGTAGAAGCCCGGATCGGTGATGTCCTTCCACGCTGCCTTGGGCGGGATGTGGTTGACCTCGCGGCTGCCGGTGGGCATCGGGTTGCCGTCGTCATCGAGGTTCGCGGGCAGCAGGCCGCCGTACCAGCCGCCCAGGACCGTGCATCCCTTGGAGATCAGCCCCTCGGGGTCCATCGCGGTGTGGGGGTTGACGACGTAGGTGGCCGGGTTGGGGGCGGGTACCAGGCCCAGCGGGTCCAGTGAGGCGTAGCGGCCGGTCTCGGGGTCGTAGTGCCGGTTCAGGTTGTAGTGGAGGCCGGTCTCCTGGTCGTCGTACTGGCCGGGGAAGCGCAGGGGGTGTAGGCGTCGGCCTCGCGGTTCCAGGCTGTCAGTCCCCAGACCGTCGAGCGCTGGTACCAGGCGATGTGTCCCTGTTCGTCGATGAGTTCGGTCGGTGTTCCGACGAGATCGGTGACGATGGCGAAGAAGCGGCTGTCCACGTCCGGCTGCGGGGAGTCGGGTGTCAGCCGGCGTTCCAGCTGCGAGATGGGGCGATATCCCTCGTAGTCCCAGGTCAGGGTGACGCCGGACGAGGTCTCCGTCTGTTCGGCGAGCCGGGTGGCGTCCCAGGAGAAGCGGACCGTGGACGCGACGGTCACCCCGTCGGGGGCCATGCGCTGTTTGGCGGTTCGGCGGCCCAGCGCGTCGTAGGCGTAACGCCACACCGTGCCGTCGGGAGTGGTGCAGGACTCCAGCCGGTCCTCGGCGTCCCAGGTGTAGCGCCAGGTGTCGGGCTTGCGGGACACACGCCGAGGCGGTCCTGACCGTCGGCGGCGGCCGGATCGTCTACGCCGCCGCCGAGCACGAGGGCCTCGACGAAGCCCTCCCGCCGCTCAGCCCCTCCTGGAGCCCCATCGCCCGCTTCGGCGGCTACCAGGCCAGCCCGCCCCCGTCGGCGGGAGCCCGCCAAGCCGACCTCGTGGCCCAGGCCGTCGCCGAAGGCGAGCAGCACCGGCAGTGGCGGGCCACGCGCGGCCTCGCCGCCCCCCAGCAGCAGCCCGCGGCCCTCGACCCGTGCTTCGGCCCCTGACCCACCCCGGCAGCGGTCCGCCCCCTGCTCGCCCCACCTCACCCACCGTTCACCCCTCGAAAGGAACACCCGTGTCGGACTTTAACTTCGACCCCGACGCCGTCACCGCCGCGCCCAGCCGCGACCTGCTCACCCCCGACAACGCGATGATGCTGTTCGTCGACCACCAGCCGCAGATGTTCTTCGGCGCCGCCAGCGCCGACCGCGTCGCCGTCATCAACGCCACCGTCGGCGGCGTGATGACCGTCGCGCTCACCGTCAAATGGCCCAACGGCCTGTGGGTGCAGCACGACGGCTACGAGTACCCCCTCATCCTCATCGGCATCGCCACCACGCTCGCCCTCACCGGGCCCGGCCGCCTCTCCGCCGACAACGCCCTGGGCCTGCCCCACTGGCCCGCCTGGTCGGCCTCGGCCGCACTGGCCGCAGGCCTCGTCGGCGGCCTCGCCGCACGCGCACTGCTGCACCACTCACCCGCGCCCGCAACCCAGGCGCCGCCGAGGTCCCCGTGACCGCACCCGAGCACAACGCGCCTATGCCCATGCCCCCTCTCCGTAAGGATTCTCGATCATGACCGGCCGTCCGTTGAGCCGACGCCACACCCTCAAGGGCGCCGTCGGCGCCGCCGCAGCCCTCACCGTCGCCGACGCGATGCGCCGGCCCAGCCGCTCGGGGGTGGGCACGGTCAGGGCTTGCGGCTTCCGGCTTCCGTCAGTGCCTGCCCGACCGGTTGATGTCGGACAGGTTCTGGTCCTGCTGGCTCTGGAAGTCGTCGGCGCTGGTATTGATCATGTTGCCGGACTTGGCAATGGCGCCGACCGAGTCGTGGAGCGCGTCCGAGATCCCCTCCTGTATCGGGATCACCTTCTCCAGCACGGCCCTGACCGTCGGGTCCCGGTGGTCGTCGAACGTGGCCTTGGACGGGTACTGCGGGTACCGGTCGTAGCTCGTCAGGATTCTGTCGCAGAGGTTCGCCACCTGGTCGGTCGGCCGGCTGCCCCGCTTGATGCCCTCCGGGGACACCGCGAACGTGTTGTGATCAGACATGACACTCACCTAGCTGGAGCTTGATGCTCCGGTTGAGGAGAGTACGACATCAAGGTCACCGGCGGTGGCATGGTGACCCCTCTCACCTGGGCGACGGACCCACTCCGCCGACCGGGTGCACCATGATGGGCTTCCCGATCGGGTAGAGGTACTGCCTATAGGGTCCGAGGACAGCCGGTACGACCAGGCTCTGCGCGTCCGGCCGGAGATCCGGAAGTAACGTCGCACCATGGCTTCGGATGCTCTCAACGGTCTGTTCCTGGTACTGACCGGACAGCAGATGCCAGATGCCGATTCGGCGTTGATGCGGGAGTACCTGTCGGCTCCGCAGCGGGAGCTGGCGGATCACCTCGTCCAGTTGCAGGAACTGCTGGTGCAGGTGGCCAAGTCGGTGTCCGGTGAGGCGGACGGCGAGTTCAGTACGGCGTACTACCAGGCGATGCTGACACTGGCTTCGCCGGACGGTCAGGCGGCGCTGGAAGGGCTCCGGGACGCGGCCCGGCAACTGGGTGACTTCGCGGAGGAGTCGGCGTACCAGGTCGAGTACATGAATCTGATGATCCCGCTCCAGCTGGGGATGTTCCTGGTGGAGTTCGCGACGACCCTCGTCATGGCGATCTGGAATCCGGTCGAGGCGATGATCCGGCAGGCGCTTCTGCGGGCGGTCTACCGGAACATCCTGAACAGCCTGGTGTTCAGGGTGGTCTCGTCCATCGCGACGCAGCAGGTGTTGCAGGTCGGGCTGGCGGTGGCGATGGACCGGCTGGCGCAGTGGATGCTGGCGCGGGACGGCAAGGTGTCGGCGTACGGGAACACGTATCTGGCGCAGGCGGCCGGGTTCGGCGCGGTGGCCGGGTTCCTGGCGGTGCCGGTGCAGTTCGGGGCGTCGTGGCTGGCGCAGAACCTGGTCAAGTGGATGGGCAAGGGCACCCGGGACGCTCTGTTCAACGGGCTGTACGACGCGCTCACCAATCGGCCCGGCCTCAAGAACCTCACCGAGGACGCCGCGGACGATGTGGATGATGCGGTCGGTGGCACTCCGTCCCCCGTGCCGCGGTTCCGTCCGGATCCGGACCTCAACGGCTTCACGGGCCAGGGGTCTCCCCCCGTCCGTCGTGCGGATGGTCCGGACACGGCGTTCGCACGGGACTTCGCGGACCGGGTGACGGACGTGGCGCACCGGATGTCACGGGACAGCGATCCGGTCGGAGCGGGGAAGTCGTTCGTCGACGACATGGGGGCCGTCTTCGCGCGGCGTCTCCGAGACGACATGGGCAGCGACGATCTGGCGCGGGAACTCGGGGAGGACTGGGCGGGCACCTTCCTGGCCCACCTCACCCGCAACGACCTGGGCGACTCACTGAGGTCGGTGCTGGACGGGCGGCTGCCGCTGTCGTTCGGCAACGATGTCGTACGGGCCATGTCCACCGCGGTCGGGGACCTGTTCACTCCGCGCGGCTGGACCGGCAAGTTCCTGGCGTTCGCGATAGACGGCATCGGTGACGGGGTGATCGGTGTCGGCTCGGAGCTGATCTTCAACGCGATCGCGTTCGGGCAGGTCAGTGTGAGCGCCTTCGGGTTCCTGACCTCCATGACGAGCGAGCGGGCCGCGGAGGGTTTCAACTTCGGCGCGGAACGGCTGGCGAGCGGATTGAAGTGGCTTCGACTCGATCTGGGCCTGAAAGCGGACCTGAACATCGCCACGGAGATGGACCTGGCCATGGGCATGGGCCGGGACATAGGCATGGGCCGGGACATAGGCATCGGCCGGGACATGGGCATCGGCCGGGAGAAGGTCGGGCCGCTCTCGACGATGAGTGCCGACGACGGTTCCGTGGCCGCCCCGACACCGGTCAGCACAAGCACGGGCAGTGTCGGCGGTGGTACTGCTGGCGCGCGGGAAGCGAGCCTCCTCCCACCCGCTCGCCCCCTGCTCGACCACCCCACGCTCACACCGATTCCCGTCCACCCGGTCGACATCGACACCGGCCCGTTCTCCGTGCCGGGCCCCCCGGACGCGCCGGGCAGGGCGCAGAGCCTCACCACCACCCCGTTCAGCCCCGGCGGCACGCTCTTCGATGTACTGGCGCCCACCACGAACGGGATGGGCGGCGAGAACGGCGACACCGGCGACACCCTGTCACCGACGTACCCGACCGTTCCCGAGGCGGAGAGCCGCAGCGACAGGAACGGCCACACGAGCAGCGATAGCCACAGCCACAGCAGCGCTGACGCCGACACGGCGACCCCCGTACCACCCACCCGTACCCCGGAAGAGCCACACCCCCAGGAACAACTGCGGCGTGCCGCCCTGCGGGAGGCGGTGAACAACGCCGCCGCCGACGCCCGCCGGGAGTACCTGGACACCATGGCCGAGCGCCGCGGCGACACCGCCGACCGGGAGGGACGGGCACAGGCCCCATGGACCCGGATCCAGCCGGCCCAAGTCCCACCGACTCAAGTCCCATCGACCCAAGTCCCGCCGACCCAAGTCCCCCTCCACCTCATCAACTGCGTACTCCTGCTGGAACACCTGACCCGGCATCTGTACGCCGACAGCGGCCCCGTCCGGGAGGACGATCGGCTGCCGGGCCGCGACGGCGTCCGCGCCGCCCCGCCCGCGCGGGCGGTGGACGACATCGATATCGGCCGGGACAGCGACGGCCGCGCGCATGAACTCGGTCTCGACGAGGACCACGCGCTGGCCGTGGGCACCACGAACGCCGAGCAGCGGCTCGCGCCCGGCCCGGGGTGGACCACCGTCACATCCCCGGCCATGGTCCAGACCACGCTCATGGCAGCCGAACCCGGCTCCACCGCGCTCATCCTCACCCAGCGCGACAACGAACCCGGTCACGCCTACGCCGCTCACCGCACGGAGACCGGCGTGCACTGGGTGGAGATGCAGTCCGAGACGGGTGACGGCCCCCGGATCCGGGAGGATCAACCCCGTCGGTGGCCCGGCCTGCTGCCCGATCCATGGTCGGCCCTGCCGCCGGGCCACACCCGTGCCGTCATCGTCGGCCCCGACGGCAGGGTCGCCCCCGGCGCCTTCCTGGCCGACACCGAGCACCGGCGGAGCCACCTCGCGGCCATCCTCGACCCGCCGAGGGACAACACCTATGGAGCCGCCGGCCGTCGCACCGCTGCGCCACCACCGCCGCCGCCGATCCCCGACTCCGTTCTTCCCTCACCGGACATACGCCTCGCCATCCTCCGCAATCTCCACCAGAAGCAGTTGGGGAAGGCCCTCGGGGTCACCGACAACACCGTGATCAGCTGGGCAAAACCGCGGGGCCCACGGCAGGCAGCGGAGCGGCTGGACTGGGTGACGGTGTTCGCCGTCATCATGGAAGTGCACGCACTGGACACCTTCGACGCGGACGGTCCCGAGCGGGCCTGGTACGACGAGGTGACCGCTCTCCAGGCGGTCCAGGACCATCTGGAGGAAATGCGCCCCCGCGTGTACCAGCACATCGTGGTCCTCCCGCCGCAGCAACTCCGCCGGGGACTGGCCTCTGGCGTCTCCGCCGCGACTCTGGACAGCCTCGTCCAGGTGGCCACGGGTACCGTCTCCCGCTGGGAGAGCGGGCGTCAGCAGCCCGGGGGCACCAACCGGGTGCCCTATGTGGCCGTACTCACCCTGGTCATGGACTTCTTCGGGCTGGACCGGTTCGACGAGGACGCCCCCGAACGGACCTGGTACGACGCGGCGATCCAGAACCACGAGGTGCAGCGGGCCAGGACCGAGCACTTCGACCACGTGGACGCCCGTCTCACCGAACTGGGCCACGGCCGCGGACAACAGGACGGCAGCGACGCCCCGTCCGACAGTGAGCGGTCATCCGACAGCGCGGACCCGTCCGACGAGGAATCCGACGAGGACAGGCGCGAGCCGGACCCGGTCCGGCTCCACGATCCCTGGACGCCGGCCGTACCCGACACCGAGCCGCTCTTCCTGCCCGACACACCTCCCGCTCTCTCCCCCGCCGGTGACATCGCTCCTGAGCAGCCCCACCGCCGTTCCAGCCGCCGCCAGACCGTCCGCGCCCGCCGCGGGCGCGACACAGACGAAACCGTGGCCGGGCCGAGCAGACAACGCCCCCCGTCACGCCCCCTGTCAGACCCCCCGCTGCATCCACCGCTTCCCCCGGGGGACCGTAACGACATACTCCGCCATGTCACCGTGAATCAGGTGGCAGCCGCCTTCGGTATCACCAGGAACACGCTGGTGAAATGGGGAAAGCCGGGGATGCCATCGGGCGGTCGGCCGCTCTTCGTGGCGGCGTTCGCCCTCGTCATGGAGATCCATGGCCTGGACACCTTCCACGCCGACGGTCCCGAGCGGGCCTGGTACGACGAGGTGACCGCCCGCCCTGCGATCCACACCCTCATGTCCACGCACCGTCCGCAGATGTACCGACATGTGGTGGTCCTCCCCCCAGCGGACCGGCGGTGGGCACTGGCCAAGGGCGTCGCTGCCAGGACCCTGGACGGCCTCGTCGGAGTCGGCACCGGATCGACCTCCCGCTGGCAGAGTGGATCCAAGGATCCGGAGGGGCCCAACCAGGCGCCCTACGTGGCCGTACTCACCCTGGTCATGGACTTCTTCGGCCTGCACCGCTACCCGGCCGACCGGGCCTGGTACAACCTGGCGATCGTCAACGAGGCCGTGCAGCAGGCCAGGGCCGAGCGCGGCGACCGCGTGATCAGCGTCCTCACCGGACTGGGCCACATCTCCGGAGAGCGGAGCGACAGCGTGCCGCCCGCCGACGGTGGCCGGGATCCGCGGCAGGTCACTCTTCGCGACCCGTGGACAACGGCCACGCCCAGCCCCGAGCCACCCGCCCCTGCCGCTCCCGCCCCTCCCGCTCCGTACGTCCCTCCCGCCCTGCCTGCTCCGTACGTACCTCCCGCCCCGCCCCCGACGCACGTACCTCCCGTGCAGGCCGCGAACGAGGCCATGGACGTAGCCCTGGATCTGGGCCTGGACGTGACGGCGCAGACCGGGGAGATCGTCCCGGCTCTTCCCCCGGGAGGGCCACATCAGCGCATACTCCGCTACATTCCCCTGGACCACGTGGCAGCCGCCCTCCGGGTCACCGGGGACACTCTGCTGGGCTGGGGAAGGCCCGACGCGTCACCGAGCGGGCAGACGCTGTACGCGGCGGCGTTCGCCCTCGTCATGGCGGTCCATGATCCGGACACCTTCGACGCCGATGGTCCCGAGCGAGCCTGGTACGACGATGTCACCGACCACCCCTGGGTGCGCCTCCTCATGGATGCGCTCCGTCCGCGCCTGTACCGGCACGCGGTGATCCTCCCGCCGCAGGATCGGCGCCGGGAACTGGCCCCGGGCGTCGCCGCCAGGGACCTGGACCGCCTCATCGGAGTACCGCTGAACACGGTCGCCCGCTGGCACAAAGGGACCGGAGGAGAAGTACCCGGGCACCGCCAGGCGCCCTATGTGGGCGTGATCACCCTGGTCATGGACTACTTAGGTCTGCACCGGTACACCGCCGACCGGGCCTGGTACGACATGGCGACCCTCAACTACGCCGTGGGGAGGGTCAGAGCCGACCGCCGCGATGATGTGCGCGCCCGTCTCACCGCAGTGGGCCTGACCCGCGGGCGGCAGTACGACGACGCGGCACCCGCCGACGGTGGGCATGAACTGGAGCCCGTACATCTCCACGACCCCACCCGGACGACCGGGGCGGGACCGTCGACCGCTCCCCTCGCGGCGTCCCCCACCCTGTCGGGGACGGGCGACACCGCACCCGCCCCTGCCGCCGTCACCGGATGGGACGACGACGATGGCCTTGAGTACCTCACTCCCGAACCGCCCGTCATGCCCTCCCCTCCCGCCCTCCCCCTCACCGACGACGCCGCGCCACAACCGTTCTCCCCGGCACCTCAGCCAGAAACCACGGACCACTTCACCGACTTCTTCGACGTGGCCCCACCCGAACTCTGGCTGGATCAGACGCCGTGGGACACGCAGGACTTCACCGGAGACACGGCTCAGACACCGGACATCGACTTCGACGCGGACATCGCTATGGACCCCGCTATCGATATGGACGCCGGTATCTACATGGATGACCACGTAGATATCGACATGGATGCCGACCCCGAAGCCGAAGCGGTGCCCCTCGCCCAGTGGTCGGCGAGCGAGACGGACCCCACAGCGAGGATGCTGCGCCACCTGGCCGACGAAGGCAGAAGTCTGGGGCGGACACTCACAGGTACCGTCGGGGGCGCCGATTCCTTCTTCGAGGCGCTGATCCTGGCGACCCAGGACATGCCGGAGAACAGACCCACTGTCATGCGCCGGAACGACATCCGCAACTACCTCGCCGATGACCTGGCCGATGACATGTCCGACGACGGTCCCGGGAGCGCATGGGCGGCCTTCCGGCATCGGCTCGTCGCGGACGACCCCGCCGACGCCCCCGACACTGCCGCCGGCGACTCCCCTTCCGGCGGCGATCCCCGCCCCGCGTTCATCCACTTCGTCCGAACGCCCGGACTGTGGAGCACCCAGGCGGACACCTTCGTTCCGTACGTCGCCGCCCATACGCTCAACCTGCGAATACACGTCCTGAGCGTCAGCCCCGACAGTGTCGCCGGGGCCCGGCCCGTCACCACCGCGACCTATGGGAGCCAGGGCGCCCGGCAGATCTGGCTCGCCCACCTCCCCGGCCAGTGGATGGCGCTCCCCCTGACCACGACAGACGCCGACGACCCCGGCGACCCGCTTCCCCCCATCCCCGAGACAACGGAGCAACGCACTCGTGTGCGCGGCGGCATCAGCCGCGCCGAATTCGGTGTTCTTGTCTCAGTCACCGGCAACACCATCAAAAGATGGGAGGCCGGGAGCGGCGTCAGTGAGGCGATGGCGGTGAATTACTCGGCGGCGTTGGCCCTGGTTGCCGAGCACAACCTGCTGAAGAATCCCCCGGAGGACGCAGAATTTCTTGAGCGAGCGCGTAATCACAACGAGGTGAGCGCCCGCATGGAGGAAATCCGCGCGGACGTCCTGTCCTATCTGCTGCCCACGCCTCTCCCGGTAAGTTCCGAGCAGCGTACCCGCCTGCGCGGTGGCCTCAGCATTCCTGAATTCGCCCGGATCGCCGATGTTGTGGAGTCGAGCCTCATCGGGTGGGAGCACACAAAGACTCCGCGACGCAGAGGCGCTGCGAAGTATTCTGCCGCGCTGGCCGTGGTCGCTCAGTACAAGCTGGAGACCGAAGCAGCCGATCTGACCGACGAAGACACGGAGTTTCTCCTCCGGGCCATCGCTCACCCCGAGGTGAGCACCCGGATGGGGGAGATCAGCGCCCGCATGCGACGGCTGCTGAGCGGCCCCGAGAACGATACGCAGGAGCCGGGTGCCTCCACCGACCCGCCGGCCCCGGCCCCGCTCCCGCCACCCACCACGGCACAGCCCTCCCGGAAGCGAAAGCACCCCGGCGGCGACGAGGCACCGGTCCTGCGCAGATCGAAGCGCATCCAGGCCGGCGCACAACCCGCCGCCTCGGCCCCGTCCCTCCCCGCGACCCACGAACAGCGAATTCGCCTCCGTGGCAGCATCAACCGAAGCGAATTCGCAAGAGTCCTCAAGGTGTCGTACCAGGTCTTGTATGCATGGGAGACAAAGACAGGGCCCACATCTGAGCAGGTGGTCGCGTATGTGGCAGGGCTGGCCGTGGTCGCCGAACACCAGGAACTGACCAACCCACGGGAAGACGACAGGCTTTTCCTTCGGCAGGCACTTACTCACCGCGATGTGACAGTGCACATGGAAAAGATCCGCAAGAAGATAGAGGCCCTCCTGTCCATTCCACCGCTGCCTGCCACCTACGACCAGCGCATCCGGCTGCGTGGCGGCATCGGCACGAGTGCATTCGAGAGAATCATCAAAGTTGCCGAGAGCAGCGTGTACCGCTGGGAGACGAAGGAGAATCCGGGGGGCGTGAACGTGGTGCCGTACACGGCGGGACTGGCCTTGGTCGCCGAGTATCTGTCATGGAACGACCCGGCCCAACTCACCGAGGAGGACACCGAGTTCCTCGGCAGGGCATACGCGCATCATGAGGTGGGCCTGGCCATGGGGAGATTCCGTACCCAGATGCACCAGAGCCTGGATGCCGTCCTGGGGGTCCGGCCGCCCGCGTCCCCACAGCCCGGCACCCGCACCGGCTCGCAGAATCTGGCGGATAACGTCTTCCGGACCCTGACGGACGAGATGACACTGACGGACGAGATGACACTGACGGGCGAGATGACACTGACGGGCGAGATGCTGCCGCCCGACCCCGGACCCTCCGGCCACAACGGTAGGTAGCCGCGGGGGAAGGTCCGGGAATCGTCGTCACGCCGGGTCGATACGGAAGACGCTGCCGCCGATGGCGAGCACATACAGTTCGCCCTTGCCGTCCTGTGCGAACGAGATCAGCTCGCCGCCGTTGACCACGTGGTCGTTCACGGCGGTCACCTCGCCGTTCTTCAACTTCAGGGAGCGGATGGTGCCGTCGCAGTAGTCGCTGTACACGTACTGGCCCTTGAGGGCCGGGATCGCGCGGCCCCGGTAGACATAGCCGCCGGTCACCGAGCAGCCCCAGTTGGTGCGGTCGTACTCGTGGACCGGGGGCACATGGTTGGCCGGTTCCGTGCCGCCGCGGAAGGGATGGGTGCCCTCCATCTGGCCCCAGCCGTAGTTCTGTCCGCCCTCGCTGTCCGCCGGGGCCCAGTCGATCTCCTCCCAGTCGTTCTGGCCGACGTCACCGAGCCACAGGTCGCCCTTGACGGCGTCGAAGGAGAACCGCCATGGATTGCGCAGCCCGTAGGCCCAGATCTCGTCCCTCGCGTTCGGGTCGTCCACGAACGGGTTGTCCGGCGGGATCGCGTACGGTGTGCCGCCCCTCGGGTCGATCCGCAGGAGCTTGCCGAGCAGCGTGTCGAGGTTCTGCCCGTTGCCGTGCGGGTCGCCGCCCGAGCCGCCGTCGCCGAGCGCGAGGTAGAGATAGCCGTCGGGGCCGATCTTGATGTCGCCGCCGTTGTGGTTCGGGTAGGGCTGTGTCTGGGTGATGACCGTGCGCCGGGTCTGTGGCTGGATCTTGCCGTGCCGTACGGCGAACTCGTCGACGGTGCTGGTGCCTTCTAGGGCGTGTCTTCAATTGATCTTGCGTGGTGGATCATGGTCGGGTGATACGTCGTCATGAGCTGTCTGATGAGGAGTGGGAGTTCCTCCGTCC
>NZ_JBEXLA010000063.1:0-32241 GCF_040609715.1 Streptomyces sp. NPDC004610 | reverse complement strand
CGGAGGAACTCCCACTCCTCATCAGACAGCTCATGACGACGTATCACCCGACCATGATCCACCACGCAAGATCAATTGAAGACACGCCCTAGGCCAACCCTGAGTCCCCCCTGTGCGTTTCTCAGGAAAATCACAGGTTGCAGAAAGGGCACTCTAAGAGGTCGCGGAGAGGGTGTGCCGTATGACCACGACCTCGCCCCAGGGGCGCACCGAACTGCTGAGGCCGGACGGGAGCCCCGTCCGCGTGCTTGTGGTGGATGACGAGCAGTCGATCACCGAGCTGCTGTCCATGGCCCTGCGCTACGAGGGCTGGCAGATCCGGAGTTCAGGGGACGGCCAGGGGGCCGTGCAGACGGCGCGGGAGTTCCGGCCCGACGCCGTCGTGCTGGACATGATGCTGCCCGACATGGACGGGCTCACCGTACTGGGGCGGCTGCGCCGCGAACTGCCCGACGTGCCCGTGCTGTTCCTGACCGCGAAGGACGCGGTGGAGGACCGGATCGCGGGGCTGACGGCGGGCGGGGACGACTATGTGACCAAGCCGTTCAGCCTGGAGGAGGTCGTGGCCCGGCTGCGCGGGCTGATCCGCCGCTCCGGCGCCGCCGACCGCCGCTCCGAGTCCGTGCTGGTCGTCGGCGATCTCACGCTGGATGAGGACAGCCACGAGGTCACCCGGGCCGGGCAGGGCATCCATCTGACCGCGACCGAGTTCGAGCTGCTGCGCTTTCTGATGCGCAATCCGCGCCGGGTGCTCAGCAAGGCCCAGATACTCGACCGGGTCTGGTCCTACGACTTCGGCGGCCAGGCCAATGTCGTCGAGCTGTACATCTCCTATCTGCGGCGGAAGATCGACGCCGGGCGGGAGCCGATGATCCACACCCGGCGCGGCGCGGGTTATCTGATCAAGCCCGCCACCTCATGACACCGTGGCGACGACCGCTGCCGCGGCGGCGGCCGATGGGCCAGCCGCGCACCCTGCGGACCCGGCTGGTCGTCGCCTCGGTGGTGCTGATCGCCGTGGTCTGCGCGGTGATCGGCACCGTCACCACCGTCGCCCTGCGCTCTCATCTCTTCGCGGAGCTGGACGGGCGGCTGTCGGAGTCGGTGGAGCGGGTCGCGTTCGCCGATCTGCCGGGCAAGAGCGTGAAGAAGGAACCCACCGATCTCAGCGACTTCGTCACCCGCGGCCCCCAGCCGCAGGGCACCATCGGCGCCGAGCTGATCGGCGGGACGGTCGTCGACGCCCAGGTCAGTGAGCGCTCCTCCGGCGAGCCCCAGCCGCTCGACCAGCGGCAGACGGGCGCCCTGCTGACCGTCCCGCGCGACGGCCGCCCGCACACCGCCGACATCCCCGGACTCGGCCAGTACCGGGTGCAGTTCATCACCGCCGCGGACGGCGTCCGCCAGTACTACGTGGCCATACCGACCACCGACGTCAACAACACCCTGCGCACCCTGCTGCTGATCGAGATCAGTGTCACCGCCGCCGGGCTGATCGCCGCCTCGCTGGCCGGCGCGGTCATCGTCAATGTCGCCACCCGCCCGCTGCGCCGGGTCGCCACCACCGCCACCCGGGTCTCCGAACTCCCCCTGCACAGCGGCGAGGTGAACCTCGACGAGCGGGTCCCGGAGTCCGAGACCGACCCGCACACCGAGGTCGGCCAGGTCGGACTGGCCCTCAACCGGATGCTCGACCATGTGCGCGGGGCCCTGCACTCCCGCCAGCAGAGCGAGACCCGGGTCCGGCAGTTCGTCGCTGACGCCAGCCATGAACTGCGTACCCCACTGGCGTCGATCCGCGGCTACGCCGAGCTGACCCGGCGCGGCCGGGAGGAGATCGGCCCCGACACCCGGCACGCGCTGCGCCGGATCGAGTCCGAGGCCGACCGGATGACGCTGCTGGTGGAGGATCTGCTGCTGCTGGCCCGGCTGGACGCGGGCCGTCCGCTCCAGTTCGAACGCACCGATCTCGTCCCGCTGGTCGTGGACACCGTCAGCGACGCGCGCGCGGCCGGTATGGACCACACCTGGCGGCTCGCGCTGCCCGAGGAACCGGCGCCGGTCCGCGCGGACGCCGCCCGGCTCCAGCAGGTGCTGGTCAATCTGCTGGGCAACGCCCGCACCCACACCCCGCCCGGCACCACCATCACCGCCCGGGTGCGCCGCAGCGGGCCCTGGCTGTGCGTGGACGTGTGCGACGACGGGCCGGGCATCCCGCCCGAACTGGTGCCGCGGGTCTTCGAACGGTTCGCGCGCGGCGACACCGCCCGGACCCGGGCGACCGGCTCGACCGGGCTCGGCCTGGCCATCGTGGAGGCGGTGGCGACCGCGCACGGCGGCGCGGTGAGCGTCGACAGCAGGCCCGGACACACGGCGTTCACGGTCCATCTGCCGGCCGTGGATGCGTCGCCGAGGCAGCCGGTCAACGGGCAGAAGCACGCAGCGCCGGAACACGCGCCCAACGAGCCACAGCCCGCGCCGACCGGACAGACGAACGGGCAGACGACCGGACAGACGAACGGGCAGACGACCGGGCAGACGATCGGACAAGCAACCGGACAGACGAACGGGCACCGGCACCCGTCGCCGCAGCACGCAATGAACCCGCAGCACGCAATGAACCCGCAACAGCAATCACAGTCACAGCACAGTGCCACCACACGGGTGCGACAGGGCGCCTGACAACAGTCGGTTGTATGCGAACCGACTCCCGGGCGCCCGTACCGGGCGCCCCGCCCCCCACTCTGCCGGCCCGGGAGCATCTCCCGGCCGTGGCAGCCGGAGTGCCGGTCCTCGATGTCGTGATCCCCGTCTTCAACGAGGAGAAGGACCTGGAGCCCTGCGTCCTGCGGCTCCATGAGCATCTGACCCGTACCTTCCCCTACCCCTTCCGCATCACGGTCGCCGACAACGCCTCCACCGACACCACCCCCGAGGTGTCCGCGCGGCTCGCGGCCGGGCTGCCCGAGGTGCGGTCGGTACGGCTGGAGCAGAAGGGCCGCGGCCGGGCCCTGCGCTCGGTCTGGTCCGGCTCCGACGCCCCGGTCCTCGCCTATATGGACGTCGATCTCTCCACCGACCTCAACGCGCTGCTGCCGCTGGTCGCGCCGCTGATCTCGGGCCACTCGGACCTGGCGATCGGCTCCCGGCTGGCGACCGGTTCCCGGGTGGTGCGCGGCGCCAAACGGGAGTTCATCTCCCGCTCCTACAATCTGATCCTGCGCGGCTCGCTGCTGGCCCGGTTCTCCGACGCCCAGTGCGGTTTCAAGGCGATCCGGCGCGAGGTCGCCCAGGTGCTGCTGCCGCTGGTGGAGGACTCCGGCTGGTTCTTCGACACCGAGCTGCTGGTCCTCGCCGAGCGGGCGGGCCTCAGGATCCACGAAGTACCGGTGGACTGGATCGACGACCCCGACTCCACCGTACGGATCCTGCGCACCGCCGCCGACGACCTCAAGGGGGTCTGGCGGGTGGGCCGGGCGCTGGCCACCGGTTCGCTGCCGCTGGACCGGCTCACCCGGCCGTTCGGCGACGATCCGCGCGACCGCGAGCTGACCGACGTCCCCAAGGGGCTGGCCCGGCAACTGGTCGGCTTCTGTGTGGTCGGCGGGCTCTCCACCCTCTTCTATCTGCTGCTCTACACCGCCTTCCGGGGCTTCACCGGGGCGCAGACGGCCAACGCGCTGGCGCTGCTGCTGTCCGCGGTCGCCAACACCGCCGCCAACCGGAGGCTCACCTTCGGGGTGCGCGGCCGGTCGGGTGTGGTCCGGCACCAGGCGCAGGGCCTGCTGGTGTTCGGCATCGGGCTGATCCTGACGAGCGGTTCGCTCGCCGCCCTGAACGCGGCGAGCGGCGACCCCGGGCACTCCACCGAACTGGCCGTGCTGATCGCCGCGAATCTGGCGGCGACCGTGCTGCGGTTCCTGCTGTTCCGCGTCTGGGTCTTCGCCGACCACCGCGAGCCGTACGGCACCGGGGGCCCGGCGGCGGCGTACGGCACCGGGGGCCCGGCGGCGTACGGGCGCGGAGGCGCTCCGACCCCGGGCGGCGACGACAGCCACCCCCCGCACGACATCGCCCCGCACAGCACCGACCCATACGGCACCAACCCCCACACCCCCAACCCCACGACCGATCCGAGGACCACCCGATGACGTCGACGACCACCCCCCACCACGACCCGGCGGCGCCCCCCGCCGCGCCCCCCGCGTCGCCGTCGTGGTCCGCCCCGTACCGTCGGCTCCCCGCGTCCCGGAGGGCATGGCGGGGGCGGCCGGAGGATCCGCGCTGGGTGCGGCCGGGGTTCCTGGGCGCGCTGGTCGTCATCGGCGCGCTCTACACCTGGAACCTGACCTCCTCCGGCTACGCCAACTCCTTCTACTCGGCGGCCGTGCAGGCGGGCAGCGAGTCCTGGAAGGCGTTCTTCTTCGGCTCGCTGGACGCCTCCAACGCCATCACCGTCGACAAGCCGCCGGGGTCGCTGTGGCCGATGGCCCTCTCGGTGCGGCTGCTCGGGCTGAACTCGTTCGCGATCCTCTTCCCCGAGGTGCTGATGGCGGTGGCCACCGCCGGGGTGCTGTACGCCGCCGTCCGCCGCCGGTTCAACGCCGGGGCCGGGTTCATCACCATGGCGGTGTTCGCGCTGACCCCGGTCGCCGCGCTGATGTTCCGCTTCAACAACCCGGACGCCTCGCTCGCCCTGCTGATGGCCCTGGCCGTCTACTGCACCCTGCGCGCGCTGGAGCAGGCGCGGACCAAATGGCTGGTGTGGGCGGGCGTGGTGATCGGGCTGGCGTTCCTGGTCAAGACGCTCCAGGCGTTCCTGATCCTGCCGGTGCTGGCCCTGGTCTATCTGCTGCTCGCGCCCACGCCGGTACGGCGGCGGATCGGGCAACTGCTGCTGGGCGGCCTCGCGATGGTCGTCGCGGGCGGCTGGTGGGTCGCGATCGTCGAACTCTGGCCGGCGTCCTCGCGCCCCTACATCGGCGGCTCCCAGAACAACTCCTTCCTGGAACTGACCTTCGGCTACAACGGCCTCGGCCGCCTCAACGGCGAGGAGACCGGCAGCGTCGGCGGCGGGGGCGGCCGGGGCTGGGGCGAGGTCGGCTGGGACCGGATGTTCAACGCCAGTGTCGGCGGCCAGATCTCCTGGCTGATCCCGGCCGCGCTGATCCTGCTGGCGGCGGCCCTGTGGCTGCTGCGCCGGGCGCCCCGCACGGACACGGCCCGCTCGGCGTTCCTGCTCTGGGGCGGTGCCCTGCTGATCACCATGGTGGTCTTCAGCTTTATGCAGGGCATCTTCCACGAGTACTACACCGTCGCCCTCGCCCCCTACATCGCCCCGCTGACCGGCATGGGCGCGGTGGTGCTCTGGGAGGAACGCGGCCGGATCTGGGTCTCCCTCACCCTGGCCGCCGCGACCACCGCGACGGCCGCCTGGGGGTACGTCCTCCTCAACCGCACGCCCGACCACCTCCCCTGGCTGAAGTGGCTGGTGCTGATCGGCGGGCTGACCGCCGCGCTCGGCCTGGTCTTCGTCTCCCGGCTGGGCCGTCCGCTGACCCTCGGGGTGGTCGGCCTGGGCGCGGTCGCCACGCTGGCCGGGCCGACCGCGTACAGCCTGAGCACCCTGGAGACCGGGCACACCGGCTCGATCGTGACGGCCGGCCCGGCGTCCGCGAGCGGCCGGGGCGGCTTCGGGGGCGGTGGCGGTGGCTTCCAGGGCCCACAGGACGGTGGCGGTACGACGGGCCGGCAGCCCCCCGCCGCCGGCCAGGCCCCGCAGGGCGGCGGCGGGACCGGCGGGGGCGGCGCGATGGGCGGGCTCCTCGACGGCGCCACCGTCAGCGACGAGGCCCGCCAACTGCTCGCCGACTCCGGCGAGTACACCTGGGCCGCGGCGGCGGTCGGCGCCCAGAACGCGGCCAGCTACCAACTGGCCACCGGCGACCCGGTGATGGCGATCGGCGGCTTCAACGGCACCGACCCGTCCCCGACGCTGGCCCGGTTCCAGCAGTACGTCGAGGAGGGGCAGGTGCGCTACTTCATCGCCGACGGCGGCGGCCGGGGCGGCGAGGACGGCACCGCCACCCAGATCTCCACCTGGGTCCAGGAGACCTTCACCGAGGTCACGGCCGGGACCAGCACGTTCTACGACCTGACGCAGCCGCTCGCCCCGACGGCCACGGACTGAACGGCCGCCCCCCGAGACAGCCACGGGCTGAACGGCCGATCCCCGAGACAGCCACGGACTGAACGGCCGCCCCCTGAGACAGGTGCACCGGGGTCGAGCCGCCCCGGGGCACCCCCTCGAACGGCCCCCGCCGGGATGCCGTGCCCCCCGCCCCCGCATCTACTGAGGGCGTGTCCAGCGCCAGCGCCACGAACCGGGTGAGACCCGGCTTCCTGCAACGCCTCGGGGAATGGTGTGCGCGCCACTTCGTGATCGTGATCGTGGCGTGGCTCGCCGCCGTGGGCGGACTACAAGCCCTGGAACACGCCTTCGGCGGCACCTACGCGGACGACTTCCAACTCCACGGCGCCCAGTCCCAGCAGGGCATGGACGTCCTCACCCGGCACAATCCGGCCGCCGACGGCTACAGCGCCCAGATCGTGCTGCACGACGCCGGGCAGCCGCTGGACGCCCTCGGCACCGAGATGACCCAGACGGTCGGTGCCCTCCAGAAGCTCCCGCACGTCAAGGCGGTGCAGAACCCGCTGACCACCCCGTCGGCCGCCCCGGGCACCGGCCCGCTCTCCACCGACGGAAAGACCGCCTACCTCACCGTCCGCTTCGATGTGATGCCCTCCAACCTCGGCGAGAGCTATCTGCACGGGGTGGACGACGCCGTACAGCCGCTGCGGGCGGCCGGGGCGGAGGTGGAGTACGGGGGATCGCTGGGCGAGCTGGCCCGGCCCATGGCCAATGACCGGATCAGCGAGCTGATCGGGTTCGCGGTGGCCGTCGTCGTCCTGCTGATCGGCTTCGGCAGTGTCATCGCGGCCTTCGTCCCCCTCCTCACCGCGCTGATCGGGGTCGTCGGCGGACTCGCCGTGCTCGGACTGCTGGCCGCCGCCTTCACCTTCGCCACCGTCTCCCCGACCCTGGCCACCATGATCGGCCTCGGCGTCGGCATCGACTACGCCCTGTTCCTGATCACCCGGTACCGCCAGCGGCTCATCGACGGCGAGAGCCCGGTGCGCGCGGCCGGGCTGGCGAACGCCACCAGCGGCCGGGCGGTACTGGTCTCCGGCTGCACGGTGATCGTGGCCCTGGCGGGCCTGTACGCCTCCGGCGTCTCCTTCATCGGCAAGCTGGGCGCCGCCGCCGCGGTGACCGTGATCTCGGCGGTGCTGGGCGCGCTGACCCTGGTCCCGGCCCTGCTGGGGCTGATCGGCGACCGGATCGACCGCTGGCATCTGCGCCACCCGGTCGCCGAGACGGACGCCCCGCCCGGCGAGGCCCCACAGGGCATGTGGCACCGCTACGCCCGCCGCGTGGAGCGCAGACCGCTGCACTATCTGGCGGCCGGGGTGGTGACCATCGGCGTCCTCGCGATCCCCGTCTTCTCCATCCAGCTCGGCCATATCGGCGACGGCGCCGACCCGACGTCCTTCACCGACCGGCGGGCGTACGACCTGATGACCGACGCCTTCGGGCCGGGCTCCAACGGCCCGCTGACCGTCGTCATCGACCAGTCGGCCGTCCCCGCCGACCAGCGCCAGGCCGTCGCCGCGCAGGCGCAGAAGACCCTGAACGCCGTACCGGGCGCGGCGACGGTCACCCCGCTGACCCCGGCCGGGGACGGCGAGGTCCTGCTCTCCACCGTCTACTCGGCGACGTCCCCGCAGAGCGCCGACACCACCGCCCTCACCAACCGGCTGATCCACGACACCCTCCCCGACGCCGTGCGGGGCACCGGCGCCAAGGGCTATGTCACCGGTTCGACGGCCGCCCAGGTCGACTTCCGGGACATCGTGGCGAGCCGGCTGCCGCTGATCATCGGGGTGGTGGTCGCCCTCGCCTTCCTGATCATCCTGGCCGTCTTCCGGGGCCTGCTGGTCGCGCTGAAGGCGGCCGTCCTCAACGTCCTGTCGATCACCGCCTCGTACGGGGTGGTCGTGGCCGTCTTCCAGTGGGGCTGGGGCGGCCCGGCCCTCGGTGTCTCGGGCACGGTCCCCATCGAGAGCTATGTCCCGATGATGATGTTCGCGATCATCTTCGGCCTGTCCATGGACTACGAGATCTTCCTGCTCTCCCGGGTCCACGAGGGCTGGCTGCGCACCCGGGACGCCAAGGCGGCGGTGGCCCACGCCCTGGAGATCACCGCCCGGGTGATCACCTGCGCGGCCCTGATCATGGTCAGTGTCTTCGCCGCGTTCATCATCAGCGACAACATCGTGGTCAAGATGCTGGGCCTCGGCCTGGCCGTGAGCGTCCTCATCGACGCGACCGTCGTACGGCTGCTGCTGGTCCCCGCGGTGATGACCCTGCTCGGCGAACACGCCTGGTGGACCCCGAAGTGGCTGGACCGGATCCTCCCGCACATCGACACCGAGGGCGAGAAGGTGGACCGGGGCACGGGCCCGTCCTAGCGCCCCGGCCCGGTCACCCCGGGACGCGACGGCCTCCAGGGGCACTGCGCCATCAATCCCTCAAGGACCGCACCCTTCACGCACCCCTCACGCACCCTTCACGTCACGCACCCTTCACGCCCCCTCAACCACCCGAGCCGGAAAGCCGCCGGTGGCAACCGGACCCCACCGCACGGGAGTGACCCGCAGCACCGACTTCCCCTGCCGCACCATCGCCGCCCGGTACTCGTCCCAGTCCGGATGCTCCCCGGCGATGTTGCGGTAGTACTCCACCAGCGGCTCCACCGACTCCGGCGAGTCGATCACCTCCGCCGTCCCGTCCACCTGCACCCACGGCCCGTCCCACTCATCACTGAGCACGATCAGACTGACCCGCTCGTCCCGCCGCGCGTTCCGCGTCTTCGCCCGCTCCGGGTACGTCGACATCACGATCCGCCCCGAGTCGTCCACCCCGCAGGACAGCGGCGACCCCTGCGGCCCGCCGTCGGCCCGCCGGGTCAGCAGGATCGCCCGGTGCCGGGGCCGTACGAAGTCCAGCAACTCGGCGCGGGAGACGGTCGTGTTCGTCGCGATGTTCGGTGCCATGCCACGCAGCCTAGGCGCGTCACCTGGCCCCCGCCTGTCACCGCCGTGCGTACGCTCACCCCCCGTCACGGCTCGGGCAGTGCCTCCCCCCGTACGGCCTGCACATCCAGCCGTACCTTCAGGGTCGTGCCGATCGCCGCGACGCCCGCCCGGACGATCTCGTTGTAGTGCATCGCGAAGTCCTCGCGGCGCAGTTCCGCCGTCGCCCGGAACGCGGCGCGGGTGCCGCCCCAGGCGTCCGGTCCGGCGCCGAGATACACCAGGTCGAGTTCGACCGGCCGGACGACGCCGTGCAGCCCGAGTTCGCCGTGCACCATCCACCGGTCGGCCCCGCCCGTGGACAGCGCGGTCGAGCGGTAGACGATCTCCGGGTGGCGCTCGACGTCCAGGAAGTCCGCGGAGCGCAGATGAGCGTCGCGCCGCGCGTTGCCGGTGTCGATGGACGCGGCCCGGATCACCGCCGTCACCCGGGACCCGGCGATCTCGTCGGGCGCGATCTCCACCGTGCCGCCGAAGTCGCCGAACCGCCCGTGCACGCTGGAGATCCCCAGGTGCCGGGCGGCGACGGACACCGCGGAGTGCGCCGGGTCGATGGTCCACGGCCCCGGCGCCGGAAGCGCGGTGCCGCCCTGCCGGGCCAGCGTCAGGGTGCCCAGTTCGGCCCGTCCGCACGCGGTGACCAGCGCGCTGCGCGCGGCGGGCGCGTGCCCGACGGCCGTGACGATCACGGTGTACGCCCCCGGCGCCGGCGCGTTCCCGTCCCGTACCGCCCCTTCGGCGTCCGCCTGTGTGCGCAGCACCTGCGCGCCCGTGCCGTCCAGCACGGTGACGACGGCGTGCGACACGGCCCAGCCGTCCCGGGTGCGCACCCGTGCGGTCAGCCCCATGGTCGCTGTCCCTCCCCCTGCTCGTTCATGGATGTGCGAGGTCGATGTCGTGGTCGTCGACGCCGGGCCCGGAGACGGTCAGCGAGGTCGCCGCCGGGGGATGGCCGGTGGCGACGACGGTGTACTCGCCGCCGTCCAGATCGGTGAAGGCGTACGCCCCGTCCGGGCCGGTGGTCGCGGAGCCGACGACGTTCCCGGCGGCGTCGACCAGGGTGACCCGGGCGTCGGCGAGCGGCCCGTGCGGGGCGCGGACGACACCCCGGATCCGGGCGCCCGCGTCGAGTTCGACATCGGCCCGGGTGACCCCGCCCGCCCCGACCTCCACGCGCAGCGCGCGCGGCCGGAACCCGGCGGCGGTGACGGCCACGGTCACCGGACCCGGCACCAGCTCGCCGAAGGCGAACCCGCCCTGCTCCCCGGTGGTCCGGGTGGCCGGCAGATCCCCGCGGACATCGGTCACGATCACCATCGCGCCCGCCACCGGCAGCCCGCTCACCCCGGCCCGCACGGTCCCGTCCAGCCCACTGGTCCCACTGAGCTGGATGTCGTACGCGACCGGCTCGCCGTCGACGGTGATGGTGGACGCCTGCGGCTGGAAGCCGTCGGCGGAGGCGATCAGGACGTAGGAACCGGCGCCGGGCGCGTCGAGCGCGTAGGAGCCGTCGCCCTGGGCGACGGAACGGCCGAGCCGGCGTCCGCCGGGCGAGATCAGGGTGACGGCGGCGTGCGGCACGGGCACGCTCTCGACCCCGTGCACAAACCCCCGAACCGGCGTCCCACCGCTCATCGGCCGATCCGGACCCGGAGGATCCGCGTGCGGCGGCTGTCCCCCTTCCGCCGCCGCCTGGGCCAGCGCCCCCTGGGTGCGCAGCGGCACCTCCTTGATGAACAGCGCGCAGACCAGGGCGAGCAGGGCGATGGGCGCGGCGTAGAGGAAGACATCGGCGATACCGCTGCCGTAGCTGCTCTCCATGAGGGTGCGGATCGGGCCGGGCAGGGTGTCCATGTCGGGCAGGGACCCGCCGGTGTCGCTCGCCCCGGCCAGCGCGGCGGCGGACCGCGGATCGAGATCGGCGGCGCCCTGCTGGACGTAGTGGGTGATGCGGTGGGTGAGGATCGCGCCGAGGGCGGAGACGCCGACGGCGCCGCCCAGGGAGCGGAAGAAGGTGACGACGGAGCTGGCGGAGCCGAGGTCGCCGGGGGCGACCTGGTTCTGGGTGGCCAGCACCAGGTTCTGCATCATCATGCCGACGCCGAGCCCGAGCAGCGCCATGAAGACGCCGACCCGCCAGTACGCGGTGTCGTACGCGATGGTGCCCAGGAGCCCGAGTCCGGCGGTCACCAGCACTCCGCCGGTGATCAGCCAGCCCTTCCAGTGGCCGGTGCGGGTGATGACCCGGCCGGAGACGGTGGAGGAGAGGAACAGGCCCATGATCATCGGGATGGTCAGGACCCCGGACATGGTGGGCGACTCGTCGCGGGCGAGCTGGAAGTACTGGGAGAAGAAGATCGTGCCGGCGAACATCGCGATACCGACGAACAGCGAGGCCAGCGAGGCCAGCGTGATGGTCCGGTTGCGGAACAGCCGCAGCGGGATGATCGGCTCCTCGGTCCTGGACTCCACCAGCCCGAACACCAGCAGCAGCGCGACCGTCCCGCCGACCATGGCGTACGTCTGCCAGGACACCCAGTCGTACTTGTCACCGGCGAAGGTGACCCAGACCAGCAGCAGACAGACCGCGGCGGTGATGAAGAAGGCTCCGGCCCAGTCGACCGTGGCCCGCCTCCTGGTGACGGCCGGCAGATGCAGGGTCCGCTGGAGCACGACCAGGGCGATCACGGCGAACGGCACGCCCACGTAGAAGCACCAGCGCCAGCCGAGCCAGTCGGTGTCGGTGATGACCCCGCCGATCAGCGGTCCGCCGACCATGGCGGTGGCGAAGGTGGCGCCGAGATAGCCGTTGTACCGGCCGCGTTCGCGCGGGGAGATCATCGCCGCGAGGATGATCTGCGCCAGCGCGGACAGCCCGCCCATGCCGATGCCCTGCACGGCCCGGAAGGTGATCAGGGTCGCCGGGTTCTGCGACAGACCGGCCGCCGCGGAGCCCAGCACGAATATCACCAGGGCGATCTGGATCAGCAGCTTCTTGGAGAACAGATCGGCGAGCTTGCCCCACAGCGGGGTGGAGGCGGTCATCGCGAGCAGGGAGGCGGTGACGACCCAGGTGTAGGCGCTCTGGCCGCCGCCGAGGTCGGTGATGATGTCGGGCAGCGCGTTGGAGACGATCGTGGACGACAGGATCGCGACGAACATGCCGAGCAGCAGCCCGGTGAGCGCCTCCATGATCTGCCGGTGGGACATGGGCTCCCCGGGGACGGCTCCCGCGCCTCCCCCGTGCTTGGCATGGGCCCGCACACCGGACGGTGTGGTCGTTGCCATGGGCTTCCTTCTCCTGCTCCTGTGACGGGTCGTTCGGGCCGCCCGAAGTGGTCCGTGGTGGTCAGGTGTTCGCGGTCGCACCGGTCCGGACGTCGCCGAAGCTCGCCCGCAGCCGGGTCATCGACCGGGTCAGTTCGCCGACCTCGTCGTCGGTCCAGTCGCTCAGCCGCTCGGCCAGCAGCGCGGTGCTGCGCCGCCGCAACTCGTCGAGCACGGTGCGCCCGGCGGGGGTCAGCCGCAGAATGCGGGAGCGTTTGTCGGCCGGGTCGCAGGTGCGTTCGATGAGCCCGCGGTCGGCGAGATGGGCGACATGCCGGCTCGTCACGGACATGTCCACGGCGAGCAGCTCCGCCAGCCGCCCGATCCGGAGATCCCCGTGCTCCCCGACGACCAGCAGCGCGGCGACGGACCCGGCCGGGTAGGAGGGCGGCAGACACCGCGCCAGCTCCCGCTTCACCACCCCAACGGCGCTGAGCTGCCGCGCCAGTTCGGCGTAGAGCGCCGACTCCGCCATCGGGCCACCCTCCCCTTTTCGTTGCTTCAGGCAACCGTAGAAGTAGTTGGTTGCCGAGGGCAAATAAAAAGATCCTAAGCCCAGCAAAAATTTGGCAAAGGCAAATATTGCCGGGTGTAAAGGGGCTGGTGGGGGGTGGGGGGCGGCGGTTCATCCGGCCCGATGGGGGCAGCGGGGGGCGGGGGGGGCAACGGGGGGCGGGGGGGCAACGGGGGGCGGCGGCTCTCCGGGCTGGGGGCGTTGCGGGGTGCGGGGTTGGGGGCGCTAGGCGTGCGGGGCTGAGGCGTGGGGGCTGGGGGCACTAGGCGTCCAGGGCTGGGGGCTGAGGGGCCCAGGTCTGCGGGCACTGCGGCGTGCCGGGCTGGGGGCACTGCGGGGCCTGGGGCTGGGGGTCTTGAGGGGCCTGGGTCTATGGGCATTACGGCGCCTAGGTCTGTGGGCACCGGGGCGCCCGGGTCTGTGGGTACTAAGGCGTCCGGGTCTGTGGGCACCGCGGCGCCCGGGTCTGTGGGCACCAAGGCGCCCAGGTCCGTTGCCGCTTCGGCGTCTGGTCCGTGGCCACTTCGGCGCCCAGGTCTGCGGGTACTTCGGCGTTCGGGTCCGTGGCCCCCACGGCGCCCAGGTCTTCGAGCGCTGCGGCGTTCGGGCCTGCGTGCGCTACGGCGTTCGGGCCTTCGGCCACCACGGCGTTCGGTCCTGTGGCCACCACAACCCCGCGCCTCTCCCAGCCGCCCCCAGGCCCCACCAGCCCGTCCGGCGCTTGAGGACGAGGCCGTTCAGGCCGAACGGGGGTCTGGGGGCGGAGCCCCCAGAAACCCGAACCCCGGTCCACTCCCCACCCCGCCCAGCAACCCCCACTTGGGCCAGCGCCAGCGACTTCGCTAGGGTCTCAGGCCATGGCCAACTCCCAGAATCCCCAGGGCACCCCGGACCCCGCTGGCAGCACCCAGATGTTCCGCGCCTTCGTCGACGACCCCCAGGGCAGCCGCCCGCAGCAGACGTCCTCCGGCCCGAAGCTGGGCCTGATCATCGGCGTCGTCGCGGCGGTCGTCATCGTGGCGGCGGTGGCCTGGCTGGCCCTGAAGTAGCCGACGCAGCCGCCGCAGCCGACGTCGGCGCAGCCACCCGTACCGGCCGTCGCCGCCAGGAACCCGTACCGACCGCTAGGAAGCGCCCCCGTCGCCTAGGAAGCGCCGCCGTCGCCCGGCGGCTCCGTGAAGTCATCGGTGATGGCGCCGGGGTCGCCCGGCGGTGGCCCCGGCGGCACCTGGGGCGCGTCCCCGCCGACGGTGACCCCCAGATCCCGCCGCATGGCATCCCGAACCCCCCGCACCAGCGCCCACAGCCCCTGCTGGGCCTCGGCCGCCGACCGCAGGGTCTCGCCCGGCCGGGGCTGTCCGCGCTCCAGCCGCTTGACCTGGCCGTAGACCAGGGTGAGCCCCCGGTTCAGCGCGGCGGCGGGGGCGAGGACGGAGTCCGGGGCGATCATCAGCGTCTCCGACCAGCGGTCGCGCTGCGCGGCCTTGGCGTCCTCCAGGGCCTGGATGTCCTCGTCCCCAGGCGGGCCGTCCCGCAGTACATACAGATGACGGCTCAGGGCGGTCGTGAACTGCCGGGCGTCCCGGTGCAGTTCCGTGTAGCAGGTCCGCCGCAGCTCGCGCTGGAGCCGGGCCTCCTCGATCGCCTTCGTCAGCTCCAGCTCGCGGGTCTTCGCCCGGTCCGCGCCCCGCTGGGTGAGCAGCGCCCCGCCGAGCGTCCCCGCCACACCGGCCACCGCGATCAGTACCGCCCCCAGATCCATGGCCCGTTCCTACCCCGGGCCCGGCTCCCCGCACCTCGGCGGGTGCGGGGAGCCGGCGGCCATCGATCCGGTCAGTCCGAGATCAGCCCTTCCCGCAGCTGGGACAGCGTCCGGGTCAGCAGCCGGGAGACATGCATCTGGGAGATGCCGACCTCCTCGCCGATCTGCGACTGGGTCATATTGGCGAAGAAGCGGAGCATGATGATCCGGCGCTCGCGGGGCGGCAGCTTGGCCAGCAGCGGCTTCAGGGACTCGCGGTACTCCACGCCCTCCAGGGCCGTGTCCTCGTAGCCGAGGCGGTCCGCGAGGGAGCCCTCGCCGCCGTCGTCCTCGGGCGCCGGGGAGTCCAGCGAGGACGCGGTGTACGCGTTGCCGACCGCGAGGCCGTCGACCACGTCCTCCTCGGAGACCCCGAGGACCGAGGCCAGCTCGGTGACGGTCGGGGAGCGGTCCAGCTTCTGGGACAGCTCGTCGCTCGCCTTGGTGAGGGCGAGCCGCAGCTCCTGGAGCCGGCGCGGCACGCGCACGGACCACGAGGTGTCACGGAAGAACCGCTTGATCTCCCCGACGACCGTCGGCATCGCGAAGGTCGGGAACTCGACCCCCCGCTCGCAGTCGAACCGGTCGATCGCCTTGATCAGCCCGATCGTGCCGACCTGGACGATGTCCTCCATCGGCTCGTTGCGCGAGCGGAACCGGGCCGCCGCGTACCGCACCAGCGGGAGGTTCAGCTCGATCAGCGTGTCCCGGACGTAGGCGCGCTCGGGGCTGTTCTCGTCCAGCGCGGCGAGCCGCAGGAACAGGGAGCGGGACAGGGTGCGGGTGTCGATGGCCTCCGAGGCGGCCGGGACGGCCGGAGCCGGTACGGCCGCGAGGGCCGAGGTGGCGTCGAGAGCCGGCGAGGCGTCGATGGTGTCGATGGGGCCGAGCGCAGTGAGCGCCTCGGGCGCCTCCTCGCTCTTCGTCAGCGTGAGCACCTTCGAGCTGCCCTGGTCTGCGGACATGCCACCCCCTTTGGGTCGCGGGACGGTCGCGGCCGCTCCTCTGCCGAGGAGCGCAGCCTTCACCTGAATACCGGAGCCGGAGCCACGGCAAACGCGCTTCCCGCAGAATGTCACATGTCGGCAACACGCTGTAGTGACATGTCGACATGCGAGACGCGAATCAGCCCTGGAAAGAGCGGGTGTGACGGTGTTTCAACCCGATTCCGCTGCCAACATCCCTGGTGAGCGATTCGCTCGTGACGGTGATGGGTCGCTCTGGCTTTCGGTTGTGCGCCGGTCCACTACCCCGGCTCTTCCGGATCCCGTCGGTCCCCGTCCCCGGGGCCCTCGGCCGGGCCGCTCCGGTTACCGGCCGGTCGCCCAGCCGGTCACGCGTCACCGGGCACTCCGGTTGCGCCCGCGCCCGGCCGGACGCCGGGTCTCAGGCGTCGATCCGGTTGGCCGTCCGCAGCCGCTGGAAACTGCGCGCCAGCAGCCGTGAGACATGCATCTGGGAGACGCCGAGTTCCGCGCTGATCTGGGACTGGGTGAGATTGCTGTAGTAGCGCAGCAGCAGAATTCGCTGTTCGCGTTCCGGAAGCTGCACCAGCAGATGCCGGACGAGATCCCGGTGCTCGACCCCGTCCAGCGCCGGGTCCTCGTAGCCGAGCCGGTCCAGGAGTCCGGGCAGGCCGTCGCCCTCCTGGGCGGCCTCCAGCGAGGTGGCGTGGTACGACCGTCCGGCCTCGATGCAGGACAGCACCTCGTCCTCGGAGATCCGGAGCCGCTCGGCGATCTCGGCGGTGGTGGGGGAGCGCCCGAAGGCGGTGGTGAGGTCCTCGGTCGCGCTGTTGACCTGCACCCACAGCTCATGGAGGCGGCGCGGCACATGGACCGTGCGCACATTGTCGCGGAAGTACCGTTTGATCTCCCCGACGACGGTCGGCATGGCGAACGTGGGGAACTGAACCCCCCGTTCCGGATCGAACCGGTCGATGGCGTTGATCAGCCCGATGGTGCCGACCTGGACCACGTCCTCCATCGGCTCGTTGCGGGACCGGAAGCGGGCGGCGGCGTAGCGCACGAGCGGGAGATTCGCCTCGATGAGCGCCCCGCGCACCCGGTTGTGCTCCGGCGTACCCGGCTGATGCTGCTTCAGCTCGCCGAACAGCACCTGGGTCAGCGCCCGGGTGTCCGCCCCCCGGCTGCTGCGCTGCGGCCCGCCACCGCCCGCCGGGGCCTGCGCGGGGGCCTGGACGGGGGGCTGGCCGGGGGCCTGGCCGGGCGTCCGGGGCGGTTCCTGCGGCGGCGCCTGGGCCGGTGGTGAGGTCGGTGGCGGGGGAGGGGCGGCGTCCGCGGGGGACCCCTGGGGCGGTGCTTGAGGCGCAGTACTGGCCGGCACGGTCAACTCCACCTCGTAATCTGTCAACTCATTCGTCAAAAGCGGTCATAGCATCACAAGACATGTGCACCGTGTGCAAGCACCGCATTACGCCGTGTTGAGGGTGAGTTGATTCGTACGACAGGGGAAAGCCCTCCGCCATTGCGGCGAAGGGCTCACTGACCGGGGGTTTCCCGGCGCTCGGGAACGGTCAGAACTCGTAGTCGGCTACCACCCAGGTGGCGACCTCGCGCCACAGCGCGGCCCCGGCCTGATGGTCCGGGTGGACCAGATAGCGCTGGAGGGCGTCGCGGTCCTCGGTGACCGAGTTGATCGCGAAGTCGTAGGCGATGGGGCGATCGCTGATGTTGCGGCCCAGCTCCCACTCGCGCAGCTCCTCGATCCGGTCGTCCAGGGCGTCGAACGACCTGACCGCGGCGACGACCCGGGGGTCGTCCGGGGAGACGCCCTCGTTGAGCTTGAACAGCACCAGGTGGCGGATCATGAGTTCCCTAGTTCCCTCCGTTGACGACCCAGGTCATGAAGTCGCCGATGGCCTTGGCCGCGTCCGAAATGCCCTCGAAGCCTATCTGGACGTAGTCCGCCGCCTTCGCGGGGTCCGTGATGATCAGATACAGCACGAAGACCACGAGTACATAGACGGCGATCTTCTTGGCGTTCACCGCCATCGCGGCCTCCCCTACGACCTTTATGACCTTGACGACCCTGACGACCCTCGACTGTGACCTGTGTCGCTGCTGACCGCGGGTGAGTGTAGCTTCCGGTGTGATTTGAGGACCAACGGCCCAAGCGGCGGGGCCGTTTGCCACCGTGCCCGGCACGGGTCCGGGGACCACGATGAGGATGTGGCCGGGCGGCGCTGGCAGGAGTCCGCGGCGGCCAGGGACGGATCCCCACTGCGGGGTACGCGCCATGTCTCCCCGTGACCGGCGTGTACTTGGAGGTCCGCCCCCGCCGGGGGAGACGGCCGATCCCCCGCGACCGTCTCCCCCGACCCAGCTCATCTCCGGCATACGAGAAGGGCCCGGCATACGAGAAGGGCCCGGCATACGAGAAGGGCCCCGTCTCTCGACGGGGCCCTTCTCGGTGCGACTGGCGGTAGCGGAGGGATTTGAACCCTCGGTGACTTGCGCCACACTCGCTTTCGAGGCGAGCTCCTTCGGCCGCTCGGACACGCTACCGAGGGAGACCTTACAGCAACCGGCGGTCTGGTTTGAAATCGGTATCGGGCCCTGCGGGACGGCGTCCGGCGGGGTTCAGCGGCTCCGGAAGAAGTCCGTCAGGAGCCGGGCGCACTCGTCGCCGAGCACGCCCTCGATCACCTCGGGCCGGTGGTTGAGCCGGCGGTCGCGCACGACGTCCCAGAGGGAGCCGGCGGCGCCCGCCTTGGCGTCCCGGGCGCCGTAGACGACCCGGTCCACCCGGGCGAGCACCAGGGCGCCCGCGCACATCGTGCAGGGCTCCAGGGTGACCACCAGGGTGCAGCCGGTGAGCCGCCACCGGCCGAGCGCGGCGGCCCCCCGGCGGATCGCCAGCACCTCGGCGTGCGCGGTCGGGTCGCCGGTGGCCTCGCGCTCGTTGTGCCCGGCCGCCAGCACACTCGTGCCGTCCGGGGCCAGCAGGACCGCGCCGACGGGGACGTCACCGCCGGCGACGGCCCCTCCGGCCTGGTCCAGGGCGAGCCGCATGGCGGCCCGCCAGGGATCGCGCACCGGGTCGGCGGCGGGGGGCTGCGGGGACGGGGCGGGCGGGCTCAGCGGACGGTCTCCAGCACCTCCGAGACGCCCAGGGACTCGGCGATCTCACCCAGGGCGTCCTCGGACAGGGACCGCAGTTCCTTCTCGCTGACGCCCAGGTCGTCGAGGATCGCGGGGTCCCCGACCGGGCCGTGCGGCAGGGAGTCGTCCCCGTCGCCGTCCGCCGGGTCGGCGCGGTCCGGCTCGCCGTCCTCGGTGCCGTCCAGGTCGAGGGTGTCGAGATCGTCGCCCCCGTCCGGGTCCCGGCCGAGCAGTTCGTCGGTGAGCAGCATCTCTCCGTAGCTGCTGCGGGCCGCGGCGACGGCGTCGGAGACGTAGATCCGCGGGTCGTCCTCACCGTCGAAGCGGACGACGCCGAACCAGGCGTCCTCCTGCTCGATCAGCACGAGCACCGTGTCCTCGTCGGGGGCGGCGTCCCGGGCCAGGTCGGCCAGATCCGACAGGGTCTCCACATCGTCGAGCTCTGTGTTGCTCGCTTCCCACCCGTCTTCGGTGCGCGCGAGCAGTGCGGCGAAGTACACCGTGACTCTCCCACTGGTCATAGGCGTGCCGGTTGGGGTTCCCCCCGGCGGAGGTTGCGGGTGGAGGTCCGGTGCTCCGAGCCCCACCCACTCGGAATCGTGGCAGAAACAAGGCGCCCAGGGGACGTCTTCGGCTCCCTGTGTCTGGCACTTTTGATCGCACGTGAGCAAAGAGTCACCAGCGCGCTTGTCGCCGCCACGTGCGGATCGTACGCGGCTTTTCTCCGGTGCCTCGCACGACCACCCGGTCAACGCCCGTGCCCGGCGCGGATCTTCCCGGTGTGCCCGCCGCGCCGTCTCTACCAGCGGAATGTTCGCATGCGCATCGCGTGGCGCAGCCGGGCGGTCTTGGCCCGGCGGGGTTGCACACGGTCGCGCAGGGCGCGTGCCTCGGCGAGTTCCCGCAGGAACTGCGCCCGGCGCCGCCGTCGCTCCGCGTCGGCCTCCCGTGCGCCGGGGTCCGCGTCGTAGGCGTCCGGCGCGTCGGGCCGGTCCGGCAGGTCACGCATGGTGTTCACCACCCCAGTCGATCCATCCCACTTTCCCCCGGACGGGCGGTTTGATGCCAGCGCGCGCGGGGAGGGGGCGCGGTTACTGTGGGGGGCATGCGTCTCCATGTCGTCGACCACCCCCTGGTCGCTCACAAGCTCACCACCCTGCGCGACCGGCGCACCGACTCCCCGACCTTCCGCCGGCTCGCCGACGAACTGGTCACCCTGCTCGCCTACGAGGCGACCCGGGACGTGCGCACCGAGCAGGTCGACATCCACACCCCGGTCAGCGGCACGACCGGCGTCAAGCTGTCCCACCCCCGGCCGCTGGTCGTACCGATCCTGCGGGCCGGGCTCGGCATGCTGGACGGCATGGTGCGGCTGCTGCCGACCGCGGAGGTGGGGTTCCTCGGCATGATCCGCAACGAGGAGACGCTCCAGGCGTCCACGTACGCCACGCGGATGCCGGAGGATCTGTCCGGGCGGCAGGTCTATGTGCTCGATCCCATGCTGGCGACGGGCGGGACGCTGGTCGCGGCGATCCGGGAGCTGATCGGGCGCGGTGCGGACGATGTGACGGCGGTGGTGCTGCTGGCCGCGCCGGAGGGGGTCGAGGTCATGGAGCGGGAGCTGGCGGGGGCGCCGGTGACGGTGGTGACGGCGTCCGTGGACGAGCGGCTGAACGAGCAGGGGTACATCGTGCCGGGGCTGGGGGACGCGGGGGATCGGATGTACGGCGCGGCGGAGTAGGGATCCGAGGGTGGGTGCGGGTGCGGGTGTGGCTGCGGGCGCGTTGTGGCTGGTCGCGCCGTTCCCCGCGCCCCCGAGGCACGAGAAGCGCCCCCGAGGGAAGAGAAGCGCCCTCTCAGCAGCCCTTGGCCGAGGCCGTCGCCGTTGGTTCGGGGGATGTCAGGGCGGTGAGGGCCCGGGTCGACTTGGTGCGGGTGTCCAGGGACTTGAACGCGTCGCCGAGGATCAGGTCGATCTCCATGCCCTTGCGGGACGCGTCCGCCCGGCGTTCCGCGGTGTTGAGCTGGGTGGCGAGGACCGGCAGCGGGGCGGTGGGGCCGAGCAGTATGGCCGTGCCCTTGACCTTCTTGTCGTACTGCTTCGCCGCGTTCCCCACCTCGCCGATCTTGAAGCCGCGCTTCGCCAGCTCGTCCGCCGTGCGTTTGGCGAGGCCGGAGCGGGTGGTGGCGTTCAGGACGTTGACGGTGATCTTCCCGGGGGCCGGTGGCGGGCCGGCGGCCGGGGTGTCCGCGCCCGCGGAGCCCGCGCCGCTCGGCGACGGGCTCGCCGTCCCCGGGCAGTGTCCCTTGGTCCCGACCGCCGCCGCGGAGTCGCCGCCGCCGGTGAAGACATCGATGAGCTGCAAGGTGCCCCAGCCGACCAGGCCGATCGCGGTGGTCGACGCCACCACCGCGAGCACCAGCCGTCCCCGTCGCCGGGGCCGGCGCATACGCGGGTACTTGCCCCCCGTGATCCGGTACTGGCCACCCATGCCGGGGGGAGTCAGCATGCTCATGAGCGCAGCGTAGTGCGCCTGAGTGGTGATGCCTACTAGATGATCATTCGACGTCGCCCAGTCCAACCCGAAAGGGCCAATAGGCGCGCTGCGGGCGAGGCGAGGCGGGGCCGGTCCGGGAGGGATGGGCGGGGCCGGTCCGGCGTGGGTCCGGGGAGGACCGAGGGAGGCCCGGGGTAGGTGTCCGGGTCAGTCCAGTTCGAGGACGCGGGCGTGCAGCACCTGGCGCTGCTGGAGCGCGGCGCGCACCGCGCGGTGCAGTCCGTCCTCCAGATACAGATCGCCCTGCCACTTCACGACATGCGCGAAGAGGTCGCCGTAGAAGGTGGAGTCCTCGGCGAGCAGCGTCTCCAGGTCGAGTTGCTGCTTGGTGGTCACGAGCTGATCGAGGCGGACCGGGCGCGGCGCGACGTCGGCCCACTGCCGGGTGCTGTCCCGGCCGTGGTCGGGGTACGGCCGGCCGTTTCCGATGCGCTTGAAGATCACACGGAAAGCCTACCGGGCAAGCGCTTCACGGCGCAGCCATGGAGAGGCAGTGCGACATCGGAAAAGATGCCGTCAACCGGGGCAAACCGGAAGACTTGTCGACACAGGTTCGACATAGAGACCCGACCACAGAGGTCTGACATGAGCGACAGCGACCCCGTCCCCGGCTCTCCGTCGGGTTCCCTTCCCGGCTCTCCGCCCGGCTCCCCTCCCGATTCCGGTCCCGGCTCCCCGCCCGGTTCCGTTCCCGGTTCCCCTCCCGGTTCCGGCCTCCCCCCGCCCGCCGCCGAGATCGCCGCCGGGTACGCCTTCGGTGGGCCCGCCCTCGAACTGGGCGCGCTGCTCTGGGACGGCGTCTGTCTGCCCGGCGCGCAGGTGCGCGTCCCGCTGCCGATGCTCAACCGGCACGGACTGGTCGCGGGCGCCACCGGCACCGGCAAGACCAAGACCCTCCAGCTGATCGCCGAGCAGCTGTCCGCGCAGGGCGTCCCCGTGTTCCTCGCGGACATCAAGGGGGACGTCTCCGGCATCTCCGCGCCCGGCGCCGACGGCGACCAGCTGCGCTCCCGCGCCGCCGAGGTGCGCCAGCACTGGACCGCGACCGGCTTCCCCGCCGAGTTCTACGCGCTCGGCGGCATCGGGCACGGCATCCCGCTGCGCGCCACCGTCACCAGCTTCGGCCCGGTGCTGCTCTCCAAGGTGCTCCAGCTGAACCAGACCCAGGAGCAGTCGCTCGGCCTGATCTTCCACTACGCCGACCAGAAGGGCCTTGAGCTGTACGACCTCAAGGATCTGCGGGCGGTCGTCGCGTTCCTCACCTCCGACGAGGGGAAGAGCGAGCTGAAGGCGATCGGCGGGCTGTCCACGGCCACCGCCGGGGTGATCCTGCGGGCGCTGACCGCGTTCGAGGGCCAGGGGATGGGCGACTTCTTCGGGGAGCCGGAGTTCGACACCGCCGAGTTCCTGCGGACGGCGCCCGACGGACGCGGCACGGTCTCGGTCCTCGAACTCTCCGCCGTCCAGGACAGACCGCGGCTGTTCTCCACCTTTCTGATGTGGCTGCTGGCGGATCTCTTCCATGATCTGCCGGAGGTCGGGGACGCCGACCGGCCGAAGCTGGTGTTCTTCTTCGACGAGGCGCATCTGCTCTTCAACGACGCGTCGAAGGCGTTCCTGGACGCGATCACCCAGACCGTACGGCTCATTCGCTCGAAAGGGGTGGGGGTCTTCTTCGTGACCCAGACCCCGAAGGACGTCCCCGCCGATGTCCTCGCCCAGCTCGGCAACCGGGTCCAGCACGCCCTGCGCGCCTTCACCCCCGAGGACCAGAAGGCCCTGAAGGCGACGGTCAGGACCTTCCCCCGTTCGCCGTACGACCTCGAAGAGCTGCTCACCGGGCTCGGCACCGGCGAGGCGGTGGTCACCGTGCTCAGTGAGAAGGGCGCGCCCACGCCGGTCGCCGCGACCCGGCTGCGGGCGCCGGAGTCCTTGATGGGCCCGGTCGGGACGGACACCCTGGACCGGGCGGTCGCCGCGTCGCCGCTCTTCGCGCGTTATGCACAGGCTGTGGACCGGGAGTCGGCGTTCGAGAAGCTCGCGGCGCGGGCCGCCGGAGCCGACACCGCCGCCACCCCTACCACCACTGCCTCCGGGCCGTCGGCCGGACCCCGGCGGAAGAAGGGGGAGGGGGAGGGGGAGGGGGAGCCCGAGTCGATGGTCGAACAGGTCGTCGGCAGCGGCATGTTCAAGTCGCTGGCCCGGTCGCTCGGCACCCAGATCGGGCGGGAGATCACCCGCTCGCTGTTCGGTACGGCCCGGCGCCGCTGAGCGGGCGCCTCCCGGGGGGAGGAGGTGGGAGGCGCCCGGCTCGGCGGGTCAGCCGTTGCCGCGCCGCTCCCTCTGGGCGGAGGGCGTCGACAGTGCGGGTTCGGAGGGCTGCGGGCGCTCCGGTTGTTGTGCCCGTGGTGGTTGTGGTTCGGCCGGGTGGTCGGGGGCGTTGCGGCGGGCTTCCGCGCGCAGCAGGGCGCGCAGCACGGCGTAGGGGTCGGTGGGCATGACGGAGTACCTCGCTCGGTGCGTGATGAGTCATCAGGGGCGGGGCCGGGCGCCGGGATCAGCAGCGCAGGACCACCGAGCGGAGGCAGTGCAGGGAGTACGGGGCCAGGGGTGGCGCGGGGTGTCCGCGGTGGGCGGCGGGAGCGGGTCCGGCGGGCCGGAGCGGCTCGGGGCGGGGCGGGGCGGCCGGGTGCTGGGCGCTCCGGGTGACCGGGCGCAGCGCGGTACCGAGGACGTCGTACTCGGCCGTCGTACCGCCGTTCTCGCAGACCGTCGCCGTCAGGGGGAGGGCGTGGGCCCCGCTGTGCGCGCCCGGGACCAGCAGGGCCAGCAGCAGGACCGCGATCCGCAGCCAGGTGCGGTGGGCGGGGGGACGGGGCATGGGGGTGGTGTCCCCCGGCGGGGCGGTGACGCCCGCCCCGTGGACGCCACAACCGCCCGCTCGGCGTAGCGGCCCGCCCCGGCCGCCCTGCCCCTCGTTCACAGGGTCCGCGGCACCTCTCGTGCGCGGCCCCGCATCCGGACGGCGGTGATGATCTCGACGATGCCGACGGCGAGCAGCCAGATGCCGGTGACCAGGGTCAGTACGGCGATCGACTCGAACGGGGAGACGATCAGCACGATCCCGGCGAGGAAGGTGACGATGCCGAGGAAGATCTGCCAGCCACGGGCGGGCATCGCGGTGTCGGAGAAGCCGGCCAGCGTCTGGGTGATGCCGCGGATCAGCCAGCCGATGCCGATCCACAGGGCCAGCAGCAGGATGGACTGGGTCGGGCCGCGGAAGCAGAACAGGCCCAGCACGATCGACAGCGCGCCGCTGATGAAGGCCAGCACCCGCAGCGAGGTCGTCCGGTGGGTGCCGAACGCGGCGGCCAGCTGGAAGATGCCGCTGATCAGCAGGTAGAGGCCGAACAGCACCCCGGCGACGAGCAGGGAGGGCCCCGGCCAGATCAGGATCAGCAGCCCGAGCACCAGCGAGGCGAGGCCGGTGACCAGCACCACCTGCCAGGCGGCCCGGGACAGGGCGTGCAGCGGGCCCTCGAAGGGCGGTTCGGGCTCGTACCGGTTGCCGCCGGGGTGCCCGGTGTGGACCTTGCGGTCGTCGTACTCGGGGCCCCCGGGGGGACCGCTCGATGGCTCGGTCATGATCCATGCTTGGACCGCGGGGGGCGGGGCCGCCACCGGAGACGGTCCAAGCGGCTGATCGTTCGGTGTTGGCGGGGGCGACCGTCCCGGTCTTGGTGGTTGCCGGGTGCTCAGCTGACCGGCTGGGCTTGTCCGTTGCTGGGTGTTCAGCTGGTCGTCTGGCCCTGTCCGTTGCCGGGCGTCGGGCGGATCATCTGGTCTCGGCCGCTTCCCGGGGCGGTCGGCGGACCGCCGCCGACCGCGCCGTCGGGGGTCCTCGCCGTCGGAGGTCCTCGCGTCGATGTCCGGCGCGCGCCTGTGCCGTCTCGCGCGGCCGGATCCGGGGTGCCGGTCCGCCCCCGCCCCCCGTCCCGCATCCGCGCACCCGCGTCGCCGGCGGGACGCTCAGGGGCGTTTGCCGGAGGCCTTCGCCGCTTTCGCCGCGGCCTTCATCTCCTGTTTGTGGGCGCGGACCCGGGCCAGGGAGTCCGGGCCGGTGATGTCCGCGACCGAGCGGTACGCCTCGGGCTCGCCGTACGCGCCCGCCGCCTCCCGCCAGCCGGGCGGGCGTACGCCGAGCTGCTTGCCGAGCAGGGCCAGGAAGATCTGCGCCTTCTGCTTGCCGAAGCCCGGCAGGGCCTCCAGGCGGCGCAGGAGTTCGGCCCCGCTGTCCGCGTCCCGCCACAGCGCCTCGGGGTCACCGTCGTAGTGGTCCACCAGGTACTGGCACAGCTGCTGGACGCGCTTGGCCATGGAACCGGGGTAGCGGTGCACGGCCGGTTTGGCGGAGAGCACCGCCGCGAACTCCTCCGGGTCGCGCGCGGCGATCTCGTGCGCGTCCAGGTCGTCCGCCCCGAGCCGGTCGGCGATGGTGCGCGGTCCCTTGAACGCCCACTCCATCGGGATCTGCTGGTCCAGCAGCATCCCGGTCAGCGCGGCGAGCGGTGAGCGGCCGAGCAGCGCGTCGGCGTCCGGGTCCTGGGCGAGGTGCAGGCTGACGTCCATGCGTCGATGATCCCGCGCCGGACGCGGTTACGCGCGCCAGTAGCCCAGCGCGTGCGTCCGGTCCTTGGGGACGCCGAGTTCCCGGCGGACGTACGACGACAGGGTGCGGGTGGTCGCCGTGTCGCAGGCGATCCAGACGTACGGGTCTGAGGTCGCCCGCAGCAGGGCGGGCAGGTCGGCGCGGACCCGGTCGGCCAGGGCGGAGCCCGCGCGCGGGACCTCGTGGACCGTGGTGCGGTCGGGGTCGGCCCGGCAGGGCAGGCCGTCGAGGGCGCCCTCGAACCACAGCGTGGCCGGGGCCGCGCCGAACGTGTCGAAGAGGGAGTTGAGCGCGGGCAGCGAGGCCGGATCACCGATCGCGAAGACGTGGGAGGGCTCGGGCCGGGGCCGCTGGAAGCCCGTGCCCTGCACCGTCGCCTCGATCGTGTCACCGGGCTTCGCCGCCCGCGCCCAGTCACTGGCGCACCCCTCGTGGAGTGCGAACTCAAGGGAGAAGGTGCCGGTCTCCCGGTCCGGGTCGACCAGCGTGTACGCGCGCTGGTGCGGCTTGCCCGCCCTGTCGAACCAGAGCCGTACCCACATGGTGGGATGCGGGCCGTACGAGGCGAGCAGATCACCGTCCGACAGCTGCAGCCGCCGGTAGGACGGGCTCACGTCCTCGACGCCGGTCACGGTCAGCACGAAGTCCTTCGCGCCCATCCACTTCAGGACCGTGCCCTGCCAGCCGTGCCCCGGTCGCTGCCGCTGCGCCTGCCCTTGTCCGGGTCCCTGTCCGGGTCCCTGTCCGGGTTCCGCCCCCGGCTCCTGCCCCTGCCCCTGCCCCATGGTGTCCCTTCGTGTCCCTTCGCGGGTCGCGTACGCTCTCTCTCCATCGGTTAACTTAGGCAAGCCTAACCTAAAATCGCCCGAGTGGACGGCGGCGGACAGAGAAGAGACAGGGTGCGTACCGAGACCTACCGCGATGCCCACGGCATCCCGCATCTGCGCGCCGGGAGCGCGCGTGAACTCGCCCGCGCCCAGGGTCGGGTCACCGCCCTGGACCGCGCCTGGCAACTGGAGACCGAACGCCACCGTCTGCTCGGCACCTCCGCCGCCTTCCTCGGTACGGCCGCGCTGCCCTGGGACGTCCTGGCCCGCCGCGCTCTGCTCGCCGACACCGCCCGCCGCTGCTTCGACCGGCTCGCCGACGAGGATCCCGAGAGCGCCGAGTGGGTCACCGCCTACACCGAGGGCGTCAACGCCGGGCTCGCGGAAGGCGCCCGCCGCGCCCCCGAGTTCACCGCGGCCCGCCTCGCCCCCGGCCGCTGGGAGCCCTGGACCCCGCTCGGCGTCTGGCTCTCCACGCATGTGCTGTTCACCGGGCTCCCGCTCAAGCTCTGGCGGGAGCGGGCGGTACGGCGGCTGGGCCCGGCCGCGGTCGGGCTGTTCGCCACCGACGGCCCCGGCACGGCCGGCAGCAACGGCTGGCTGGTCGCCGGTGACCGGACCGTCACCGGCCACGCCCTCCTCGCCGGTGACCCGCACCGGGTCATCGAGGACCCCGGCGTCTACCAGCAGATCCGGCTGGCCTGCCCGGAGTTCGACGTCCTCGGCCTCGCCGTGCCCGGCGTCCCCGGCATCGCCCACTTCGGCCACACCGGCACGGTCGCCTGGGCCATCACCAACGCCATGGCCGACTACCAGGACCTGTACCGCGAACGCCTGCGCCGCACCGGCATCGGCGTCGAGGCCCTCGACCCCGACGGCCGCTGGAGACGGGCCCGCCGCTACACCGAGACCGTGTCGGTGGCGGGGGAGGAACCGGTGCCGGTCGAGGTGATCGAGACCGCGCGGGGGCCGGTGATCGCGGGGGGACCAGAGGGCTTGGAGGGGCTGGAGGGGCTGGAGGGTCTGGAGGGACCAGCGGGCTTGGAGGGGTTGAAAGGAACGGAGGGGCTGAAGGGATCGGAGGGGCTGGGAGGGCTGGAAGACGGCGATGTCGATATCGCCGTCGATATCGATACCCCCACCCCCCTCGCCCTCAGCCTCCGTCACCCGCCCCGCGTCACCGCCGATCTCGGCTTCGGCGCGCTGCTGCCGCTGCTGCGGGCCCGGACCGTCGCCGAGGTCGACCGGGCTCTCGACCGCTGGGTGGAGCCGGTCAACGTGGTGCTCGCCGCCGACACCGGGGGCGCCACCCTGCACCGGGTCGCGGGCCGGGTGCCGGTCCGGGCGGACGCCAACCGGATCCGCCCGGTGCCCGCCTGGGAACCCGGGCACGAGTGGACCGGCTGGCACGAGACACCCCGCGCCGGGCTCACCGACGGCATCGCCGTGATGGCCAACCAGCGCGGCCCCGCCGCCCCGCTCGGCGTCGAGTTCGCCGCCCCGCACCGCGCCGACCGGATCACCGCCCGGCTCGCCGAACGACGGCACTGGTCCGCCGACGCCATGGCCCCGCTGCACACCGACACCCTGCTGCTGAGCGCCAGCGCCCTGCTGGACCGGATCGCCGCGCTGCCCGCCGACGCCCTCACGCCCGCCGCCGCCGGTCTGCGCGAGCGGCTGCTGCGCTGGGACCGCCGGATGGAGGCCACCAGCCGGGACGCCGCCGCGTTCGCCGCGCTGCGCTCCGCCGTGGTCCGCCGACTCGCCGCGCACCCGGTGTTCGCCCCGCTCGGCGAACCGCCCGCCTACCCCGAGCCGTTCCAGCCCTGGCTGGCCCTGCGCCCGCGCATCGGCCTCGCCCTCGAACACCTCCTCGACGCCGACGAGCTGTACGGCGTCGAGCGGGGGCCGCTGGTGCGCGCGGCGCTGGAGGAGACGGCGGCCCGGCCCGCGGCGGAGCGCCGGATGTGGGGCGAGACCCATCGCCTGGCGCCCTGGCGGGCCTGGCCCCCGGACGCGGGCCCCGGGGGCACCTCCCTCCCGGCCCTCTCCGGCGACCACGACTGCGTGCTGTGCACCTCCTCCGTCCCCGGCGTCACCGATCTGGCCGTACGCGGCCCGGCCGCCCGTTACGTCTGGGACCTGGCCCGGCGCGAGAACAGCCGCTGGGTGGTGCCGTTCGGCGCGTCCGGCGTCCCCGGCTCCCCCCACCACCGTGACCAGCTCCCCCTGTGGCTCGCCGGGGAACTCGCCCCCGTCGTCACCGACTGGGACCAACTCGTCCAGGAGAGGGAGACGGACCCCGAGACCGACCCCGAGACCGAGGCCCATGCCCATGCCCATGCCGATGGAGATGCCGATGCCTGATTACGCCCACCGCCGCGCGGTCCACGAGACGGTGATCGACGGCTTCGGCACCGTACGGGTGCTGCCCCTGGACCCCGAGCGGGACGCCCCGGCGGTGCACGGCTGGGTCAGCGAGGAACGGGCCGTGTTCTGGGGCATGACCGGGGTGGACCGCCGGGGCATCACCGAGATCTACGCCCATATGGAGACCCTGACCACCCATCACGCCTATCTGGTGGTCAAGGACCACACCCCGGTCGCCCTCTTCCAGACATACGAGCCGGAGGCCGACCGGGTCGGCGCGTGCTACGAGGTACGGCCCGGGGACATCGGCGTCCATCTGCTGGTCGCCCCGGCCGGGCCGGGCGGGGTGCGGCCCGGCTGGGGCACGGCGCTGATGTCGGTGCTGATGGGCTTCGCCCTGGTGACCCTGGACCGGCGGCGGATCGTCGTCGACCCCGACACCCGCAACGAGAAGGCGCTGGCCCGGATGGTCCGCTGCGGCTTCACCCCCGGACCGGTGGTGCGGCTCCCGGAGGTCGATCTGCCGGACGTCTACCTCCCGGAGAAGAAGGCGCAGCTGGCCTTCCTGGAACGGGAATCGGCGTTTCCGGGCGGCGAGTACGCCCTTCCCGGACGGGAGGGCGCGGGGACCTTCCCCGGCCGCTGAGCACAAGCCCCCCGCCGTCCGTATCCCTACCTGTAAGCGGCCCCTGTACCTGGGCCCTGTACCGGGGGTCCTGTACCTGGGGTCCTGTACGCGGCCCCTGTACCCGGGACAGTGGCGAGGACGGACGGAGAGACGACGGCGTGACGGGCGATGGCGACGGACGCGGTGACGACGGACGCGGTGGCGGCGGCCGGTACCGGCTTCGTGCCCTGGTCCAGCTCGGAACCCTGCTCGGAACGCTGCTGGCCCTGCTCCTCGCCGGAGCCGGACCGGCCTCCGCGCACACCGCCCTGCGCTCCACCGACCCCGGCGACGGCAGCGTCGTCGCCGACGCCCCCACCGAACTCACCCTCACCTTCACCGAGTCCGTCGGCCTGCTGGAGGGGTCGATCCGGATCTACGACCCCGGCAACCACCGGCTCCGCCCCCGCTCGGTCGGCCACGCCCCCGGCGGCGCGGACACCCTGCGGGTCGTCCTCCCCGCCACCGGCCTGGACCGCGGCACCTACACCGTGGCCTGGCGGGTGGTGTCCTCCGACAGCCACCCCGTCTCCGGCGCCTTCACCTTCTCCATCGGCGCCCCCTCACCGGCCCCGCCCGCCGTCGACACCGGCCCGCCCGAGAACCGGGCCACCAGCGCGCTCCAGAACACCGCCCGCTATCTGGCGTATCTCGCCGGGGCCGTGCTGATCGGGGTGGCCGCCTTCGCGCTGCTGTGCCGTCCGCCCGGCACCGGGCCGCTCCGCCCGCTGCTGCGGACGGCCTGGTGGACCCTGCTGGTCACCACCTTCGCCCTGCTCCTGCTCCGCGCCCCCTACGAGGCCGGCACCGCCCCCGCGACCGCCCTCGACCCCGGTGGCCTCACCCGTACCCTCTCCGGCCGCCCCGGCATCCTGCTGGCGGCCCGGCTGCTGCTGCTCGCCCCCGCCGCGCTGCTGCTCGTACGCCTGTCCCGGCGGCGCACCCCGGTGCTGACCGGTGCCGCGGCCGTCGTCGGGGTCGCGCTCGCGGTGACCTGGTCGGCGGCCGAGCACGCCTCGGCCGGGATCCAGGTGCCGGTGGCCGTCGCCTCCTCGACGCTGCATCTGCTGGCGACGGGCGTCTGGCTGGGCGGCCTGGCCGCGCTGCCGGCGAGCCTGCGGGGGACGGCGGGGCTCGGGCTGCCGGCGGTGCGGCGCTTCTCCCGGATCGCCTTCGCGGCGGTGACGGTGCTGGTGGTGACCGGCGTCTACCAGTCCTGGCGGGGGCTCGGCTCCTTCTCCGCGCTCACCGGGACCGTGTACGGGCGGGTGCTGCTGCTGAAGCTGCTCGCGGTGGCGACGCTGCTGGGGGTGGCGGGGGTTTCCCGCCGGATTGTCTGGAGATGGGTGGCGGAGGGGGAAGGGGCGGGGGCGGGGATGCCGAAACGGGTTCTTCCGGTTCCGGTTCTGGCTCCGGTTCCGGTTCCGGTTCCGGTGGCTGTCGGGGACGGCCCCGGGCGGGACGCCGGACCGGACGCCGGGCCGGAGAAGTCCCCGGAGACCGGGCCGGAGCAGCCACCGGAACCCGAGCCGGGAAAGTCCCCGGAACCCGGGCCCGACGAGGGCGGTCCCGGGCAACAACACCGCCGTGCCCTGCGCCGCTCCGTGCTCGCCGAGGCCGTCGTCGCCGTGGTCGTCCTGCTCGTCACCACCGTGCTGACGGCCACCCTGCCCGGCCGGGCCGAGGCGGAGGTTGAGACGGCGGCCGGGGCGTCCGTGCCGGTGGCCGCGCAGCCGCGCACCGCCGCCGTGACCGTGCCCTTCGACACCGGGACGCCCGGCGGGTCCGGCACGGTCGAGATCGCGCTCGACCCGGCCCGGGTCGGCGACAACTCCGTCCAGGCGGTCGTCTTCGGCGCGGACGGCGGGCTGACGATCCTCCCCGAGCTGCGGCTGTCGTTCACCCTGCCCGACAAGGAACTCGGCCCGATCGACGCCGAGCTGACCGACCGCGGCGGCTACTGGGCCACGGACTCGCTCACCCTGCCCATCGAGGGCACCTGGACCATGAAACTGACGATCCGGGTGTCCGAGCTGGACCAGGTGAGCGAGACACGAACCCTCCAGGTGCTGCCCTAGGGCGTGTCCGCAAAGTTGGTTGGTCGTTGCTCCGTTCGTGGTGCGACGTCATGAATTGACTGATCAGGCCTGGACGGTGATCGGGCCGCT
>NZ_JBEXLA010000062.1:0-33278 GCF_040609715.1 Streptomyces sp. NPDC004610 | reverse complement strand
GACGGAGGAACTCCCACTCCTCATCAGACAGCTCATGACGACGTATCACCCGACCATGATCCACCACGCAAGATCAATTGAAGACACGCCCTAGCAGGGCTTGAAGGAGCTGATCTTGTCGTTGATCCAGCTCGGGACGGAGCCCCAGCGCTCCCACGGGCCGATCCTGAACTGAAGGCCCGTCATGTAGGAGTGCTCGTAGAAGCAGTAGGCCGACCCCGTGTTGTTGACGATCGAGGAGGCGAGGTCGTGGCCGAACGTGGGGGTTCCTTGCGGCAGGGTGCCGGGGCTCCCGAAGACATAGACGCCGCCGTTGTAGTCGTTGTGCTCCCAGTAGCACACCGCCCACCCGTTGCAGTCCGATGCCGCCGCGGCGGCGGGAGTGGCGTTCATGAGACCGGCCGAGGCGGCGAGTGTGGCGGCGCCGAAGAAGAGCGCGGCACGGCGCTTGACGTTTGCGGTGAGGGCTGTCATGCGCACGAAACTAGCCATCCGCGGGTCCGGCGGCAGGAAAGCGTTCCGGAACTTCCCGGCGGCACCCGGAGTCGGCCTGAACGGGCAGAGTTGAGGGGGCGGAGGGGGCAGGACCGGCCCCGCCGCATCCCCCGCAACGGGCGCGGGGCCGCCCCCCTCAACCCCCCACCCGAACCCCCAACTCATAGAACCGCGTGATCTGCGCCGCGTTCTGGTTGTCGTCGCTGGCGAGGAGGACCTCAAGACGGCGGCCGGAGCGGGCGGTGCCGGTGAGGGTCATCGCCTCGATGTTGTCGAGGAGCGGGTTGGGCTGGGGCTGGTGGGCGGGGGCGCCCAGGTCGGGGCAGTCGACCAGGTCGGCGAGGAGGGTCTTGGTGATCGGGCGGATGGACGGACCGTCGGTGAGGTGGTCGACGCCGCTGGTGTCCGTGGCCCGGCGCGGGTCGGCGAGGTAGAGGCGGACCGTGTTGCCGGTGCCTGCCGTGAAGCCGCGTTCCAGGACGAGGAGACGGCCGTCGGGGAGGGCGGTGATCTCGGGGACGCCGAGGCCGGTGTCCGCGCGGTAGGCGTACTGGGGGCCGAGGGTGAAGGCGCCCTTCGGGGCGGGGCGCCGCCAGGTCTGGAAGCGGACCGTGCCGGGGGTGTCACCGGTCAGCGCGTACTCCATGGCGGCCAGCAGGGTGCGGCCGTCGCGGGTGAGGGTCAGGCCCTCGAAGGTGCCGTTGGGGGTGGCCCGCCCGGCGGGGGTGACGCGCAGGGCGTCCGGCACCGGGAGGCGGGCGAGGATCTCGCCGTCGCGGGAGTAGCGGCGTACGGCCGGCTCGCCCTCCGTCGAGATGAGATACGTACCGTCCTTGTCGACCACCAGGCCCTCGGAGTCCAGGGCGGTGCCGGTCTCGTCGGCCAGGGGGAGGACGGAGCGGGGGCGCAGCGTGCGGCCGTCCAGGGAGAAGAGGGCCGAGCGGTCGGAGAGGGCGGCGAGGGTGCCGCGCCGGTCTGTCGCGAGCGCGGAGATGTTGCCGACGTAGGTGCCGTCGTGGGTCGTCTTGTCGAGGGCGTCGGAGTAGCCCTCGATCGTGACCGACGGTGAGCAGGCGGGGGCGGAGGCCGACGCGGGGGTGGTCAGGCAGGTCGCGGCGGCCAGGGTCGCGGTGAGGGTGGCGAGGGCGGAGCGGAGCGGTCTCGGGCGCATGGGGGCACGGTAGGGCGGGTGGGTGTCCGGGGGTGGGACTTCCCGTGAAGGGACGGCCGGGCGGCAGGGAGTGTCAGCTCGCGGCGAGGTCCTTGTGGACGGCCTTGGCGACGCCCTGGATCGTGGTGATCCCGTAGTTCATGGTGCTGTTGCCATGGGTCAGCACGGTGATCGAGTAGTCGTGGCCGCCACCCTTGAAGGTGCCGACGCTGTGCACGCGCCAGCCGTGGGTGGAGCGCTGGAGCCAGCCGTTCTTGACGGCGACGGTGACACCGGAGGGGACGCCGTAGGGGGTGCCCCATCGCTGGGACGACACCACCTTGCTCATCTGCTTGGTGATGTAGGCGCGCGCGTTGTCGCTGAGGACGCTGTTCTTCGCGGTGATCAGCTTCATCAGCTTCTGCTCGTCGGTGACGGTGATCTGGGTGAGGCCCCAGTAGCCGTTCGCGCCGGGCTTGGTCCGGGTCATCTTCGCGGCGGTGAGGAAGCCCTTGATCTTCGTCATGCCGAGCTGCTTCCACAGGGTGGAGGTCGCCGCGTTGTCCGACTTGGTGATCATGGCGGTGGCGAGCTGGGTCTCGCGGGTGGTGAGGAAGCGGTTGGTCTTCTTCGCGTCCCAGAGCAGCGCGGCGAGGACGGTGACCTTGACGACGCTGGCGGAGTCGTAGGCGGTGGACGCGCGCAGGGTGCAGGTGGTGCTGGTGGAGCGGTCTTGGACGCCCACGGCGACCGTGCCCTTGCGGCCCGCAAGGGCGGCGGTGATGTCCTTCTTGAGCTTGGCGGCGAGGCCGGCCTTGGCCGACGTACAGGTGACGGTCGGCGCTGCGGCGGCCGACGCGGGGGTGATGGCGGCCACGCTGGCGACGAGTACGCCGCCGGCGACCCATCGCGCGCTTCTGGATATCCCGAAAGTCATGCCCGCTACGACTGACGGACCCGGGGGAACGGTTGTACGTCCTGGCCAAAGCTGGCCGTTCCGTTACCGGAGGGGATGGTGCCGGGACATCGGCGTGACACCCGACACACAACGGACACGTGACCGACACCTCGCGGTCCTCATGTCCATGCCACCCTCAAGGTGCCCGCTCATCAACCCGCGTAGAACGGACACCCCATGCCCGTGACGCAGCTCCCCCGCAGCCGCGGCCGACGTCGCCGCCCGGTCGCCCTCGCCGCCTCGGCCGTCCTCCTGGCCGTGGCCTTCCCCGCCCTCTCGGCGACCCCGGCCACCGCCACCACCACCGCCTACGACGCCACCTACTACGCCCCCGCGATCGGCAAGACCGGCCCGGCGCTGAAGACCTCCCTGAACACGATCATCAGCAAGCAGACCAAGATCTCGTACTCGGCGGTCTGGGAGGCCCTGAAGGTCACCGACCAGGACCCGCGCAACACCAGCAACGTGGTCCTGCTCTACTCGGGCCTCTCCCGCGCCAAGTCCGCCAACGGCGGCAGCACCGGCCAGTGGAACCGCGAGCACGTCTGGGCCCAGTCGCACGGCGACTTCGGTACGGCCACCGGACCGGGCACCGACCTCCACCATCTGCGCCCGGAGGACGTCCAGGTCAACTCCACCCGGGGCAACAAGGACTTCGACAACGGCGGCTCCGCCTTCACCAACAGCGGCGGCAGCCTCACCGACTCCAACTCCTTCGAGCCGCGCGACGCGGTCAAGGGCGATGTGGCCCGCATGATCCTCTACATGGCCGTCCGCTACGAGGGCACCGACGGCTGGCCCGACCTGGAGCCCAACGACACGGTCACCAACGGCAGCGTCCCCTACCACGGCCGCCTCTCGGTCCTGAAACAGTGGAACGACGAGGACCCCCCGGACGCCTTCGAGGAACGCCGCAACGACCAGATCTACACGAACTACCAGGGCAACCGGAACCCGTTCATCGACCACCCGGAGTGGGTGGAGGCGATCTGGTAGCGAGCCGGGAGGGGCGGGAGGGCGGCCATCGACGCGCCGCCCTCCGGTGCCGTCAGTCCAGATGCGTAGCCGCGAACATCCGCAGCACCGCCGGAAGCACCACCACCGACGGCCCCGGCTCCCCCAGTGCCTTCCTCAGGTCCGTTTCCAGGGTTTTTGGGGTCGTGCGGATGCCGGGGACGCCGAAGGACTCCGCGAGGGCGGCGTAGTCCGGGCGGGTCAGTTCCGTCGCCGTGGGCCGGCCGAAGGCGTCGGTCATGTACTCGCGGAGGATGCCGTAGCCGCCGTCGTCGATGATCAGCCAGGTGACCGGGAGGTCGTACTGGCGGGCGGTGGCGAGTTCGGCGATGGAGTAGAGCGCGCCGCCGTCGCCGGAGACGGCGAGGACCGGGCGGGTCGGGTCGGCCGCCGCGGCGCCCAGCGCGGCCGGGAAGCCGTAGCCGAGGCCGCCCGCGCCCTGTGCCGAGTGCATGGCGTTGGGCGAGCCCGGGTCGAAGGCGGACCAGGCCCAGTAGGCGAGGATCGTCATGTCCCAGAAGGACGGGGAGGTGGCGGGGAGGGCGGCCCGGACCGCCGCCAGGGTGTTCTGCTCCAGGGTGAGGTCCTGGGCGGCGATGCGATCGCGGACCCGGGTGAGGACGTCCCGTACGCGATCCCTCGCGGCGTCGTCGGGGCGGGGCGCCACCGTCTCCAGCAGGGCCTGGAGGGCCAGGCGGGCGTCCGCGTGGATGCCGAGGGCGGGGTGGTTGGACTCCAGTTTGCCGAGGTCCGCCTCGATCTGGATGACCCGGCCGCGCGGGGCGAAGGTGTGGTAGTTCGAGGAGAGTTCGCCGAGGCCCGAGCCGATGACCAGGAGGACGTCCGCGTCCTGAAGGAATTCCGTGGTGTGGCGGTCCTCCAGCCAGGACTGGAGGGAGAGGGGGTGGGTCCAGGGGAACGCGCCCTTGCCGCCGAAGGTCGTCACCACGGGGGCGTTCAGCTTCTCGGCGAGGGCGAGGAGCTTGCCGGAGGCGTCCGCGCGGACGACGCCACCGCCCGCGATGATCGCCGGGCGGGCGGCACCGGAGAGCAGCGCAGCCGCCACGGCGGTCAGCTCCACCCGGGGAGGGAGGTCCTCCGGGGTCGCGTCCACCCCGGTCACCACCGGGAGGGAGGTCTGCGCGAGGAGGACGTCCTGCGGGATCTCCACCCATACCGGGCCGTGCGGGGCCGTCAGCGCCGAGCGCCATGCCTCCGCTACCGCCGACGGGATCTGGGACTGGGCGCGGACCGTGTGGACGGACTTCACCACGCCCCGGAAGGACGCCGACTGGTCGGGGAGTTCATGGAGGTAGCCGTGGCGTCCGCCGCCCAGGCCCGCCGTCGGGATCTGGCTGCTGATCGCGACGACCGGGGCGGACGCGGCGCGGGCCTCCTGGAGGGCGGCGAGGGAGGTCAGCGCGCCGGGGCCGGTGGAGAGGAGGAGGGGGGCCGCCTCGCCGGTCGTCCGGCCGTAGGCGTCCGCCGCGAAGCCCGCGTTGTTCTCCACCCTCAGGCCGATGTACCGCAGATCGCTGCGGCGCAGGGCGTCGAACATGCCCAGCGCGTGCTGGCCGGGCAGCCCGAAGACGGTGGTCGCGCCCAGCCCGGCCAGGGTCTCCACGACCAGGTCGCCGCCGTTGCGGCCGGCCGGGGGGTTGAGGGCCGCGATGGTCTGCGCCTCGGTGGGGCGCAGTACCAGGTCGTGGTCGTGAGTCACTTGGCTCCGGAACCCTTCTCCGCCGTCGCCGCACCGGCCGTCGCGCGGGCCTCGGCGATCTGGCGGGTCATGATCGTGGTGAGTTCGTACGCCGTGTGGGACGCGGCGACCGAGGTGATCTCGGCGTGGTCGTAGGCCGGGGCGACCTCGACCACGTCCGCGGACACCAGGTGGCAGGAGGCCAGCCCGCGCAGGATCTCCAGCAGCTCGCGGGAGGTCATACCGCCCGCCTCGGGCGTGCCGGTGCCGGGCGCGTGGGCCGGGTCGAGGCAGTCGATGTCGATGGAGATGTAGAGGGGGCGGTCCCCGATGCGCTGCCGGAGCTGGTCGGCGATCTCGTCGGCGCCCCGGCGGTAGACATCCGCGGAGGTGACGATGCCGAAGCCCATCTTCTCGTCGTCGGTGAGGTCCTGCTTGCCGTAGAGCGGGCCGCGGGTGCCGACATGGGAGAGCGCGGAGGTGTCGAGGATGCCCTCCTCGACCGCGCGGCGGAACGGCGTGCCGTGGGTGTACTCGGCGCCGAAGTAGGTGTCCCAGGTGTCCAGGTGGGCGTCGAAGTGGAGCAGGGCGACGGGGCCGTGCTTCTTGGCGACCGCGCGCAGGAGCGGGAGCGCGATGGTGTGGTCGCCGCCCAGGGTCATCAGCCGGGCGCCGGTGCCGAGGAGGTCGTCGGCCGCGGCCTCGATCGTCTCGACGGCCTCGTGGATGTTGAACGGGTTCACCGCGATGTCCCCGCCGTCCGCGACCTGCGCGAGGGCGAAGGGGGAGGCGTCCTGGGCGGGGTTGTAGGGGCGCAGCAGCCGGGACGCCTCGCGGATGGCGTTGCCGCCGAAGCGGGCGCCGGGCCGGTAGGAGACACCGGAGTCGAAGGGCACGCCCACGACGGCGACCTCCGCGGTGCCGACCTCGTCCAGCCGGGGCAGCCGGGCGAAGGTGGCGGGCCCGGCGTACCGGGGGATCCGGGAGGAGTCGACGGGACCGACGGGACCGCGGGGCGTCTCGGTGCTGCTGCTGCTCATGGTGGCTTGCCTTCTCTCTTACCTTCTGGCCGTTTCGTCGCGCATACGTGAATAGTCGTGTATGCGTGAATAGTGGCGGATGAACGACTTACGGCCGCTCATTCGACTTTACTGGTGGGCCGGGACCGGCTCCGCCTCGGCGTCCGGGTCGGGCGCCCGCCCCGCCAGCCGCTCCCGCCAGGCCGCCAGCACGGCCGCGTCGGTCGCCGGGGTGGCCAGCGAGACGACGACATAGGCGGCGAGGGAGGCCAGCAGCCCGTAGTAGATGGGTTCGTTGGCGAGGATGCCGAAGGACGCCATCAGCACGACCACCGAGATCCCGCCGACCGCGACCCCCGCCAGCGCCCCCTGCACGGTGCCGCGCTTCCACAGCAGCCCGCCGAGGATCGGCACCAGCAGACCGCCGACCAGCAGGTTGTACGCCACGGTCAGCGCCTCGACCACATCGTTGAGCGCGATGGCCGCGAGGATCACGGCGACGCCCATGAGGAGGATGAAGGCGCGGTTGCCCTTCACCTCGTCGTGCGGCTCACCGGTGGTGGCCCCCGGTCGGACCAGCCCGCGCAGCCGGGCCCAGATGTCGTTGTTGGCGACGGTCGCGCAGGCGATCAGCGCGCCGGAGGAGGTGGACATCACGGCGGCGAGCGCGGCGGCCAGCACCAACCCCCGTACCCCCATGGGGAGTTCGTCCTTGACGATGGTGGCGAAGGCGTCGTCCGGGGAGGCCAGGTCCGGGTACATCACCTTGGCCGCCGTACCGATCACCGCACCGGCGACCGCGTACGCCAGGCAGTAGGTGCCGGCGATGGTGCCGCCCCACTTGGCGGTGCGGTCGCTGCGCGCGGTGAACACCCGCTGCCAGATGTCCTGGCCGATGAGCATGCCGAAGGTGTAGATCAGGACATAGGTGAAGATGGTCTCGCCGCCGATGCCCAGCGGGTCGAAGTACTCGGTCGGCAGCTGCGCCTTCATCTCCGCGAAGCCGCCCGCCTTGACCACCGCGATGGGCAGCAGGAGCAGCAGCACCCCGATGGTCTTCACCACGAACTGCACCATGTCGGTGAGCGTGATCGACCACATCCCGCCGAGGGTGGAGTACGCCACGACGATCGAGCCGCCGATGACGATCGCCAGGGTGCGGTTCACATCGAAGAGGACGTTGAAGATGGTCGCGTAGGCGATGGTCGAGGTGACCGCGAGCATCAGGGTGTACGCCCACATCACCACGCCGGAGATCATGCCCGCCCGGCCGCCGTAGCGCAGATCGAGCATCTCGGAGACGGTGTAGACCTTCAGCCGGGAGATCCGCGCCGAGAAGAAGATGGACAGGGCGAGGAGCCCGAAGCCGATGGTGAGGACCAGCCAGGCGCCCGACAGCCCGTACTGGTAGCCGAGACCGACACCGCCGATGGTGGACGCGCCGCCGAGCACGATCGCCGCCATGGTGCCGGAGTACATGGCGGGGCCGAGCCGCCGTCCGGCGACGAGGAAATCGCTCTTGGACTTGGCGCGGCGCATGCCCCACCAGCCCATGGCGAGCATGCCGGCCAGATAGACGACGATCACGATGTAGTCGACGGCCATAGGGGCCCTCCTTCGCGCACCTCGGTGGCGTGTCGTGCAGATGGGGACGTGTCCGGCGGCGGTTCACGGGGACGGTCACCAGGGCGGTCGCGGGGACATCCGCCCGTACCCGCGTGCCCGGCGCCGCCGGTCTGGACCGACCCTAGGTGGCCGGAAAGCGACTGCGAAGTGTACGTTTCATCCATTCGAACGGAACGGGATGGAGGAAGCGCACACATGAGTCGTCCGATACAGGAAGGACCCCTGTCCCCCGCCCCGCCGATCCCCCAGCCCCTGCCCGTACCTCCGACCCCGCCCACCCCGCCCGTCCCGCTGTCCGCGCTGCTGGCCCGCGAGGACCTGGCGCTGCGGCAGATCGCCGGGCCGGACGCGTCCGGCGTGATCATCCATGGCGCGCTCACCACGGAGATGTCCGACCCGTACCCGTATCTCCTGGGCGGTGAGCTGCTGCTGACGGCGGGCGTGCACATCACGGAGGCGGCCGGTTCCGGCACCTACTTCGACGACTATGTGGGCCGGGTCGCCGCGGCGGGCGGAGCGGCCGTCGGCTTCGGGGTGGCGCCGGTCCACGACACCGTACCCCGGGCCCTGGTCGCGGCCTGCGAGTCCCGGGGGCTGCCCCTGCTGGAGGTGCCACCGGCGACCACCTTCGCGGCGGTGGCCCGCGCGGTCTGGGAGCTGATGGCCCAGGTGCGCCACGCGGAGCTGCGCCGGGTGACCGAGGCCCAGCGGAGCCTGGCCGCCGCCGCGGCCCGCCCCGACCCGGTGCCGTCGGTCCTGCGCCGGCTCTCCCAGCGGGTGGGCGGCGGCCGGGCGGTGCTGTACGGGCCGCGGGGCGACGAGATCGCGGGCGCGGGCCCCCGTCCGGACGGCCCGGTGGACGAGGCCCTGTCCCGCCTCACCCGCCTGGTGACCAGCCGCTCCTCCACCACCGCCACCGACACCCTCGACGGCGTCCATCTCACCGCCTACGCCCTCGGCGCCGGTCAGGGCTTCGCCCTCGGCCTGGCCGCCCCGCGCCGCGACCCCGCCGACCACACCATCGCCTCCCTGGCCGCCGTCCTCCTCTCCCTCCTCACCGGCGAGCACCAGAGCGGTACGGCGGCCACCCGCTCCTCGGCGCTGGTCCGGCTGCTGCTGGGCGCCCCCACCGCCGAGGTGGCCCCGCTCCTGACGGACGGCACGGGCATCGGTGCCAGTACAGGCACGAACACCGACGCCGGTTCGGGTTCCGGTTCCGGCGCCCCCCTCTGGCGCGTGGTCCACGCCCGCCCCACCGCCCGCCCCGCCGACCCCCTCGCCGCCTCGGGCCTGGGCGCGGCACTGGGCTCGGCCCTGGTCGACCTGGACGAGGACGAGGGCACCGTACGGGTCCTGCTGCCCCCCGGGCGGGACGCCCTCCCCCAGCCGGGCTGGACCCTGGGGGTGAGCGCCCCCGCCGCGCCCGCCGACTGGCCGTCCGCCGACACCCGGGCCGCCCGCGCGCTGGCCCGCGCCCGCGCCACCCGCGCCCCGCTGGTGCGCCACGGCGCCCGCTCCGCCCTCGCCGAGCTGATCCCCGAGGACGAGGCCACCGCCCACGCCCGCGCCCTGCTGGCCCCGCTCGCGGACAGTGCCGCCCTCACCGACACCCTGCGCACCTGGCTCTCCCTGCACGGCAGCTGGGACCGCACCGCCGTCGCCCTCTCCGTGCACCGCAACACCGTCCGCCAGCGCGTCGCCCGCTGCGCGGCCCTGCTGGGGACGGACCTCGACGACCCGGACGTCCGGATGGAACTCTGGTTCGCGCTGCGCCGGGTGTGACGGCCGAGGACACGAGGCGGGCATGATCGCGTGACCCACGTCCCAGCGGGCGGGACATCGGGGACGGGCGCGGGGATGTGGCCCACAATGGGAGCCATGCCGATACCCGGGACACCGACACCCAGCCGCGCCGAACTCGTCGACCACCTCGTCAAGACCCGTATCGCCGGCGAGGTCGCCACGCCGCGTGAGAACAACCTCTCCCACTACCGTCAGCTCGCCAACGGCGTCCGCAACTTCTGGCTCGGCCTGGAACTGGGCGACCGCTGGACCGACGAGCAGGACGTCCTCGCGGTGATGGCGGAGCGGGTCGGTGTCAACGACGACCCGGAGTACCGGTACGGACAGGACACCATCGACCCCGAGCTGACCGTCGCCGGGCTGGACCGGCTCGCGGCCCGGCTGCGCAAGGCGGCGGCGGGCACCCAGCGCGTACTGTTCGCGACCGGCCACCCGGGCGGGCTGCTGGACGTCCACCGGGCGACGGCCGCCGCGCTGCGCACCGCCGGCTGCGAGATCGTGGTCATCCCGGACGGCCTCCAGACCGAGGAGGGCTATGTCATGCAGTTCGCGGACGTGGCCATGCTGGAGCACGGGGCGACGCTGTGGCACACCCACTCCGGTGAGCCGATGAAGGCGATCCTGACCGCGCTGGAGCGCGACGGCCGCCCGCTGCCGGACCTGGTGGTCGCCGACCACGGCTGGGCGGGCTACGCCGGGCAGCACGGGGTGGAGTCGGTGGGCTACGCCGACTGCAACGACCCGGCGCTGTTCATCGCGGAGGCGGAGGGCACGGTCCAGGTGGCGGTCCCGCTGGACGACCATGTGGTCAGCCCCCGCCACTACGACCCGATGACGGCGTATCTGCTGTCGGAGGCGGGCCTGTACTGACGCCCTGACCCGATCAGCGGCTCACGGCCAGGGATCGAGCCCCTCCTCGCGGCGTTGCGCATACCCCGGCGTCGGGTCGAGATACACCCGCCCGATCGCCGGGAACGCCTGCCGCAGCCGGGCCTCGGCGATCTCGCAGGCCCACTCCACCTGCGCGGCCGTCGACACGTCCCGGAAGTCGACCTTGGCGGCGACCAGCGCCTGCCGGGGTCCCTGGACCAGGGTGGTCAGCTCCAGTACGGCCTCGATGTGCTCGACGGCGAGGAGTTCGGCCCGGATGCGCTCCCGCATCGGCCGGGGCAGGGCGCGCCCGATGAGCAGTACGGCGTTGGAGCGGCCCAGCACCCAGGCGACGTACAGCAGGAGCAGGCCGATCAGCAGGGACGCCAGGCCGTCCCAGACGCCGGAGCCGGTGAGCTGGCCGCCGAGCAGCCCGCCCGCCGCCAGCAGCAGACCGGCGAGGGCGGCGGTGTCCTCCAGGACGACGGCCTTCACGGCGGTGTCGGGGGTGTGCCGCAGATACCACCGGAAGGGCGCCTTCAGCCGGGCGGCCTCCCCGCGCGCCTGCCGCACCCCGGTCCGCAGGGAGTAGCCCTCCAGCAGGAAGGCGATCCCGAGGACGAGGTACGAGACGAGAGGATCACCGGGTTCCTCGCCCTCGACCAGGGTGTGGACGCCGTCGTAGAAGGAGAAGACGGCGCCGCCGACGAAGGTGGCGACGGCGGCGAGCAGGGCCCAGATGTAGCGCTCGGCGCCATGGCCGAGGGGGTGGTCCTCGTCGGCCGGCCGGACCCCCCGCTTCAGGGAGACCAGGAGCATCAGCTCGGTGACGGTGTCGGCGACCGAGTGGGCGGCCTCGGAGAGCATCGCGCTGGAGCCGCTGATCACCCCGGCGACGGCCTTGGCGACGGCGATCCCGAAGTTCGCGGCGGCGGCGACCAGCACGGTACCGACGCTCTCGCCGCCGCTCTCCTCCGAGCTCTCCTGCTGTGGTGGGGCCATGCCCTCAGTCTCACCGAGGGACGCGGACCACGCCCTCCTGGATGACGGAGACGGCGAGCCGCCCGTCCCGGGTGTAGATCCGGGCCTGGCCGAGCCCGCGCCCGCCGTACGCCGCCGGTGACTCCTGGTCGTAGAGCAGCCATTCATCGGCGCGGAAGGGCCGGTGGAACCACATGGCGTGGTCGAGGGAGGCCCCGACCACGTCCCCGACCGCCCAGCCGCCCCGGCCGTGGGCGAGCAGCACCGAGTCCAGCAGGGTCATGTCGGAGACATAGGTGGCGAGGACGACATGGAGGAGGGGGTCGTCGGCGAGCTTGCCGTTGGTGCGGAACCAGACCTGGGAGCGGGGCTCGCGGGGTGCGCCGAAGCGGCCGAACGGGGGTTCGTCGGCGTACCGCAGATCGACGGCCTCGCCCGCGGCGCGCAGATGCTCGACCGCCGCGGGGTGGAGATGGGGGTAGCCGCGCAGCCGTTCCCCGGCGGTGGGGAGGGTCTCGGGGTCGGGCGCGGGCGGCATGGGGGTCTGGTGGTCGAGTCCGTCCTCGTACGTCTGGAAGGACGCGGAGAGCGCGAAGATCGGCTGGCCGTGCTGGACGGCGAGGACGCGGCGGGTGGTGAAGGAGCGTCCGTCACGCATCCGTTCGACGGTGTAGACGATGGGGGCGCCCGGGTCGCCGGTGCGCAGGAAGTAGGCGTGCAGGGAGTGCGGGAGGCGCTCGGCGGGGACGGTGCGGCCCGCGGCGACCATCGCCTGGGCGGCGACCTGTCCGCCGAAGACCCGGGGGACGACGGCGGAGCGGGACCGGCCCCGGTACATGTCCTCCTCGATCTGCTCCAGGTCGAGCAGATCGAGGAGGGAGTGGAGTGCGTCGGTCATACCGTGGTGCCTGTGCTTGTACCTGTACCTGTGCCTGTCATGGGGGACGGCCCTAGAGACCCATGTCCTTGGCGATGATCGTCTTCATGATCTCGCTGGTGCCGCCGTAGATCCGGTTGACGCGGTTGTCGGCGTAGAGACGGGCGATGGGGTACTCGTTCATATAGCCGTAGCCGCCGTGGAGCTGGAGGCAGCGGTCGATGACCCGGTGGGCGACCTCGGTGCAGAACAGCTTGGCGCTGGCGGCCTCGGCGGCGGTCAGCTCCCCGGCGTCGAGCGCTTCCAGGGCCCGGTCGGCGACGGCCTCGGCGGCGTCCACCTCGGCCTGGCAGGCGGCCAGTTCGAACTTGGTGTTCTGGAAGTGCGCGACGGGCTTGCCGAAGACGATCCGCTCCTGCACATATTGCTTGGCGAACCGTACGGCGGCCCTGGCCTGGGCGTAGGCCCCGAAGGCGATGCCCCAGCGCTCGGACGGCAGATTGGCCCCCAGGTACGAGAACCCCTTGTTCTCCTCGCCGAGCAGATCCTCCACCGGCACCTTCACATCGACGAAGGCCAGCTCGGCGGTGTCGGAGGTGCGCAGCCCCAGCTTGTCGAGCTTGCGGCCGATGGAGTAGCCCTCGGACCGGGTGTCGACGGCGAGGAGGGAGATGCCGTGCCGCCGGTCCTCCGGGGTCGCGGGCGCGGTGCGGGCGCAGACGATGACGCGGTCCGCGTGGACGCCGCCGGTGATGAAGGTCTTGGAGCCGTTGAGGACGTAGTGGGTGCCGTCCTCGCTGAGACGGGCGGTGGTCTTCATCCCGGCGAGGTCGGAGCCGGTGCCGGGCTCGGTCATCGCGATGGCCCACATCTCCTCGGCGGAGACGAACTTGGGCAGATACCGCTTCTTCTGCTCATCGGTGGCGAGCGACTTGATGTACGGCAGGGCGAGCAGCACATGCACCCCGGAGCCGCCGAAGGTGACGCCCGCGCGGGCGGTCTCCTCGTACTGGACGGCCTCGAACTTATGGCTGTCGAGCCCGGCGCCGCCGTACTCCTCCGGGACGTTGATCCCGAAGAGGCCCAGCTCGGCGAGTTGGCGGTAGAACGCGCGCGGGGCCTGACCGGCGGCGAACCACTCGTCGTACACCGGCACGACCTCGGCCTCGATGAAGGCGCGGAGGGTCTCCCGGAACGCCTCGTGATCCTCGTTGAACACCGTACGACGCACGCCGCCTCCTCCTGCCGGATGGCTACCGGAGCCATGTCTAAGCGCTTGCTCACTCCAACCGTACCGGCGAGTACGATCCCGCGTCCAGACCGCCCGATGTGGTGCGCGCCCCACTTTCCGGCACCTCCCCCCGCTCCGGCGCCTCCCCCCTTTCCGGCGCCGCCCCGCTCTCCGGCGCCCGCTCGCCCGGCCAGTACAGCCGCCACGGGTTCGCGACGAGCAGCTTGTGCCGGGCCTCGGGGGTGACGGCGACCCGCTCGACGTGATCCACCAGCAGCCCGTCGTCGGGCATGTGGTCGCGGAGATTGGGGTGGGGCCAGTCGGTGCCCCACAGCACCCGGTCCCCGAACTCCGCCACCGTCCGCCGCCCGAACGGCACCACATCGGCGTACGGGCGCGGCTCGCCGTGCGTGGCGGGCGGGCCGGTGACGGTGAGCCGCTCGGGGCAGGTCACCTTGACCCAGATGTCGTCGCGGCGCTCGACGAACCGCAGAAAGCCGGAGAACTCGGGTCCGCCGACCGGCCGGGTCACATCGGGGCGGCCCAGATGGTCCACCACGAGGGGCGTGGGCAGGTCGCCGAAGAACCCCGCCAGCTCCGGCAGGTCGGCGGCCTCGAAGTACAGCACGAGGTGCCAGCCGAGGGGCGCGACCCGGGCGGCGAGGGCGGCGAGATCCTCCCGGGACGGGCCGACGCCCAGCCGCCGCAGAAAGGTGAACCGCACCCCGCGCACCCCGGCCGCGTCCAGCCGCCGCAGCTCGGCGTCCGTGACCCCGGGCCGGACGGTGGCGACACCGCGGGCCCGCCCGCCGTAGGCGCGTACGGCGTCGAGCATGGCCCGGTTGTCACCGCCGTGGCAGGTGGCCTGGACGACGACGGCCCGCCCGATGCCGAGGTGCCCGTGCAGGGTACGGAGCTGCTCCGCACCGGCGTCGCAGGGGGTGTAGGTGCGCTCGGGCGCGAAGGGGAAGCGGGCCTGGGGCCCGAAGACATGACAGTGGGCGTCGACGGTGCCGGGGGGCAGGGGGAGGCGGGGCGGGGAGGGCTCGGGACAGGGGGCGAGCCAGCCGGGGGTTCGGGGGGCGGGGGTCATGAAGGGCTCCTGGAGAGAGGGATCAGCCGAGGTGGCGCAGACCGGCCGCACGCAGCGGCCCACGCACGCCGTCGAAGTCAGTCGACATACCGCAGCCCCGCCGCACGCAGCGGCTCGCGCATGCCGTAGAGGTCGAGGCCCAGCTCTCCGGCCGCGAAGCGCTCGCGCTTCTCCTCCTCCGCCGCCTCCCGGCGGGCCGCCGCGTCGGCGACCTCGGCGACCCGCCCCACCGGGACGACGACGACCCCGTCCGCGTCGGCGATCACCACATCCCCCGGCCGCACCAGCGCACCGGCGCAGACGACGGGCACGTTCACCGACCCCAGGGTCGCCTTCACCGTGCCCCTGGCGTTGACGGCCCGGCTGAAGACCGGGAAGTCCATGGCCTCCAGCGCCGCCACGTCCCGGCAGCCGCCGTCGATGACCAGACCGGCGCAGCCCCGGGCCCGCATCGAGGTGGCCAGCAGCTCACCGAAGAAACCGTCCTCGCTGTCGGCGGTACAGGCCGCCACCACCACATCGCCGGGCCGGATCTGCTCGGCGGCGACATGCAGCATCCAGTTGTCGCCGGGCTGGAGCAGCACGGTGACGGCGGGACCGCGGAGCCGGGCGCCCGGGTAGACGGGCCGGAGCCGGGGGCGCATGAGTCCGGTGCGGCCCATGGCCTCGTGGACGGTGCTCACCCCGAAGGGGGCGAGGGCGTCGAGGTCGGCCGGGGAGGGGCGGGTGATGGTGCGGTGGACGACTCCGAGTTCGTACATGTCCGTGCTCTCGCTCTCCGTCAGCGGCTGTGGTGGGGGAGCTGGGCCGCGAGCCGGGGATGGACCCGGCGGGCGTTGTGCTCCTGGACGGCGGCCAGGTCGGTGGGGGTGAGCCCGGCGTTCTCGACATAGCGGCGGGTGTCGTCGAAGTGGTGGCCGGTGCGGGGGTCGACGCCCCGGACGGCGCCGATCATCTCCGAGGCGAACAGCAGATTGCGCGCCGGGACGACCCGGCAGAGGAGATCGATGCCGGGCTGGTGGTAGACGCAGGTGTCGAAGAAGACATTGCCGAGGAGGTGTTCCTCCAGCGGGGGGCGGCCCAGCGCCGAGGCGAGGCCCTGGAAGCGGCCCCAGTGGTAGGGGACGGCCCCGCCGCCGTGCGGGATGATCAGGCGCAGGGTCGGGAAGTCGGCGAAGAGATCGCCCCGCACGAGTTGCATGAAGGCGGTGGTGTCGGCGTTGAGATAGTGCGCGCCGGTGGTGTGGAAGGCCGGGTTGACACTGGTGCTGACATGGATCATCGCCGGGATGTCATACGTCACCAGCGCCTCGTAGAGGGGGTACCAGGCGCGGTCGGTGAGCGGCGGGGCGGTCCAGTGGCCGCCGGAGGGATCGGGGTTGAGGTTGACGGCGACCGCCCCCAACTCCTCGACGCAGCGCGTGAGTTCGGGCAGGCAGGTGCCGGGGTCGGCGCCGGGTGACTGGGGCAGCATGGCGGCCGGTGCGAACCGCTCGGGGAAGAGCCGGGCGACCCGGTGGCAGAGGTCGTTGCAGAGGGCGGCCCAGCGGGCGGAGGTACGGAGGTCGCCGATGTGGTGGGCCATGAAGGAGGCGCGGGGGGAGAAGACGGTGAGGTCGATGCCGCGCTCGTCCATGACGCGGAGCTGATTGCCCTCGATGCTGCGCCGGATGTCGTCGTCACTGATACGGGGCTCGGCGGGGCCGGGTCCGCCGTCGGCGAGGGCGGCGATCTGCCGGGTGCGCCAGTCGGCGAGGGCGGGTGGGGCGGTGGTGTAGTGGCCGTGGCAGTCGATGATCATCACCGGGCCTCCTCAGGGGTGCCGTCGAGCCGGTGCGGGGCATCGGCGTTCCGAGGGGCGGCGGACGCGGGGATCATGACCTCACCGGCCATGATGAGCCGAGCGGTGCGGACGAGGGCCGAGCGGACGACCCGGCGGGGACGGGTACGGGTCAGCCCCAGTCGCAGGGTGAACTCCCCGGAGGGATGCTCCACGGAGACCTGGAGGTCACCCCCTGCGTCGGGAACGTCCGGAAGAACCGCCGACCCATGGGCCACCGACCCCTCCAGCACACACGCCGTCGCGACGGTGACGGCGGCGAGGACACCGATCGAGCGATGGCAGACCCGGGGAACGAAACTGCGGGTGGCGATGGCTCCCCCGCGCTGCGCGGGCGCGACCAGCGTCATCTTCGGATAGTTCCTCGCGGTCACATCCCCGAGCCCCATCAGCTCACCGCACACCAGCCGCAGCGCCTCGACCCGCGCCCGGAGCCCGTCGTCGGCGTCGAGCGCGTCGACGGCCTCGTACCCGGTGCGGCCCAGGTCGGCCGCGGCGACCACGACCACCGGCTGCCCGTTGTCGATGCAGGTGACGTCGACCGCGCCGAGGCCGGGCACGGTGACCCGGTCACGCACGCTCCCGGTCGGCAGCAGCCCCGCGCAGACGGACCCGGCGGTGTCCAGGAAGCCGATGGTGACCGGGGCCCCGGTCCCGGGCACACCGTCGATCCGGGTGTCACCGGCGTATCCGACCCGCCGATGGCCATCGGCGCCGAGCGGGGTAGGGACGGTGATCTCGGCGACGAGCCCGGTGTTGAGGGTGAGGACCCGCGCGGTGGTGGTGTCGCCGCGCGGGGCGAGCAGCCCGGCCTCCACGGCGAACGGCACCACGGCGGCGAGCAGGTTGCCGCAGTTGGCGGTGAGGTCGACCAGCTCACTGCCGGGCTGGAGCTGGGCGAAGGCGAACTCCAGATCGACGCCGGGCCGGGTGCCGGGGCCGACGATCCCGGCCTTGCTGGTCAGCGGGTGGGCCCCGCCGAGCCCGTCGATCTGGCGGGGGTCGGGCGAGCCCAGCGCGGCGCGCAGGACGGCGTCCCGGGCGGCCGGGTCGGCGGGCAGATCGGCGGCGCGGAAGAAGGGCCCGCGCGAGGTGCCACCGCGCAGGAACCAGCAGGGCACGGCGAACTGATCGCCGTGGCTTCGTCGCGAGGGGCGCTCGGTGCCCCCTGTCTGGCTTCGCATTCCGGCCTCCGTGGGCGTCTCGCGCTTCCGACGGCAGCCTGTCCGCCGCGCGCGGCCCCGGGGCTACGATTTCCACCCTGAGGAAAACTTCGAGGACTCTGCGTTCATGACGGGAGCGGAGGGGCCATGCCCGACAACAGCGTCACCAGCACCGCACGGGCCCTCGCCGTCCTCGACTGCTTCAGCGCGACGACCCCGGCGCTGACCCTCTCCGAGATCGCGCGGCGCCTCAGCCGTCCCGTCTCCTCCACGCACCGCCAGCTCCGGGAGCTGACCCGCTGGGGCGCGCTGGAGCGGGACGCGTCCGGCCGGTACTCGATCGGACTGCACCTGTGGGAGGTGGGCTCGCTGGCCCCGCGCAGCAAGAGCCTGAGCGAGGCGGCGCTGCCGTTCCTGGAGGACCTGAGCGCGGCGACGCACCAGAACGCGCAGGTGGCGATCCTGGACGGGGGTGAGGTGGTGTTCGTGGAGCAGGTCTTCAGCCATCACGCCACGCGGATCGTCGCCCGCCCGGGGATCCGGCTGCCGCTCCATGTCACGGGCGTCGGCAGGGTGCTGCTGGCCCACGCGGGGCCGGATGTGATCAACGGGGTGCTCGACACGGGTCCGCTGCGCCGCTACACCGAGTACAGCGTGGTGGACCCGGCGGCACTGCGCCGCGAACTGGCCGCCGTCCGCCGCGACGGCTTCGCCTTCAGCGACCGCCAGTTCGAACGGGCGTCGGCGTCGGTGGCGGCGCCGGTCCGGGGGCCGGACAACACGGTGGTGGCGGCGCTGTCGATCATCGCCCCGTCCCGCGAGGGCACGGCCCGCGCCCTGGCCCCGGCGGTGGTCACGGCGGCGCGGGGGGTGTCCCGGGCACTGGGGGCAGGGCCCCGGCGATGACCTGGGCGAGGTTTCACCCCATGACACCGGGGCGTCGGTGCAGGGGGCAGGCGCAGGGCGGGAACCGGGTCCCGGTCCCGAGGAGGCCGGACGGGGGGTCGTGGTCGACGGGGACGACGACGGTGGTGCGGGGCGGTTTCACGATGGTGCCGTGGCGGTCGACGGTGCAGACCTCGATGGTCATCTTGGTGGTGGGGGGATTCTCGTCAGCGGGCGGGCGGCTGGCCATACGGGCCTCCTGGACAGACGGACGTCGATGGGTGAAGACCCTTTCGGTGGAAGCCCGTTGCTCCCATCCCGTCGCCCTATGGACCCGCCCTAGATTGGGCCTATGGGGGATTCCCGCATCGATCTCTGGTCCCACCCGGCCCTCGCGTCGGCGGTCGTCGGCGCGGACTGGGGCGCGGTCTTCCGGACCTACCGGCAGCTCACCGGCACGAGTCAGACGAAGCTCGGGGAGCGGGTCGGGCTGGTGCAGCCGGACGTGTCCGACATCGAGCGGGGGCGGCGGCGGGTGACCTCCGTCGAGGTGCGGCAGCGCATCGTGGCGGGGCTCGGCATCCCGGCGCACCTCCTGGAGGTGCCGCCGCCGCACATGTCCCCGGTCCCGGGTCTCACCCCCTCCGGTAGCGGCCCCGACGAGGATCTGCTGACCCGGGTGATGAGCGTGACGAAGGGTGGCCGCCGGGTGGACGCGCCCACCCTGGACTGGCTGGACCGGCTGCTCGCCGAGCACCGCCGCGCGGAGGACGAGATCGGCTCCCGCCCCCTCGTCGGTCTGATGCGCCGGCAGTTACGGGATGTCGTGGATCTCTACTCCGGCGCCCGAGGGCCGCTCGCCGGCCGTGTGGTGCGGCTCGCCGCCGAGCACGCGCAGTTCCTGGCCTGGATGGCTCAGGACCAGGGGTCCGACACCGTGGCGCTGGCCTGGCACGACCGAAGCCATGAGTGGGCCCTTGAGGCCGGGGACGCAAACATGGCCGCCACCACCCTGAGCATGAAGTCCCATATGGCGTGGGCCACCGGACACGGCAACCGGACCATCCGCCTCGCCGAGGCCGCCCGCTGGTCGGCCCCCGGCTCCTCCCTCGGCGTCCAGGGCATGGCCGCCCAGATGGCCGCCCGGGGACACGCCCTCAACGGGGACGGCGCCGCCGCCGAGCGACTGCTGGACGAGGCGCAGACCCTCATCGGCCGCGCGGCGGAGCACCCCGAGGACGAGCCGCCCTGGATGTACTTCTATGGCGAGACCTGGTTCACCCTCCAGCGGGGCATGGCCGCGATGCATCTGCGGAACTGGCCCCCGGCCATCGACAGCCTCACCATCGGCCTGGACGGCCTCGCGGCGGAGTTCCGGCGGGACCGGACCTGGTACCGCGCCTGCCTGGCGCACGCCCTCGCGGGCGCGGGCGAGGCCGCGCAGTCACTCGCCGTGGCCCTGGCGAGTGTCCCCGACGCCGCCGCCGTGGGCCGCCCCCACTCCTGGCGGGAGCTGCACACCACCGCCGCGCTCCTCCTCCGCCGGGGCGCCCCCCAGGGGCGGCAGCTCGTCGCGGCCCTGCGCGAGTACGACTGACCCACCGGTCGCCCCCGCGCCTCACCCGAACGAACCACCCCCATCCCCCCCGACGGCGTCGAACGCCCCCTTCGCCATCCTGCGGAGCAGCTCCGCCGTGGCCCCCCGGCCGGGCAGCGGCGCCCCCCGCCTCCCCAGATGCGGGGTGGAGTTCAGCAGGCCGAAGACGGAGTGCACCGCCGAGCGCGCCGCCGGTTCCGGGAGGGCCGGGTACAGGTCGCGGACCACGCCCACCCACAGCTCGACGTACTGCCGCTGGAGCTGCCGGACCAGCTTGCGGTCGCTGTCGCGGAGGCGGTCCAGCTCGCGATCGTGCAGGGTGATCAGGGGACGGTCGTCCAGGGCGAAGTCGACATGGCCCTCGATGAGGGCGTCCAGGAGCCCGTCCGGCGGGCAGTCCGCGCCCGCCTCCGCCACGCGGCGCTTCGCGCCGGTGAGGAGCCGCCCGCTGATACCCACCAGCAGCTCGGCGAGCATCGCGTCCTTGCCGGGGAAGTGCCGGTAGAGGCCGGGGCCGCTGATCCCGACCGCCGCGCCTATCTCGTCGACGCCGACGCCGTGGAAGCCGCGTTCGGCGAAGAGCCGGGCGGCCTCCTTGAGGATCTGCTCGCGACGGGTGGGGGCGTCGGTTCTGGTGGCCATGACGGCAATTGTAGACAGAGGGGTTAGCGGTCGTTAACCTGAAGGAAATGCGTTAACGCTCATTAACAAGGTGAGGGGGCTCGCGGGATGGACCAGGCACCGGAGCTGTCGAGCGCGGCGGACCCCGCGTCGGCGGCGTTCCGCGCCAACGAGGCGGCACAGCGCGCGCTGGTGGCGGAGCTGCACGGCAGGCTGGCGGCGGCCCGGCTGGGCGGCGGGGAGCGGGCCCGCCAGCGGCACACCGCGCGCGGGAAGCTGCTGCCCCGGGACCGGGTGGACACCCTGCTGGACCCGGGTTCGCCGTTCCTGGAGCTGGCCCCGCTGGCCGCCGAGGGGATGTACGAGGGGCAGGCGCCGGCCGCCGGGGTGATCGCCGGGATCGGGCGGGTCAGCGGGCGCGAGTGCGTGATCGTCGCCAATGACGCCACCGTGAAGGGGGGGACGTACTACCCCATGACGGTGAAGAAGCATCTGCGCGCCCAGGAGGTGGCCCTCGACAACCGCCTCCCCTGCGTCTACCTGGTGGACTCGGGCGGGGCTTTCCTCCCCCTCCAGGACGAGGTCTTCCCGGACCGGGACCACTTCGGGCGGATCTTCTTCAACCAGGCCCGGCTGTCGGCGGCGGGCATCCCGCAGATCGCCGCCGTGCTGGGCTCCTGCACCGCCGGGGGCGCGTACGTGCCCGCCATGAGCGACGAGGCCGTCATCGTGCGGAACCAGGGCACGATCTTCCTCGGCGGACCGCCGCTCGTGAAGGCCGCCACCGGCGAGGTCGTCACCGCCGAGGAACTGGGCGGCGGGGAGGTGCACGCGCGCGTGTCCGGCGTGACCGACCATCTCGCGGAGGACGACGCCCACGCCCTGCGGATCGTCCGGGACATCGTCGCCACCGTCCCCGCGCGCGGGCCCCTGCCCTGGGCGGTCGCCCCGGCCGTCGAGCCCAAGGTCGACCCGTACGGGCTGTACGGGGCGGTCCCCGCCGATCCGCGCACGCCCTACGACGTGCGGGAGATCATCGCCCGGGTCGTGGACGGCTCCCGGTTCGCCGAGTTCAAGGCCGAGTTCGGGCAGACCCTGGTCACCGGCTTCGCCCGGATCCACGGCCACCCGGTCGGCGTCGTCGCCAACAACGGCATCCTGTTCTCCGAGTCCGCCCAGAAGGGCGCCCACTTCATCGAGCTGTGCGACCAGCGCGGCATCCCGCTGCTCTTCCTCCAGAACATCTCCGGGTTCATGGTCGGCAAGGACTACGAGGCCGGGGGCATCGCCAAGCACGGGGCGAAGATGGTCACCGCCGTCGCCACCACCCGCGTCCCCAAGCTGACGGTCGTGGTCGGCGGCTCCTACGGCGCCGGGAACTACTCGATGTGCGGCCGGGCCTACTCCCCCCGCTTCCTGTGGATGTGGCCCGGCGCCAAGATCTCCGTGATGGGCGGCGAGCAGGCCGCGTCCGTCCTCGCCACCGTCAAGCGCGACCAGATCGAGGGCCGCGGCGAGTCCTGGCCGGCGGACGACGAGGAGTCCTTCAAGGCCCCGATCCGCGAGCGGTACGAGCGCCAGGGCAACGCCTACTACGCCACCGCCCGGCTCTGGGACGACGGGGTCATCGACCCCCTGGAGACCCGCCAGGTGCTCGGCCTGGCCCTGACCGCCTGCGCCAACGCGCCCCTGGGCGACCCCCAGTTCGGCGTCTTCCGGATGTGAGAGGACGTACCCCGATGTCCCTGGCAGGAGACCTGTTCGACACCGTCCTCGTCGCCAACCGCGGTGAGATCGCCGTCCGCGTCATCCGCACCCTGCGCGCCCTCGGCATCCGCTCCGTCGCCGTCTTCTCCGACGCCGACGCCGACGCCCGGCACGTCCGCGAGGCGGACACGGCGGTACGGATCGGCCCCGCGCCCGCCACCGAGAGCTATCTGTCCGCCGACCGCATCCTGGACGCCGCCGCCCGCACCGGCGCCGGGGCCGTCCACCCCGGCTACGGTTTCCTCGCCGAGAACGCCGCCTTCGCGCGCGCCTGCGCGGACGCCGGGCTCGTCTTCATCGGGCCGCCCGCCGGGGCCATCGCGCTGATGGGCGACAAGATCCGCGCCAAGGAGACCGTCGGCGCGGCCGGAGTCCCCGTGGTCCCCGGCGGCCGTGACCCGGAGCTGGCCGAGGCCGCCCGCGCGCTGGGCGCCCCCGTGCTGCTCAAGCCCAGCGCGGGGGGCGGCGGCAAGGGCATGCGCCTGGTCCGGGACCTCACCACACTGGACGAGGAGATCGCCGCCGCCCGCCGCGAGGCCGCCGCCTCCTTCGGCGACGACACCCTCCTGGTCGAGCGGTGGATCGACCGCCCCCGGCACATCGAGATCCAGATCCTCGCCGACGCCCACGGCAACGCGGTCCATCTCGGCGAGCGCGAGTGCTCCCTCCAGCGCCGCCACCAGAAGGTCATCGAGGAGGCCCCCAGCGTCCTGCTGGACGAGGCGACGCGCGCGGCGATGGGCGAGGCGGCCGTCCAGGCGGCCCGCTCCTGCGGCTACGTCGGCGCGGGCACGGTCGAGTTCATCGTCCCCGGCGGCGATCCGTCGGCGTACTCCTTCATGGAGATGAACACCCGGCTCCAGGTGGAGCACCCGGTCACCGAGCTGGTCACCGGGCTCGATCTGGTGGAGTGGCAGGTGCGGGTGGCCGCCGGGGAGGCGCTGCCCTTCACCCAGGACGCCATCACCCTCACCGGGCACGCGATCGAGGCCCGGATCTGCGCCGAGGACCCCGCGCGCGGCTTCCTCCCGACCGGCGGCACGGTCCTGCTGCTGGACGAGCCCTCCGGGGACGGCGTCCGCACCGACTCCGGGCTGAGCGAGGGCAGCGCGGTCGGCAGCCTGTACGACCCGATGCTGTCCAAGGTCATCGCGTACGGCCCCGACCGGGCAAGCGCCCTCAGAAAACTCCGGGCAGCCCTCGCCGCCACCGTCACCCTCGGGGTCACCACCAACGCCGGGTTCCTGCGCCGCCTGCTGGCCCATCCGGCGGTGGTCGCGGGCGAGCTGGACACGGGCCTCGTCGAGCGCGTCGCCCCCGACCTGGTCCCCACCCACGTACCCGAGGAGGTGTACGAGGCGGCGGCGGCCGTCCGGCTGGACGCGCTCCGCCCGGCGCCCGGCGGCTGGACCGACCCGTTCTCGGTGCCGAGCGGCTGGCGCCTCGGCGGCACCCCGAAGCCGGTCACCTTCCCCCTGCGGGTGACCGACCCGGTGACGTACGAACCCCGGGGCGCCCATACGGTCACCCCCACCCGGGTCTCCGTCACCCTCGACGGCATCCGCCACACCTTCCACCGCGCCGCCGACTGGCTCGGCCGGGACGGCGACGCCTGGCAGGTCCGCGACCACGACCCGGTCGCCGCCTCCCTCCGGGGCGCGGCCCGCTCCGGCGCCGACTCCCTCACCGCCCCCATGCCCGGCACGGTCACGGTGGTGAAGGTCGCCATCGGCGACGAGGTCACCGCCGGTCAGAGCCTGCTGGTGGTGGAGGCGATGAAGATGGAGCACGTCATCTCCGCCCCGCACGCGGGCACGGTCACCGAACTCGATGTCACCCCCGGCACGACGGTCGCCATGGACCAGATCCTGGCCGTCATCACCCCGGACACGGACGCCCCCGCGAAGGACCCGTCATGACCCCGCCCCCACCGTCACCCTCACTCCCCATGGTCGTCCCCGCCACCGACCTCCCCACCCGCGTCCGGATCCACGAGGTCGGTGCCCGTGACGGCCTCCAGAACGAGAAGACATCCGTCCCCACGGAGGTCAAGGCGGAGTTCGTGCACCGCCTCGCCGCCGCCGGGCTCACCACCATCGAGGCGACCAGCTTCGTCCGCCCCGAGTGGGTGCCCCAACTCGCCGACGCCGAGGACCTGTTCCCCCGCCTCGGCGACCTCAAGGGCGTGGCCCTGCCCGTCCTCGTCCCCAACCGGCGCGGCCTGGACCGGGCGCTCGCCCTCGGCGCCCGCCGGATCGCGGTGTTCGCCAGCGCCACCGAGTCCTTCGCCCGCGCCAACCTCAACCGCTCCCTGGACGAGTCCCTCGCCGTCTTCGACCCGGTCGTCCGGCAGGCCAAGGACGCGGGCACGCATGTCCGCGGCTATGTCTCGATGTGCTTCGGCGACCCCTGGGAGGGCGCCGTCCCCCTCCACCAGGTCGTCAAGGTCTGCACGGCACTGCGGGACATGGGCTGCGACGAACTGAGCCTCGGCGACACCATCGGCGTGGCCACCCCCGGCCATGTCCTCGAACTGCTCTCCCTGCTCAACGAGGAGGGCGTCCCGACGAACATCCTCGGGGTGCACTTCCACGACACCTACGGCCAGGCGCTCGCCAACACCTACGCGGCCCTGGAACACGGCGTGACCACCGTCGACGCCTCCGCGGGCGGCCTGGGCGGCTGCCCCTACGCCAGGTCGGCCACCGGCAATCTCGCCACCGAGGACCTGGTCTGGATGCTCCAGGGCCTCGGTATCGAGACCGGTGTCGACCTCGGCCGGCTCACCGCCACCAGCGTGTGGATGGCCGAACAACTGGGCCGCCCCAGCCCGTCCCGTACCGTCCGCGCCCTCTCCCACCAGGAGCACCAGGAACACCAGGGCGACCAGGAGCACAAGGAGCCCCAGGAGTGACGACCATGGACCACCGTCTGACCCCCGAGCTGGAGGAACTCCGCCGCACGGTCGAGGAGTTCGCCCATGAGGTGATCGCCCCGAAGATCGGCGACTACTACGAGCGGCACGAGTTCCCCTACGAGATCGTCCGCGAGATGGGCCGCATGGGCCTCTTCGGCCTGCCGTTCCCGGAGGAGTACGGCGGGATGGGCGGCGACTATCTGGCGCTGGGCGTGGCCCTGGAGGAGCTGGCCCGGGTCGACTCCTCGGTGGCGATCACCCTGGAGGCCGGGGTCTCGCTGGGCGCGATGCCGCTCCATCTCTTCGGCACCGAGGAGCAGAAGCGGACCTGGCTGCCCCGCCTGTGCGCCGGGGAGATGCTCGGCGCGTTCGGGCTGACCGAGCCCGACGGCGGGTCCGACGCGGGCGCGACGAGGACGACGGCCCGCCTGGACGAGGCCACGGACGAGTGGGTGATCAACGGCACCAAGTGCTTCATCACCAACTCCGGCACGGACATCACCGGTCTGGTGACGGTCACCGCGGTCACCGGCCGCACACCCGAGGGCAAGCCGCTGATCTCCTCGATCATCGTCCCGTCGGGCACCCCCGGTTTCACGGTGGCGGCGCCCTACTCCAAGGTGGGCTGGAACGCGTCGGACACCCGGGAGCTGTCCTTCGCCGAGGTCCGCGTACCGAAGGCGAATCTGCTCGGCGCCGAGGGGCGGGGCTACGCCCAGTTCCTGCGCATCCTGGACGAGGGCCGGATCGCCATCGCGGCGCTGGCGACCGGGCTGGCCCAGGGCTGTGTGGACGAGTCGGTGGCGTACGCCAAGCAGCGGCACGCGTTCGGGCGGGCGATCGGCGGGTACCAGGCGATCCAGTTCAAGATCGCGGACATGGAGATGCGGGCCCACACCGCCCGGCTGGCCTGGCGGGACGCCGCGTACCGGCTGGTGGCGGGGGACCCGTTCAAGAAGGAGGCGGCGCTCGCCAAGCTGTACTCGTCCACGATCGCCGTGGACAACGCGCGGGACGCCACCCAGATCCATGGCGGCTACGGGTTCATGAACGAGTACCCGGTGGCCCGGATGTGGCGGGACTCCAAGATCCTGGAGATCGGCGAGGGCACGAGCGAGGTACAGCGGATGCTGATCGCCCGGGAGCTGGGACTGATGGGCTGAGGGGTTGGGGGCTGACGGGCTGGGCTGCGATTCAGGTGGGGCGGCCCCCGCGGATCGGACGACAAGGAAGGTTAGGCTAACCTTCCTTCCCGCCCGATTCGCCCAGCGGCCCGCCCCACCCACCCGAAAGCAGCCCCACCATGTCCCGCACCCCCACCCGCCGCCAGTTGCTCACCGCCGCCGGCGCCCTCGGACTCGGCGCCGCGCTCACCGCCTGCGGAGCCGACGACCCCGCCCCCACCCGCGACACCGGCCCCGGCGCCTCCGGCCCCTGGTCGTTCGAGGACGACCGCGGCGAGACCGTCACCGCCGACCGCGCCCCGGCCACCCTCGTCGCCTTCACCGGCACCGCCGCCGCCCTCCACGACTACGGCGTCACCGTCCAGGGCGTCTTCGGCCCCACCCGGACCGCCGACGGCAAGCCCGACGTCCAGGCCGGCGACCTCGACATCGGCGAGGTGACGATCCTCGGCAACGAGTGGGGCCAGTTCAACATCGAGAAGTACGCGGCCCTCGCCCCCGACCTGCTGATCTCCACGATGTACGACGACCGGGGCACCCTCTGGTACGTCCCCGACGAGTCCAGGGACAAGATCCTCGCCGTGGGCGCCCCCACCGTCGGCATCTCGGTCTACGACCGGCTGCTCACCGGATCCCTGGAGCGGATGGCCGCACTCGCCGCCTCCCTCGGCGCCGATCTGAAGGCCACCGAGGTGGCGGCGGCGAAGAAGCGGTTCGAGGACGCGGCGGCCCGGCTGCGCGCCGCCGCCGCGGCCAAGCCGGACATCAAGGTCCTGGTCGGTTCCGCCGCCGCGGACATGTTCTACGTCTCCGGCTCCAACCTCTCCGTCGACCTGGAGTACTTCGCGTCCCTCGGGGTGAACTTCGTGGAGCCCCCGGCGTCGGCGCTGGCGGAGACCGGCGGCTGGTTCGAGACGCTGAGCTGGGAGAACGTCAACAAGTACCCGGCGGACCTCATCCTCATGGACAACCGCACCTCGGCGATCCAGCCGGCCGACATCACCGAGGGCACCTGGAAGCAGCTCCCGGCGGTGAAGGCGGGTCAGGTGCTCTCCCGGGACACCGAGCCGATCCTGTCGTACGCCAAGTGCGAGCCGATGCTCACCGCGCTCGCGGAGGCGCTGGAGGGGGCGGAGAGGGCCAGCGGGGAGTGAGAGATTAACTTAGGTTAGGCTTACCTAAGTAGAGCAGGGGCCCGGTTCCGCCCTCCCCTGCCCCCGTCCCCGTCCCCCGCCGGAGGCCCCCCATGCGCTCTCAGCTGCTCAACAACGCCACCGCGGAGCGGTACCGCCGTTCCGTGACCGAGGGGGTGGAGCGGGTCGCCGCCCGACTCGCCACCACCCGGCGCCCGTTCACCGGAGTCAGCGTCGACGCCCTCGACGCCCTCATCGAGCGGATCGACCTCGACCGGCCGCTGTACGACACCACCGCCGTGCTGGACGAACTGGAGGACGTCTACCTCCGGGACGCGGTCTCCTTCCACCACCCCCGCTATCTCGCCCACCTCAACTGCCCGGTCGTCATCCCGGCCGTGCTCGGCGAGGCCGTGCTGTCCGCCGTCAACTCCTCCCTGGACACCTGGGACCAGTCGGCGGGCGGCACCCTCATCGAGCGCCGGCTCGTCGACTGGACCGCCGAACGCATCGGGCTCGGCCCGGCCGCCGACGGGGTGTTCACCTCCGGCGGCACCCAGTCCAACCTCCAGGCGCTGCTGCTGGCCCGCGAGGAGAGCAAGGCCCGATCGGCGGCCGACCTGCGGATCTTCGCCTCCGAGCTGAGCCACTTCAGCGTGCTGAAGGCGGCGAAACTGCTGGGCCTCGGCCCGGACGCGGTGGTCTCCGTACCCGTCGACCGGCACCGGCGGATGCGGACCGTCGACCTCGCCCGCGCACTGGAGCGCTGCACCCGCGCCGGACTGACCCCCATGGCGGTCGTCGCCACCGCCGGGACCACCGACTTCGGCTCCATCGACCCCCTGCCGGAGACAGCCGAGCTGTGCGCCCGGTACGGCACCTGGCTGCATGTCGACGCGGCCTACGGCTGCGGGCTGCTGGTCTCCCCCACCCGCCGCTCCCTGCTGACCGGGATCGAGCGCGCCGACTCGGTCACCGTCGACTTCCACAAGTCGTTCTTCCAGCCGGTGAGTTCCTCGGCCCTGCTGGTGCGGGACGCGGCGACCCTGCGCCACGCCACCTATCACGCCGAGTACCTCAACCCGCGCCGGGCCGTGCGGGACCGCATCCCCAACCAGGTGGACAAGTCGCTCCAGACCACCCGCCGGTTCGACGCGCTCAAACTGTGGATGACCCTGCGCACCATGGGCGCCGACGGTATCGGCGCGCTCTTCGACGAGGTCTGCGACCTGGCCGCCGAGGGCTGGCGGCTGCTGGCCGCCGACCCGCGCTACGACGTGGTCGCCGAGCCGGTGCTGTCCACCCTGGTGTTCCGCTGCATACCGGCCGCCGTGACCGACCCGGCGGTGATCGACCGGGCCAATCTCCATGCCCGCGAGGCGCTGTTCGCGTCCGGGGAGGCGGTGGTCGCGGGCACCAAGGTGGCCGGCCGCCACTACCTGAAGTTCACCCTGCTCAACCCCGAGACCACCCCGTCCGATCTGACCGCCGTGCTCGATCTGCTCGCCGGGCACGCCGAGCAGTACCTGGGAGCCTCCCTTGACCGCGCCTGCTGACCCCATGGACCTCCATGACTTCGTGGGCATCGGCCTCGGCCCGTTCAACCTCGGCCTCGCCTGCCTCACCGAGCCCCTCGACGAACTGAACGGCGTCTTCCTCGAAGCCAAGCCGGACTTCGAGTGGCACGCGGGCATGTTCCTGGACGGCGCCCATCTCCAGACCCCGTTCCTCTCCGACCTGGTCACCCTCGCCGACCCGACCTCCCCCTACTCGTTCCTCAACTTCCTGAAGGAACAGGGCCGCCTCTACGCGTTCTACATCCGCGAGAACTTCTACCCCCTGCGCGTCGAGTACGACGCCTACTGCCGCTGGGCCGCCAACCGTCTGACCAGCGTCCGCTTCAACAGCACGGTCACCGAGGTCACCTACGACGACCGGGACGAGACGTACACCGTCCGCACCTCCACCGGCACCACCCACCGCGCCCGCCGCCTGGTGCTGGGCACCGGCACCCCGCCCCACATCCCCGAGCCGTGCCGGGACCTGGGCGGCGACCTGCTGCACAACGCCCACTACCTCCGCCACCGGGACGCGCTGCGGCGCAAGGAGTCGATCACCTTGGTCGGCAGCGGTCAGTCGGCCGCCGAGATCTACCACGACCTGCTGAGCGAGATCGACACCCACGGCTACCGGCTGAACTGGGTCACCCGCTCCCCCCGCTTCTTCCCCCTCGAATACACCAAGCTCACCCTGGAGATGACCTCCCCGGACTACATCGACTACTACCACCGGCTGCCCGAGGCCACCCGCTACCGGCTCACCGACGAACAGAAGGGCCTGTTCAAGGGCATCGACGGCGATCTCATCGACGCCATCTTCGATCTCCTCTACCAGAAGAACCTGAGCGGCCCGGTCCCCACCCGCCTCCTCACCCGTTCAGCCCTGACCACGGCCGCATACCGGGACGGCACCTACACCCTGGGCTTCCACCAGGAGGAGCAGGACACCCACTTCGAGCTGGCCTCGGACGGACTGATCCTGGCCACCGGCTACCGCTACACCGAGCCGCCCTTCCTGGCCCCGATCGCCGACCGGCTGGTGCGCGACGCGCACGGCAACTTCGACATCGCCCGCAACTACGCCATCGACATCACCGGCCACGGTGTCTTCCTCCAGAACGCCGGGGTCCACACCCACGGCGTCACCTCCCCCGACCTCGGGATGGGCGCCTACCGCAACAGCTGCATCATCCGCGAGCTGCTCGGCACCGAGCCCTACCCGATCGAGAAGACCATCGCCTTCCAGGAGTTCGCCGTATGAGCATCGGCACCCTCTCCCTGCGCCCCCTCGACCCCCTCCGGGACGCCGAGCTGCTGCACGGCTGGGTGACCCACCCCAAGGCGGCGTTCTGGCTGATGGGAAGCGCCCACCTCCAGGACGTCGAGCGCGCCTACCTGAGGATCGCAGCCCACGAGCACCACCACGCCCTCCTCGGCCTGCACGACGGCACCCCCGCCTTCCTGATGGAGAAGTACGACCCCCGATACGTCGAACTCACCGGCCTGTACGAGCCCGCCCCCGGTGATATCGGCATGCACTTCCTGACCGCCCCCACCGACCGCCCGCTGCACGGCTTCACCCGGGCCGTGCTCACCGCCGTCATGGACGAACTGTTCGCCGACCCCCGCACCCGCCGGGTGGTCGTGGAACCGGACGTGGCCAACACCGCCGTCCAGGCCCTGAACGCGGCCGTCGGCTTCGTCCCCGACCGCGAGATCGACAAGCCGGAGAAGCGGGCCCTGCTCTCCTTCTGCACCCGGCAGCAGTACCTGACCGCCCGGGGAGCCGCCGTATGACCCTGTCCGACGCCGTGACCCATCTGACCCCCGACCACTGGGCGCGAGCGAACCGCTCACTGCTCCGCAAGGCCCTCGCCGAGTTCGCCCACGAACGCCTCCTCACCCCCGAACCCGAAGGCGACGACACCTATGTCGTCCCCAGCGACGACGGCCGCACCACCTACCGCTTCACCGCCGTCCGCCGCGCCCTGGACCACTGGCAGATCGACCCCGACTCCCTCACCCGCCACCGCTCCGGCACCGAACTCCCCCTCTCCGTACTGGACTTCATCCTCGACCTACGCGCATCCCTCGCCCTGAGCGACTCGATCCTCCCGGTCTACCTGGAAGAGATCTCCGCCACCCTGGCCGGCACCTGCTTCACACTCGGCAAGCCGCAGCGCACGGCCGCCGAGCTGGCCTCCGGCTCCTTCCAGGAGATCGAGACCGGCATGACCGAGGGCCACCCCTGCTTCGTCGCCAACAACGGCCGCCTGGGCTTCGGCGTCCACGACTACCTCTCGTACGCCCCCGAGACCGCGAGCCCGGTCCGCCTGGTCTGGCTGGCCGCCCACCGCTCCCGCGCCGCGTTCACGGCGGGCGCGGGCATCGAGTACGAGTCCTTCCTCCGCGCCGAACTGGGCGCCGCCACCCTCACCCGCTTCCACACCACCCTCCGCGCCCAGGACCTCGACCCCGCCGACTACGTCCTGATGCCCGTCCACCCCTGGCAGTGGTGGAACAAGCTCACCGTCACCTTCGCCGCCGAGCTGGCCCGCCGCCATCTGGTCTGCCTCGGCGAGGCCGACGACGCCTATCTGGCCCAGCAGTCCATCCGGACCTTCTTCAACACCACCGCCCCGCACAAGCACTACGTCAAAACGGCCCTGTCCGTCCTCAACATGGGCTTCATGCGCGGTCTGTCCGCCGCCTACATGGAGGCCACCCCCGCCATCAACGACTGGCTGTCGAACCTGATCGCCAACGACCCCACCCTCACCTCGACCGGCCTGACGATCATCCGCGAACGCGCGGCGGTCGGCTACCGCCACCTGGAGTTCGAGCGGGCCACCGACCGCCACTCCCCCTACCGCAAGATGCTGGCCGCGCTCTGGCGCGAGAGCCCGGTCCCCTCCCTGCGCGAGGGCGAGTCACTGGCCACCATGGCCTCCCTCCTGCACATCGATCACGAGAACCGCTCATTCACCACCGCCCTGATCGAACGATCAGGCCTGTCCCCCCAGACCTGGCTTCGCCACTACCTCCACGCCTACCTCACCCCGCTCCTGCACAGCTTCTACGCCTACGACCTGGTCTTCATGCCCCACGGCGAGAATGTGATCCTGGTCCTGAAGGACGGGCTGGTACAGCGGGCGATCTTCAAGGACATCGCCGAGGAGATCGCCGTCATGGACCCGGACGCGATCCTGCCCCCGGCGGTCGAGCGACTACGCGTGGACGTCCCCGACCACCTGAAACTCCTGTCGATCTTCACCGACGTCTTCGACTGCTTCTTCCGCTTCCTGTCCGCACGACTCGCCGCCGAGGGCGTCCTGGAGGAGGACGACTTCTGGCGCACGGTCGCCGAGATCACCCACGAGTACCAGGCATCGGTCCCCGAACTCACCGAAAAATTCACCCACCACGACCTCTTCACCCCCGACTTCCCCCTCTCCTGCCTGAACCGCCTCCAGCTCCGCAACAACAAACAGATGATCGACCTGACCACCCCAACAACAGCCCTCCAACTACAAGGCACCCTCCAAAACCCCCTGTCCCCCTTCAGAAACCCAGAGAACTCCACGGGCCTTTAGGACGACGGTGAGCGCCGCGGTCTGGGGGGTACGGGGAGGCACGCCGCAGTCTCTTGGGGACGCGGAGAGGTACCGCGATCTTCTAGGGCCGCGGACAGACGCCGCGATCTCCTAGGAGTTGTCTTCAATTGTCACGCCCACATCAGGAGCGATGCGAGGGTGACGGCTGCCTGGTAGGACTCGGCGGTCTTGTCGTAGCGGGT
>NZ_JBEXLA010000061.1:0-35239 GCF_040609715.1 Streptomyces sp. NPDC004610 | reverse complement strand
GAACGCCTCACCAGGGCACTCGACATCAACGCCGAGTTCCTCGGCTCCGGCCTCAAGAACACCCTCAACGACATCACCACCAAACTCGGCCTGGGGGCGGTCTTCGGCGCCTCCCAGATCAACCAGCTGCCCACGGACACCCCGATGTCGTCCGGGAACACCACCGGCGGCACCAATGGCGCGCCGGGGACGAACGGCACCGGCACCACGGGCGGTGCGCCCGGCACGGGCGGGCGTCCGCCGGTCACCTCCTCGCCGAACCTCGACCTGGACCCGTTCTCGTCGCCGACCATCACTCCCAACCCGCTGCCGTCGACCTCGGTGACGATGCCCACGGTGCCGTCCTTCCCGGTGCCCTCGCTGGGGACGGACCAGCCGACCGCGCCCGAGGCGGGGCCGCGTCCGCCGCTCACCCTGTCGACGTCCACCGATGTCAACTCACCGGTGACCACGGGTGGTTCGACGCCGGACAATCCGCCGATCGTACGGTCGGGCAACGATGTCCCGGGGTCACGGGGCGACAACCCGGGCGGGACGGACAGCCCGAACAGGCAGCAGGACGCGCCCGAGCGGCAGCAAGGCGCTCCGGAGCGGCAGCAGGATGTCCCCGACAGGCCGCAGGGGGTTGGCGAGCGGCCGGGTGAGGTGGGGCGCCCGGGAGAGTCGGGGTGGCCCGAGCGGAACGGCCGGCCGGACGACAGCCCGACGGTCATCCCCTCGCCGTTGTCTCCCACGGGCTCCACGACGTCCGATCCCTTCACGACGTCCGATCCCTCCACGCTCTTCGACCCCTTCACCACGTCTGATTCCTCCTCCCTTACCTCGGACCCGTCCAACTCCTCCGACCCCTCGCGCCCCTCCGCCGCCCCGGACCCCTCCGTCACGTCCGGCGGCGACGAGCGCTCCGCGGATCCCCAGCAGCGGGCCGTTCCGCCGCCGATGGCGCCGGTACCGCCGATGGCCGCCAACCCCACCACCGGCGACCCCGGGACCGCGCCCCGGCAGACCACGGACCCCTCCCGTCCCGGCGCCGACCCCTCTCGTCCCGGCGCGAACCCCTCCCGGGTGAACGGCGACGCGCCCCGCCCCGGCGACATCCGTTCCACGGACCCCCGCGCCGCCGAGCCCCGCGCCACCGACCCCGGGGACCGCACCACCGCCACCCCGACGCCTTCCCCCACCAGCACCAGCGAAGAGCTTTTCCGGTTGCTGTCCCCCACCACGGACCCGGACCCGAGCACCACCGGAAGGGACAGCGACCCGACCGGTTCCCCGGACTCCCTGGACTCTCTGGACTTCAGGGACTCCCTGGATTCCTCGGATTCCCTGGACTCCTTGGATTCCCTGGACTTCCTGAACTCCCTGGACGACCTCCCCGGCGCTCCCGGCCGCGTCCTCACCACCTCCGAGGATCTCCCGGAGTCCTCCGGCACGAGGGACCCTTTGTCCCCCGGCACCCGGGACGACCTCCCCGCGTCCCCCGACGCCCCCGCCCGCGATGTCATCAGCCGGTTCGACCCGACGGGCGGCACCGACGGCCGTATCGACCCGACGGGCGGCACCGACAGCCGCGTCGACCCGACCGGCGGCACCGACAGCCGTATCGACCCGACGGGCGGCACCGACAGCCGCGTCGACCCGACCGGCGGCACCGACAGCCGCACCCCCACCTCCACTCCCACCTCCACTCCCACCTCCACTCCCACCTCCACCCCCGACCCGGAGTCCGGTCCGCTCCTGCCCGGTGAGGAGGCGACGACCCTCCCGCCGCCCCTCACCCGTACGCCCACCGCTCTCGACACCAACGGTGTGCGGGAGGTCGTGGAGCGTGCCGGGGCCGCCGCCGTCCGGGAGGACGACGCGGCCCGGCAGAGGAGCGGCATCCCGCGTCCCCCGGTGCCCGACGACGGGCCCCCCCGGAACCCCTTCACCGTCATCAACTGCGTCATCCTGCTGCGTCAGTTGGCCCTCCACCTCTACCCCGGCAACAACCTCGACCTGTTCCAGGACACCGACCGGATCACCGGCGGCACCGGCCTGCGGCGGCCGAGGACCACCACGGACGACATCGACATCGGCACCTCCCGGGCCGACCGGGCCTTCGCCGCCGACCAGGACTGGACCACGATCAGCTCCTGGGAGGACATCAACACCGCCCTGCGGGACGCGCCCCCCGGCTCCTCCGCGCTGATCTTCAGCCAGCGTCTGAGCCAGGACGGCCACGCTTTCGCCGCCTACCGCAGCACCGAGGGCGTCGAGTGGATCGACATGCAGGCCGAGGGCGAGCCCGGCGTGGGAGCGGACGCCCGGCCCGGCGGTCTCCCCGCCCTCACGCGGGCCGTCATCGTGGGCCCCGACGGTGTGCTCCGGCCCGGCGTGCTCCAGGGCGAGGATCTGCGGGCCGTCGACGCCCTCACCGACGCACCCACCTCCACGGCCTACGCGGGCATCGCCGCCCGGGTCGACTCCGTGTTCCCGGTCCAGGCGTCCCGGAACATGAGGGCCGGCACGGAACTGGCCGTCCACAGCTCCGGGGTGAGGATCGTCGCCGCCGAGCGTGAACTGTTCCGCGGTATCGACGACCGCCTGTACACGTCCCGCGCGGGGGCGCTTCGGCACACCGGGCGGGAGTCCGAGCCCGAGACCCGTACCGTCCTCGAACTGGTCACCCCCACCGTCGCCGTGCTGGACGGCGAGAACAGGCCGAACGAGGGGCGATCACAGCACGTCCTGTGGAACACCGAGCGCCAGCTGAACGCGGCCAACAACGACACGGGCGCTCCGACCTCGCTGAGGAAGCTCCTCGCCACCGACCCGGGCTGGAGGACGAAGTGGCCCGCCGCCGACGTCCTGCCTGCGGCGGCGGGGACCGGTCTGGGCGCCTCCGGCCGGTTCACCGTCGGAGTCCCGGCAGCGGGCCTCGCCGATATGTTCGAGCTGACGCGAAGCCATCTGCCGGACCACGGGGACCAGGCCCTCGCCCTCGACGCGGGCAGGTCGTTCGCCGACGAGGTCGCCCGGCACTTCGCCTACAACTCGACCGGCCTGGAAGTGCCACCGGCTCAGCTCCCGTTCCTGAACGATCTGCCGAACCTCGCCGAAGTGCGGGGCTACGCGTGGCTCGTCTTCAGCCAGGCCATGGCCCTCCCGCTCAGTGAGAACATCGAGCAGCGCCCGGAAGGGCACTGGCTCCCGGTCGCGATGCAGACCTCCTTCGCCGATCTGCACGCCGCGCTGAGCGACCGGACCCGGGGGTTCTTGCGGCAGTTCGAGCCCGAGATCATCAACGCCTTCCAGAACCATGGGCGGTCTCTCCTGCGCACGTTGGCCGAGCGTGCCGGCCGTCCCGAGAGCACGGTCGTCGTGGATCCGCTCGACATCAGTTGGCGCCGCGGGGCCTCCACCAGGGACTACGTGGAGACGGCGCTGTTCGGCGTCAGTCACTCCGGCCTGGTCGTCAGTCAGCGCGACATGATCGGGACGACGGGCCGGCCGGCGCTGGACCGCCACAACGGCATCGGCCTGGCCCTGCTGGAACTGCGCGAGTACCGGCCCGATCCCGATGCCCGGATGCTCGGGCGGGGCTGGGACCCCCGGCATCTGACGGAGTCGTCGTTCCGGCGCGCGTTCGAGCAGATCGCCGAGACGGCCAGGGCCGGATACGACCGGGCGACGCGGGACGCCGCCGGGCAGGCAGACCCGGCCGCCCGGCCGACTCTGTCCGTGGCCTCGGCCGTGCGGGCGCTCGACAACCCCGCCGTCGCCAGTATCGGCACGGTCCTGGAGCGGATCGACGGTCTGACGGTGGAGGGCCGCCGCACCCTCCGCCCGCTGCTCACCCCCGAGGACCGGATCAGGATCGGCCGGGAGTCGGTGTCCCTGGCCGAGGGCGGGTCGAGCCTGGAGGTGGGGACCTGGCTCCTGGGCCTCCACAACGACCTCGAAGCGGCGCTCGGCGTGATGCGTGCCGACACCGATCGGTCCGACCAGCGGCTGCCCGAGCGGTTCCAGCGGGCGCTGGACGCGGTGGAGGACACGCTCCGGACCATCCCGCCACCCCCGTTCCCGGCCATGCCCACACCTCTCCTCTCACCCCCGTCCTCACTCTCACCCTCGCCTTCACCCTTGGCCACGCCCGCGTTCTCGGAAGAGGGGTCCACGGCGGGCCCTCTCTCCAGCGGTTCAGAGCCGTCCCTGCCCCGGAACGAAGTGGGCGACGCGGTGGGCGATGTCTTCGAGGACGTCGGCTCGATATCGGTGTCCGGCCGGGACGGCACCTCGCGCCCCGTCCTCGACGACGCCGAACGGGAAGCGATGCGGGTGGCCACCCACCGTTTCGTCGAGGGTGGGCGGCCCGACGAACTGCTGGGCCAGCTCGTCACCCTGACGAAGAGGCTGGAACTCGCGCTCTACGAGGCCGATTTGGAAGCGGCCTTCGGTGAAGGCCGCTACACCCCCGACAACGAGCTGGAGTCCGACAGCGCTCCGGGGACACCGGCGAGCGGACCGGAGGCCATGTCCTGGGGCGTGCCGGAGTCGCCGGACCCGCGCGCCGGTACCCCCGCGACCCTCGCCTCGAATCTTCTCTTCAACAACCATGTCGCCGTCGTCGAGACACTTCAGACCGTGTTGACGGCGGCCCAGACCGTCCAGGAGGCCCACGCGGCACGGGCCCCCGAGCCCGAGCCCGGGACCGGGTCCGAGACCGAGGAGGCCCCTCCCGAGCGGGACCTGTCCACCTGGCCCGATGACCCCCGGCTGCGCCACCACGCCCGTCAGCTGGGCCTGGACCTTGATGAGATGGCGGCCCTCGCCCAGCGGCCGGAGAACGCCGAGCGGCCCTTCGAATCGGTGATCCATCGGGAGGTGATGGCCCGGCGGAACCGGCTCTTCCACTCCGACCGGCGGCTCCCGGGCCTGCTGGACCGGGCCTGGCTCCTGTCCCAGGTGGAGAACGCGCCCCACGGATGGGTGTACGACCCGCCGAACTACGAAGACCTTGCGAACGCCGACGCGGTCGTGAGCACGTTGCAGTTCCACGCGGCCTCCCCCGAAGCGGATCTCCCGGAGGTCGACACCCTCATCTCGATGATCGATCCGGCGGCCGGTATGTCCGCGCTCCGGCTGGGCGAGGGCCCGGACGCCGTGGCCGAGGTGACCGCGCGGCTGCTCGTCGCCGGTGACGGGGCACGCGCCCTCGTCGTCGCCGACCGGAGCGGTTACAACGACCGCGCCTGGTTCGCCGAGAACGACCGGGGCGACATCCGGTGGACCGAGGGTCCGCACGACGACATGCGCCCGGCGGTGCAGCCGGAGGGGATCGGCTGGTTCCGCTCGCTGGAGGTCACTATCAGCGGCGCCCTGATCGAGCCCTGGTCGGCCGCGGACAACCTGTGGTTCAGCGATCTGTCGGTGGGCGCCCCCCCGGCCGAGTTCCTCGCCACCGCCCTCGGCCCCGACTTCACCGGCGAGAGCGGCGGTCCGAGCCGGGCGGCCGACGACGAGGGCCTGGACTACGCGAGCGACGACGACCCCGGCAGCGGCGCCGGAGACCCCGGCCGGGACGAGCGCCGGGACCCGGGCGCGGGCTCCGGCTCCGGTTCGGGACCCGGTTCCGGCTCCGGCCGCGGCGCGGGCTCCGACCCCCGCCCGGACCCGGCTTCACGCCCCGCCCCGGACCCGGACGCCGGTACCACCCCGGACACCCACCCGGACACGGCCCCCGACGAGGCCGTCAACCGGGGTCTGTTCCAGGACGACGACCTGGTGGACGAGGCGTTCGACGGCCTCGCGGCCCTCCCTGAGATGTCCGACCTCGCGAACCTCGCGGACCGCTGGGAGTCCGACGAGGACGGCGAGATACGGCTCGGGCATGTGTCGGAATGGCCCGCGACGGTCGTGGAACCGGCGGACTCCACGTCGTCGGGCGAGTCCATCGAGATCGGGTACCTGCCCCCCGGCAGGGCGGACGGATCGTCGGAGGGATCGCCGGACGGATCGCCGGAGGGGTCGCTGAACGGCCGCCCGCCCGTGCACCCCGAGATCGGCGACCGGATCCGGGAACTCGTCGACCGGGCCGACGGTCTCGGCGTACGCGACGGAGTGCGGATCCGCTCCTTCCTCCCCGACGCCGAAACGGCCCTGCTGGTCCAGGACCTGGCCGACCTCCAGGCCGGTCAGGACCGTTACTCCGAGATCCAGTCCCGGCTCCTCACCCTGCGCGACACCGCAGTCCACATCCTGTTCGACCTGCCGCCCCACGCGCTGGTCGGAGACCGGACATCGGCCCTGCTCACCCTCCAGGCCGTGGACGACGCGTCCGCCGCGGTGGCCCGGCACACACCGGAGGCCACCCCGGCCACGGCGGACGCGACCGACGCGACGGACACCCCCGACCCCGACCTCGACCCCTCCACCGCCCTCAGCTCCCCCGAACTGCTCCGTATCGTCCGCGCCCTGGACCTGGACCTGGGCGCCACCCGGGACGCCGCCGGGCGGCCGGAGAACGCCGGGCGGATCTTCGAGGAGGTCGTCCGGGACGCGGTGGACACCCGGATCGCCCAGCTGAGCGCCTACGACGCCCGGCTGCCGGAGCTGTTGCAGCGCGCCGCGTTCCTCGCCGGGGTGTACGACACCGGCACCTCGGTGTGGGACCGGGCCGCCATACCCGAGGAGATCCTCTCCCACGCCGAGATCGCCCTCAGCGTCCTGCGTGATCTCGCGGAGGGCAACTGGCCGGAGCACGACGTCCCGACGGCCGACGACTTCGACGCCCGGATCGCCCCCGAGGGGATCGCCCGGCTGGGCGCGGTGCGCGCGGTCCGCGTCTCGGACGGCCCGGAGGACTCCGCCGCGCTGACCGTGCGGCTGCTCGACGCGGGGGACGGGGCGCGGGCCCTGGTCGTCCCCGGCCGGGACGGCTACGACGGCCGGTCCTGGCTCGCCGTGAACGAGCGCGGCACCGTCCGCTGGACCCCGGACAGGGACGGGGACCCCGGCCGACCGGAGGGACCCTTCCGCTCACTGGAGGTCGACCAGTTCGGCGAGTTGCTGGACGCGCCGGACGCCCTGGTCCAGGTCGGCGGCGAGGCATGGCAGTTCCCGGGGCTGGCCCGGGACGCCACCGTCTCCGACTTCCTCACCGCGGCCCTCGGCACCGACTACACCTCGGCGCCGCCCCGCACCACGTCCACGGACACCCCGGCCCGCACCCCCGAGGCCGCCCCCGCCACCCCGCCGCCCGGGAACACCTCCGGGGACGACGCGGACGTCAGCGATATCGAAAGCCTGTACGAGACCTGGGACGAGTACGACAGCCGCAACGTCATCCTCACCGACACCGGCGGCCCCACCCCCGCCCCGATCGACCCCACCACGACCACCGACACCACGGAAGCCGCCCCCGACACCCACGCGACCCCCGAACCCGACCCCACCCCCGAGCCGGACCGGACACCGACCCCCGAGCCGGACCGGACACCGACCCCCGAGCCCGACCCCACCCCCGAGCCGGACCGGACGCCGACCCCCGAGCCCGAGCCCACCCCCGAACCGGACCGGACACCCACCCCCGAGCCCGAGCCCGGCCCCACCCCCACCCCCGAACCCGCCCCGGCGCCCACCCCGGACCGCGTCCCGTCCCCCAACCCCGACGACGACTGGAACGCCTCCGACGAGGACGGCATCCCCCTCGCCCCGATCCGCCGTTCCGACGACGGCATGTCCATCGAGGAAGTGCCCCGGGAAACCCCGCCCGAGGACCCCGCCCCGCTGCCCGCCCCGGACGACGACGAGTCGCTCTCCTCCGACCAGGACTCCGACTCCGACGCAGACCCGGGCCCGCTGCCGCCCCCGCCGCCGCCTCCGGCCCCCGGCCCGCACGCCCTCGGCGACCCCGTCGCCGTCCCCGCCGCGGCCCGCAGCATCAGCATTCCGCGCGCCGGGCTGCCGCACCTGCCCGCCGTGCTGGCGCAGGTGCGGGCGCTGCTGACCGAGGCCGGGGTGACCGTCTCCGAGGACACCCTCGGCGCGCTGCCGCAGCGGCTGCTGAGCAACTACCGCTATCTCGTGCCGCGCGACCCCGCGCGCGCCGACGGCGGTCTGATGGTGCCGCTGGGGCCCGGCGCCGAACTGCTGGTCACGCTGAACCCGGTGGACCCCCGCGAGACCCCCGACCCGGAGGCGTCGTTCGACCGGGCGACGGTCGTGGACACCGTGGCACTGCCCGCCTATCGGCTCGCCGGCCAGTGGAAGGCGCCCTCGCTGGCGACGATCCCCGAGCAGGGGTCCGCGCCGCGCGGGCCGGACTCACCGCCGAATGTCGCGCCCCTGGTCCCCGAGCGGCCCCCGCGGCGGGACAAGTTCAAGGGCGGCGAGGGCATCAACGGTGTGTTCCACATCGGCGCCAACAGCGTCAGCCACAGCGGCCCGACCGGCGCGCTGCGCGGCAATCTCTCCTTCGCGGCCGGGATCGGGGTCGGTGTCGGTCCGCTGAACGCGGTCCGGGTCGGGGCCGGGATCTCCGGCACGGCCAACGCCTCCAGCCGCTCCACCAACCAGATCGGGGACGCCGAGGCCGGTCATGTCGAGGACACCCGGGCCGACTCCCGGCTGGTCTCCTTCGGCGCGGACTGGTCGCTGCGGCTGCGGACCGACCCCGACCAGCGCTGGAGCGGGGTCACCCCGGTCGACGTGGACACCGACGGCTCCCCGGACCGGCTCCAGCTGTGGGTGCCCGAGCACTATCTCGGCCGGGCGCCCGGCCAGATCCGGGCCACCGGCGACATCCTGGACACCCGGCTGCCGTCGTACTACTACGCCTCCGGGCTCACCGGGCTGCCGCCGCTGTTCGACTCGCTGGTCGGGGCGCTGAAGCAGCAGGGGGTCACCCTGAAGATCGGCAGCGCCGGACGCAATGAGCTGCTCCAGAAGCTGTGGAACCTCGACGCCCGGCTCGACAAGGCCGTCAACGACGGCGGCTATGTCTTCAGCGTCACCGACGACCGGGGCCGCACCACCGCCGTGATCCGGCTGCACGCCGTGCGGCAAGGGGGGGACACCCGGGTCGGCGCCACCTCCAAGTTCGCGCATGTGGAGAACGTCCGGACCGCGATCGACGGGACCGGCGGCAGCCACACCGTCTCGCACTCCAGCACGCTCACCCTCGCCAGCGTCACCGCCGACCTGGTGCCGCTGCCCTTCACCCAGCCGCTGCTGCACGCCTTCGCCGGTGCCTCGCTCGGTCTGTCCTGGTCGAACTCGGACACGGTCAGCTCCAGCCGGGCCGGGCTGTGGGTGGACGTGCCCCGCTACACCGGCCCCACCAGCGGCCATGACATGGCGTTCCTGCTCACCGCGGATGTCATGGTCCCCGGCAAGCCGCTCGTCACGACCGACGCCGAGGTCAGCCAGGGCCTGGTCCGGGTGCCCCAGCACGCGGCGCTGGAGGCCGGGCTCCAGGTCGACGCCACCGCCGTGAAGAACCCGGACGACATCTGGATCAACCCGGCCGGTACCGGCTCGGTCGGGACCGTCGAGTACGCGCCCGGTCTGCTGCTCACCGACGACGCCTTCGACCCGACCTCGCCGCACGCCCAGCTGCCCCCGCATGTCGCGGACGGCAAGGGCATCGGCATGGGCCTGGTCGACGTCGAGGAGACCACCGTCCGCCAGCTGCGCGACCGTATCTTCCAGGAGCTGGGCCAGTACGGCTTCGTGTTCGCGCCGCCGGACCGCGCCGACGGGGGACGGCCCCTGCCCAGCACCCCCTGGTACGGCAACAGCAACACCCTGGAACGGCAGATCCTCAACTCCGACATCGTCAACAAGTACCTCTCGCTCCAGGGCCTGGAGTCGTACTACGACCAGATCCGGCAGACCGGGCTGGTGTTCACCCTCACCAAGCCGCAGGGGGTCTTCGGGATCAACCTGGACATCGACGCGGTGAAGATCACCATCCGCGCCGAGCGCGCCAACGGCCCCACCAACTACCTGGGCAGCACCGACGACTACCACGCCGTCAATCTGGCCATGGGCATGGGCTCCGCCGGGCAGAGCAGCAGCGGCGCCACCCGGGCCTCGCTCGGGGTGAGCCTCAGTTTCGGTATCCGGCAACTGCTCGGCGGCGGGTTCGGCGCCCAGGCGTTCCTCCAGTCCGGGGCGGGCCAGGGCGCCTCCCATCTGCACAACCGGCCCGAACTCCTGGAGTACCCCGGCGTCCTGCACAAGCACCAGCTGCTCGACGACTACACGGTCACCATGGAGTTCCAGCACTCCGGACTCCAGGGCGAGGTCCGGCCCGGCACCCGCGACCCCGAGCCGATCCGGATGTACCAGCAGCCCTCGGTGGCCTACATCCCGCCGCTCGGCGACACCGGCGACCCCGGCAAGGGCAACGGCCGCCCGGTCCCGGCGGACGTTCTCGACCAGGCGGTGATCTACTACCTGGACGCCACCGGCGTACGGGAGGCGGCCACCCGGATCCTCACCCCGCTGACCGGCCCCCAGGGCAACGCGGACGCGGAGCTGACCACCTTCACCGGCACCACCATGCTCCGCTCCTTCCTCACCGAGATCGCCCACCACGGCTACACCTCGGACCAGTTCTTCGAGCCCGGGTTCGTCCGGGACACCCTGGCCGGGGTCGATGTCCGGGCCGCGCTGGGACCGGCGAGGTTCGCGGGCTCGACGCCCGACAAGTACGTCGTCGGCAAGATCAACCTCACCCTGGACCAGACGACCACCTCCCGGAGCGACTCCCGGGGCTTCCGGGTCGCCCCCATCGATGTCACCGTGGGCGCCCCCACCGACGCGGCCGGGGTCGGCCATATCCAGGGCGGCGCCGACGCGGGCCGCACCTACCAGTGGAACGAGTCCAGCGGCAACGGCCGCACCGGCGGCCTGGAGCGCATCCAGCTCGACTTCAACCGGGCCTACGCCTTCGAGACGACCGTCGACTTCACCGTGCACAGCGCTCTGGAGCAGCGCGCCAAGCTCGTCCCGGACTCGCTGACCACCGACGAGCAGCAGGTCGACCCGCGCAAGATGCTGTTCCTGCTGCCCGAGCCGGTGGCGCTGGAGGAGTACGGCAAGGGCAATGTGCCGCTCCCCGACGCCCAGCTCGCCGACGCCATGAACCGCTGGGTCGCCGGGGATCTCAAGCTGGAGGGCGACATCGTCGCCGCCGTGCTCAACCGCTGGAGCCGGGACAGCACCGACGCCGAGGTGGCCGCCCTCACCAGCCCCCTGGACAAGGACCGCCGGAGCATGGAACGGCTGCTGGCCGGACTGCACCGGGTCGGCGCGCTGCCCGTCCGCGACCAGGCCGTCAGGACCGAGTTCGGCGACCGCACGGGCCGCAACCTCAAGTCCCCCGACGAGGAGGCCAACACCCTCAGCCTGCCGCCCTACCTGCTGAGCGACGAGCCCGGCGGCCGGATCCTCGGCCACAGCGGCATCACCCGGGTCGCCTACGACAGCGGACGCACCACGTACGAGATCGTGCGCGACCTGGTCGACCGGGCCGCGCCCGGACTGCTGGCCACGGACCCCCAGCTGTGGATCGGCGACGGGGAGCACAAGCTCGGCCGTCTCCAGGGCGGCATCAACACCCTCCAGGCGCTGCTGGCCCCGGGACGGGACATCGCGTTCTGGGACAACTTCATGTCCACCCACGGCCAGGTCTTCTATCTGGTGAACCCGGTGGGCTGGGGACTCACCGACATCGTGGAGATCCGGCTCTCCGATGTCCTCAGCGGCGACCCCCAGCTGCTCGGCTTCCGCCCCGGCACCGGTACCGAGGACTACAGCCACGCCTACTTCGGCCGGTGGACCGCCGGGTCGACCGATGTCACCAACTCCGTCACCGCCAAGCTCGGCGGCGGGGTCGCCCAGAACCACGACCAGCTGAACGTGGGCGTGGGCGAGGGCCGCCACCGCGGGGTCAACCGCTCCGAGAACGCCGTCACCGAGATGACCGCCTACGCCTGGGACGGCCGCTACGACGTCCGCTTCCAGCACCGGATGAACGTCGAGGTCCGCCGTCTCGACATGGCCGGCCGGCCGCTGAACAACCTGCTGATGGGCTGGTACCGCAACCTCGACCCCGACCGCTCCACCACCCTCACCGACTCCGAGTCCGGGTACCTCGATCTCCAGATCCCGCGCGGGCTCGCCGAGTTCAAGTCCTGGCAGGGCCCCGGGATGCCGTCCTCCCGGGATCTGCGCGAGGTGCCCGAGCTGCCCGGCGACACCTATGTCAGCGGGGTGGTCATGGACGAGGCGCTGTCCGTGGCCCGCCGCTTCATGATCGATATGTTCGGTCCCGACGCCGATGGTGCCAAGGTCCGCAACAGCCCCATCTTCGAGCAGCTGTTCGGCCGCAGTCAGCTCGCCAACCATCTGCTGGAGGCGACCGCCGGCAAGACCTATGTCATGGCCGACAACTTCCACATCTCCGGCCGGGAGAGCGAGCGCGCCACCATCTCGATGGCCGGCAAGCTGACCGGCCTGGAGATCGTCGGCACCGTCGAGGGCAGCGGCATCGGCCGCTACTCCAAGCACCAGAGCGGTACGTCCCACAGCGCCAGCGAGGACCGGCTGCGGCCCTCCGCCACCTTCAGCGTCAACGGCTCCGGCACCCTCGCCACCCACGACCCCGCCACCAACGGCGACGGACGGCCCATCCCGCCCTACTCCGGCACCGGCGACACCAGCCAGTCCCGGACGACCGGCGGCAACCTCGGGGTGGCCCACCCGGAGAACTACCGCCGCGAGCAGCACGCCAAGCAGACCGGCGAGATCCAGGTGGTCCGGGTGACCGGCGAGTTCGAGCTGACCGGCGAGCGCTTCGACCACCAGCTGTTCTCCAGTAAGCCCACCCCGGCCGGCACCCACCGCAGCCAGCGCTTCACCGGCGATGTCTACCTCCATCTCTTCGAGGGCGAGATCGCCGAACTCCGGGCCCGGATGGCGGACCAGCAGCGGATCCCCCCGGTCACCGACTGGCGGGCCCTGCGCCGCGCCCCCGCCTTCGACCTGCCGAGACTCCTCGCCGAGTACGCCACCACCCCCGGGGTGACCCCCGACCGGGCCGCCCGGGGTGTCGCCCAGGCCATCCGCGCCCAGCAGGACGGCCCGACGACCGCGGCCGTGCTGCGGTTCGACACCCGGCAGGTGGCGCGGGCCCAGACGCAGTGGGCGCTGGACACCGTCCGCCAGGCCCTGAACGACCAGCACGTGGACCCCGCCACCGCGCGCCGGGCCGCCCGCTTCCTGGTCACCCACGAGGCCCGGCTCGACCGGCCGGAGACCCTGCTCGACGGGCCGGGCACCCTGGACGAGCGCTTCGACGCGCTCGCCGACGAGGTCCGCGCGATCCACGCCCAGATCACCGCCGGGAACCCGGACGCCCGCCCGGTGCTCGACCCGTCCCGCTTCCTGACCCGGTCCCCGCAGGAACTGCTCCGGGACATCGCCCATGAACTCGGCGCCCCGGTCCGCCTGGACGTCACCCTGCCCGACGGCACCACCTCCCGGCTGTGGGCCCAGGGCGAGGGCTATGTCCACGCCACCGACCCGCGCCGCGCCGGAGCCGTCCCGCTGATCACCCCGGACGGGGCCCGGCAGAGCTGGCCCCTGCCGGACGAGGTCGCGACCCTCGCCCGGGACACCGGGGTCGACCAGGGCCGTCTGCTCACCCACTTCCACACCGCGTGGCAGTCCGGGCAGACCTTCGAGCAGGCGGTCCGGACCGAGATCGACGACCGGCTCGCCGCCGTGGACCCGGAGCTGCCGGCCCTGGTCCGCCGGGCGGAGTTCCTGACCGCCGGGTTCGAGCCGAGCCCGCTGGCCGAACTGCCGGACGGCCGGTTGCAGCGGTCGGAGTCCGACGCGGGTACGGCGCTGACCCTCGTCCGGCAACTGATGGCGGGGGAGGACCCGGCGGAGACCGGGCCGCCGGTCTCCGCGCAGGACATCCGGTCCCTGGTGGACACCGACACCTTCGGCACACTGCTGGCGGCGGCGGCCGTCCGCGAGCACACCGGCCCCGGCGCGCTGACCGCGCTGACCCAGGCCCTCACCCTGGCCGGTGACGGCGCGCGGGCGGCCCTGTTCACCGGCCGCCCGGAGTCACCCGTGGTCTTCGGGGAGCGGACCGGCGGCACGGTCCAGTGGTCCGGTCCCACCGGCGACCGGGTGCCCGAGGCGGAGCTGCGGACCCTGGAGACCTTCCACGCGCTGGCGTCCGACGGGCGGGGCGGCCTGCTCGACCCGCCGCCGGAACTGCGGACGCTGGGCCCCGAGGTGCGCCACCTCGTCGACGCGACCCTGGGCGACGGCATGACCGCCTACTGGAACCGCGCCCTCGGCCTGGAGACCGGCACCGCCGACACCACCGCCGACACCACGGCCGACACCCAGCCGCTGGACACCCAGCCGCTGGACACGGCCCGCGAGCCGAGCCCCGTCCCCCTCGCCGCGTCCCTCCTGGAACCCGGCCCCTCCGGCGTCACCGACGCGGACAGCGTGGACAGCACCGATGCCGTCGACACCGGCGAGGAGGGCACCTTCGAGCCGCCGTCCTCGCCGCCGCCCTCCCCGACCCCGCCGGTCGCCGTCCTCACCGACCCCGTCCAGCTGCACCCGGGAGCCCGCCCCATGGGCGTCCCCCGGGCCGGACTCCCGCACATGCCGGAGGTGCTCACCACGGTGCGCGGCCTGCTGGAGGAGGCCGGGGTCACCGTCTCCGAGGACACCCTCGGCGCGCTGCCGCAGCGGCTGCTCAGCAACTACCGCTATCTGATCGAGGGCCATGACGCCTTCACCGGCGGCGGACTGCTGGTGCCGCTGGACAACGGCGCCGAACTGCTGATCTCCCTCGACCCGGACGACGCCCACCAGGTGCTGGGCCCGGAAGGGGTCTACGACCGTCGCCCCGTCACCGGCAGCGGACTGCCCGCGCCCTCGCGGCAGCCGGGGCAGGGGCTGGCACCCATCCCGGAGGAATCGGACGCGGAGGCGGACGCCCCCGCCCCGGCAGGCACCGGCCCCAAGCCCCTCACCGACCCCCGCCCACCGGGCAAGGCCCGCTTCCACGGCAACGAGACCATCAACGGCTCCTTCGCCATCGGCGCCGAGAACCAGAGCCACAGCGGCCCGACCAGCGCACTGCGGGGCAACGCCAACCTGTCGTTCGGCCTCGGCCTCGGCGTCGGCCCGCTGAACTCGCTCCGGCTGGGCGTCGGGGTCTCCGGCACCGCCAACGCCTCCAGCCGCTCCACCAACCGGATCGGGGACGCCGAGGTCGGCCGGGTCGAGGACACCCGGGCCAACTCCCGGCTCCTGTCCCTCAAGCCCAACTGGTCGATGAAGCTGCGCACCGACGGCAACCGGCCCTGGAGCGAGATCCCCTCGACCGTGCCGGACACCAGCACCTCCCCCGAGAGCCTGCTGCTGTGGATGCCCGAGCACTATCTCGCCACCGCCCCCACCCAGGTCAGGGCGGTCGGCACCGAGGTCAACCGGGACGGGCTGCCCTCGTACTTCTTCGCCTCCGGACTCACCAATCTGCCCCGGCTGTTCGACTCGGTACTGGCCGCGCTCAAGCAGCAGAACATCGACCTGCCGTTCGGCAGCCCCGGCCGCGAGGAGCTGGTCCAGAAGATCTGGACCCTGGACGCCCAGCTCGACAAGGCCGTCAACCAGGACGGCTACACCTTCAGCGTCAAGGGCGGCGATCTGCACGCCGCCGCGGTGATCCGGCTGCGCGCCGACCGGGTCGGCGGCGACGAACGGGTCGGCCGGACCACCTCCAAGGCCCATGTGGAGAACGTCCGGACCGCGATCGACGGCACCGGCGGCAGCCACACCCTCGCCCAGTCCAGCACCCTCACCCTCGCCAGCGTCAGCGCCGATCTGATACCGGAGCCCCTGGCGCAGCCCTCGCTCCATGTGAACGCGAACGCCTCCCTGTCGGTGAACTGGTCCACCTCCCACACCCTCAGCGCCAGCCGCGCCGGGCTCTGGGTCGACGTACCGCGCTACACCGGCCGCACCAGCGGGCACGAGATGGAGTTCCGGCTGATCGCCGATGTGGCGGTCCCCGGCAAGCAGGTGGTCACCACCGGCCCCGTCAGCAGCCGCGGACTGGTCCGGGTGCCGGAGGAGGACGCCGCCCGGTTCGATCTGCTGGTGGACGAGAACGCGCTGAACGACACCGGCACCGTCGTCCCCGACCCGGTCGGCGGCAACCGTCCCGGAACCGTGCCCTACACCCCCGGCATGCTGAAGACCAAGGACACCCTCGACCCGGACTCGCCGTTCAGCAAGCCGCCCCCCTTCGTGCTGGCGGGCAAGGGCATCGGCATGGGCCTGGTCGACGTCCCGGACACCACCGTCGCCACCCTGCGCCGCCAGGTCGTCGACCATTTGGTCGAGGAGGGCTTCCTGCTCCCGCCGATGGCCCTGGACGCCACCGGCCAGGTGATCCCGGGCACCCCCTGGGCGGCGAACCGCAACACCGTGGACCGGCAGATCGCCAACGCCGAGATCGTCGCCAAGTACTTCTCCCGGCAGGGCTTCGAGTCGTTCTACGACCAGATCCGCCAGACCGGCATGGTCTTCACCCTGCACAAGCCGCAGGGCCTCCTCGGCATCAACGTCGACACCGACATGGCCCGCGTCACCGTCCGGGCCACCGGTGCCCGGCTGGTCGGCTACGAGGGCAGCACCGACAACTACCACGCCGTCAACCTGGCCATGGGCATGGGCTCCGCCGGGAACAGCACCAGCGGCAGCACCCGCGCCACCCTGGGCCTGAACGGCAGCGTCAGCTTCCAGCGGCTGGTCGGGGCAGGCGCCGGGATCAGCGCCTTCCGCCAGATCGGCGCCGGCCAGAGCGCCTCGCATCTGCACAACCGGCCCGAGCTTCTCGAATACCCCGGGACCCTGCACAAGTACCGGCTGGCCGACGACTACTCCGTCACCGTGGAGTTCCAGCACAGCGGTCTCCAGGGCGAGATCGACGCCGGGTCGCGCGACCCCGATCCGATCCGGCTGACCGGCGAGTCACTGGCCTATCTGCCGCCGCTGGGCCACGCCACCGACCCCGGCCGCAGCACCGGCGTCCAGCTCCCGCCGACCGTGCTGGACCGGGCGGTCGTCCACTACCTGGACGCCTCCGGCATCCGCGAGGCCGCCACCCAGGTCCTCGGCCCGCTCACCGGACCGCAGGGCAACGCGGACGCCGAGCTGTCCACCTTCACCAGCACCATCATGGTCCGCTCCTTCCTCGCGGAGATGGCCCACAAGAGCTACACCTCCGACCAGTTCTTCGACTCCGGGATCTTCCGCGACACCTTCGGCTCGGTCGCCATCCAGGCGATCCCGGGGGTGGCCCGGTTCGCCGGGGCCACCGACGACAAGTTCGTCATCGGCAAGATCAACCTCACCCTGGACCAGACGAACACCAGCAACAACAACTCCTTGGGCGTGCGCTTCACCCAGTTCGACGTCACCGCGGGCGGCCCCGGCCCGGACGGGGTCAGCCACATCCAGGGCGGTGCCGACGCGGGCCGCACCCTCCAGTGGAACAGGACCACCGCCGATGGCCGCACCGGCGGCCTGGAGCGCATCCAGCTCGACTTCAACAAGGCATACGCCTTCCGCGTGCCGGTCGACTTCAAGGTGGACAGCCGCCTGGAGAAGCAGGCCAAGCTGGTGCCCGACTCCTACGCGTCGCACTCGGAGACCGTCGCGGGCCGCGAGATGCTCTTCCTGCTCCCGGAACCGCTCGCCCTGGAGGAGTACGGGAACGGCAATGTGCCGGTGGCCGGCGGCCAGCTCGTCGAGGCCATGAACAGCTGGATGTCCGGCGACACCCGCTTGAGCGGCGACATCGTGGCCGCCGTACTGACCCGCTGGAGCCAGGAGAGCACCGAGGACTCGCTCGCCACGCTGCCGAAGCAACTCGACCACTCCCGGACGCAGATGGCCACCAAGCTGGCCGAACTGCACCGCGCCGGAGCGCTCAGCATCCTCGACGCCGACATCCGGCAGCGGTTCACGGACGCCTTCGAGCTGCCGCCCCTGCCCGCCCCCGGCACCGACGTCACCGAGCTGAGCCTGCCCCCGACCCTCACCGCCGACGAACCCGGCGCCAAGATCCTCGGCCACAGCGGCATCACCCGGGTCACCTACGACGAGGACCGCACCACCCTCGATCTGATCCGTGAGCAGGTGGAGGCCGCCGCGCCCGGACTGCTGGCCAAGGGACCCGAGATGTGGACCGGCGACGGCCGCCGGATCGGACGGCTCCAGGGCGGGGTCAACGCCCTGGAGGCCCTGTTCGGGCCGGGCCGCGACATCGCGTTCTGGGACAACTTCATGTCCACCCACGGGCAGACCTTCTACCTGGTCAACCCGGTCGGCTGGGGGCTCTCCGACATCGTGGAGATCCGCCTCGCCGACATCCTGCACGGCAAGCCCAAGCTGATCGCCTTCCGCCCCAACACCGGTATCGAGGACTACAGCCACAACTACACCGGCCGCTCCGCCACCCGCTCCCGCGACAGCTCCCAGAGCTTCGCCGCCAAGGTCGGCGCCGGCTCCACCAACAACCACGAACAGGGCAGACTGACCGCCACCGAGGGCCGCCACCGGGGCATCTCCCGCTCCGAGAACGCCGTCACCGAGATGACCACCTACGCGTGGGACGGCCACTACGAGGTCGAGTACGACCACACCATGCAGGTCAGCGTCCGCCGTCTCGACATGGCCGGACGGTCCATCAACAACCTGCTGATGGGCTGGTACCGCAATCTCGACGCCGACCACCGCGTCACCCCGCAGACCACCACCGCCTCCGGCAAGATCCGGGTGCAGATCCCCCGCGGCCTCGGCGAGTTCCGCCCCTCCGAGGAGGAGCAGCCCGCCGTATCCGATCTGCGCGAGGTGCCCGAGCTGCCCGGCGACGCCTATGTGGCCGGGGTGGTGATGGACGAGGCGCTGACCGCCGCCCGCACCTTCTACAACGGGCTGTTCGGCCCCGGCGCGGACGGCTCCAAGGTCCACAACGGCCCCATCTTCGAGCAGCTGTTCAGCCGCAACCAGCTCGCCAACCATCTGCTGGAGGCATCGGCGGGCAAGAGCTATGTGATGGCCCGGAACATGCATGTGGCCGGCCGCTCCGGCGACCGCGCCACCGTGTCCATGTCCGGCCGTCTGACCGGCCTCAAGGTCCTCGGCACCGTCGACGGCAGCGGCACCGGCCGCTACTCCAAGCACGCGAGCGGTACGTCCCACACCGCCAGCACCGACGCCTGGCGGGCCGGCGGCGCGCTCAACGCGAGCGGCTCCGGCGACCTCACCACCGACCCGTCCGTCAACCTCGACGGCCGCCCCAGGCCGCCCTACGGCGCCTCCGGCGAGAGCAGCCAGTCCCGCGGCACCGGCAGCAACACCGGCACCGCGCCCAACGAGAACTACCGGCGCGAGCAGCACGCCAAGCAGCAGGGCGAGATCCAGCTGGTGGAGCTGACCGGCCAGTACCAGCTGACCGGCGACCGCGAGCAGCACCGGATCTACCGGCTGACGCCCAAGGAGGCCGGCACCCATGTCAGCGAGCGCTTCACCGGCCGGGTCTATGTCCATATGTTCAGCCACCAGGTCGCCGAACTGCGGGCCCGGATGGAGGCCGAGGGCGGGCTGACCCTGACGGACGCCGACTGGCGGGCCGTCGACAGCGCCCCCTCCTTCGATGTGGCCCAGCTGCTCATCGACTACGGCGCCACCCGCGGGGCGTCGCTCGACCGGGTCCCCGAAGAGGTCGCGCGGCTCATCCGCGCCGAGGGCGACGGCACCCCGCTGCGGGGGGCGGTGCTGCGGTTCGACCTCGGCGCCATCGAGCGGGAGGCCGTCCGCACCGGGCTCCGGTGGGCACTGGACACCACGGGCCGTGACCTGGCCCTCGCCCGGGGCCAACAGGCCGACCAGGACGCACCGGCCCAGCGGGCCGCCCGGCGCTTCCTCAACCGGGTCGCCGACGGCCTCCGCGACCCGGACGCCTACACCGGCGGCGCGGCGGGTAGGGAAGCGGCCTACGCCGAACTCCAGCGCCAGGTGGCCGAGTTCCGTACCGCCCTCACCGGTGACCCCACCCCGCCCGTCGCGCCGGACCTCCCGGACCATCTGGCCACACCGCCCGACGAGTTCGCCCGCGGCCTCGCCCACCACCTCGGTGTGCCGGTCCGTATGGATGTCACCTTCGTCAACGGCGGCAGGGAGCAGCACTGGGCCGACGCCGACGGCCACACCTACGCCTCCGACCCGCGCGACGAGGGCGCGGTCCCGGTGCTCACCCCCGACGGCTCCCAGCGGATCTGGACCATGCCGCCCGCCCTGCACCAGATCGCGGGCGATCTGGACATGGACGAGGGCGACATCGACGTGGTCCGCCGCACGGCCTGGCTGAACGACCAGAGCTTCGAGGAGGGCATACGGTCCGAGATCGACCGCCGGCTGGCGGCCGTCCACCCGAGGCTGCCGGAGCTGTTCGCGCGGGCGGTGTTCGTCTCCGGTGTCCAGCAGCAGGGCGACCCGGCCTGGCAGCGCGCCGCGCTCCCGGACCGGACGGTGGACGACGCCGGTCAGGCCCTGGAGCTGGTGCGGGCGCTGGCCCGGGGCGAGGACACCGGCGATCTCCGCGAGACGCTCCTCGACATCGAGCAGCTCACCGACTCCGAGGTGATCCCCCGGCTGACCGCCGCCCACGCCGTGCAGCCGTCCGAGGGGTCGGTGCGCCGGGAGCTGATCGGGCTGGTCAACCGGCTCACCGAGGCGGGCACGGGCGCCCGCGCCCTGGTCCTCGCCGGGCACCAGGGCTACGACGGCCGCCCCCTGTTCGCCGAGAACACCGGGAACGGCATCCGCTGGACCGACACCGCCGGAACCCCGGTCCGCACCTCCGAGGTCCGCCGGATCGGCCCGTTCCGCACGATGGAGGTCGACGCCCGGGGCCATCTCCTCGACCCGCCGGAGGATCTGCGGCTGCTCGGCACCAGCGCCTGGCAGTTCCCCGAACTGGCCGCCGGGGGCAGCCACGGCAACTTCCTGGACCTGGCGCTCGGCCCGGACCGCACCTTCGGCGACCCCCCGGTCCCGACGGTCACCACCGCCGCGCCCCTCCCGGACCCCGGCACCACCGGCACCACCGAGGCCACCGCCGACGCCGGGCACCGCCCGGACGACGACCGCGGCCGGGGTCCCGGCGGCGGAAGGGACGGCGGCGGCCGGGGCCCCGGCGCGGGCACGGGCGGCCGGGACCTGTCCCCGGACCCGTCGGACACCGAACCCGGGCAGGACGACTCCCCGGGCACGGACACGAGGCCGCTCCCGCCGCTCCCGGCGGAGGAGGGCGAGGACGCCCCGGCGACCCCCGCCCGCGAGGACCGCCGCCTCCCGACCATCCTGGAGGAGGACGAGGAGGACGCCCCCGCGTCCCCCGTCCGCGACGACGCCGATGTCCCCCCGGCCCCCGCCGGGAGCGACGCCGAGACCACCCCTCCGGCATCCCCGACGCCCGCCCCCGACGACCCGAACGACCCGGGCAACCCCCAGGACCCCGACGACCCCCACCCGCTGCCGGACGCCCCGCCCCCCGTCCCCCCGAAGGACATCCCCGGCCTCGGCGACCCCGTCGACGCCCACCCGGCGGTGCGCTCCATCGGCATCCCCCGGGCCGGGGTGCCCCGGGTGAACGACGTCGTGGACCAGCTGCGGGCGATGGCCGCCGCCGAGGGCGTGACCGTCTCGGAGCGGAGGTGGACCCTGCTGGAGCAGCGGCTGCTGAGCAACTACCGGTTCATGCTGGCCGGTCACGGCGACCGCGCCGACGGCGGTCTGCTGGTGCCGCTCGGCCCGATCGAGGTGCTGGTCTCGCTCGACCCGACCGATCCGCGCGAGGTGCTGGACCCGGAGGGCTCCTACGACGGTCCCTCGGCGCGCGGACGGAACATGGTCTCCACGCTCACGACGATCCCGGAGGAGGACGAGAGCGGCGGCGACACCAACCCCGAGGACCCGAACGCGCCCGCCCCCGACGACACCGTGGTGCCCGAGGAGCCCGACGCCGCCGCCCCCGAGGAAGCCGCCCCCACCGGTCCCCTCCCGACGACCGACCCGCGCCCCGAGGCACGGCCCTCGTTCATCAACAACCAGAACACCACCGGCGCCTTCGCCATCGGCGCCGACAGCCGCGGCCACAGCGGCCCGACCAGCGCGCTGCGCGGCAACGCGGCCCTGTCCTACGGTCTCGGGGTCGGCGCGGGCCCGCTGAACGTGCTGCGCGGCGGGGCCGGGATCTCCGGCACGGCGAACGCCTCCAGCCGCTCCACCAACCGCATCGGCGACGCCGAGCGCGGCCATGTCGAGGACAACCGCACCGCGGGCCAGCTGCTCTCGTACGAGCCCGGCTGGTCGATGAAGGTGCGCACCGACCCCGACCGGCAGTGGCGGGACATCCCGCCGACCCCCCTGAACTCCACCTCCTCGGAGCGGCTCCAGCTGTGGGTGCCCAAGCACTATCTCGGGACCGCGCCGCAGCAGGTGCGGGCGACCGGCGACGAGGTGCGCGGCGACAGGATGCCGTCGTACTTCTTCGCCTCCGGGCTCACCGGCATGCCCGCCCTGTTCGACTCGGTGACGGCGACCCTGAAGAGCCAGGGCTTCGACACCGGGATCGGCAGCGCCGCCCGTGACGAACTGCTCCAGAAGCTGTGGACGACGGACGCCCAGCTCGACCGGGCCGTCAACGACGGCTACACCTTCAGCCTCAAGGGCGCCGACGGGCACACCGGCGCCATGGTCCGGGTGCACGCCGTCCGCCGCCCCGGGGACGTCCGGGTCGGCGAGACCTCGGACAAGGCGCACATCGAGAACGTCCGGACCGCGATCGACGGCACCGGCGGCAGCCACACCGTCTCCCACTCCAGCACGGTCACCTTCGCCAATGTCACCGCCGATCTGATGCCGCTGCCGCTGGACACCCCCGACCTCCATGTCAACGCCTCCGCCTCGCTCGCGATGACCTGGGGCAACAGCGACACCGTCAGCGCCTCCCGGGCCGGGCTGTGGGTCAGCGTGCCGCGCTTCGCGGGCCGTACGACCGGCCATGAGGCGGAGTTCGTGATGGCGGCCGAGGTGTGGGTGCCCGGCAAGGAACCGGCGATGACCGGCTGGCTGCCGAGCCGGGGCCTGCTGCGGCTGACCGAGGAGGACGCCCTCGCCAACGGCTTCTCGGTGGACGAGACCGCGCTGGACGAGAACGTCACGACCGTCACCGACAACCCGGACGACACCACCGACGCCCGTCAGGTGCCCTTCAGCGACGATCTGCTGGCGGCCCGCGACACGGTCGACCCGAACGCCCCCGTCCCCGAACTGCCCCCGCATGTCGCGGAGGGCAAGGGCATCGGCATGGGCCTGGTGAAGGTCGACGACGGCACCGTCCAGGAGATGAAGACCCGGATCAGCGAGGTGCTCGCCCAGCACGGGTTCGTGGTGCCGCAGCCCGGCACGGCCGGGCACGACACCCGGCGTCCGCTGCCCGGGGTGCGCTGGATCGCCAACAAGCTGGGCCTGGACAGCCAGATCACCAACACCGAACTGATCGACAAGTACATCTCGTCGCAGGGCCTGGAGTCGCACTACGACCAGATCCGGCAGTCCGGGATGGTGATCACCCTCTCCAAGCCGCGCGGCGCCCTCGGGATCAACCTGGATGTCGACGCGGTCCGGATCGTCGTGAAGGCGGCGCCGTCCGGCCAGAACCCGGAGTTCCTGGGCACCACCGACAAGTACCACGCGGTCAATCTCGCCATGGGCATGGGCGCCGCCTCGCAGTCCAGCGGCGGCAGCAAGCGGATCTCGCTCTCGATGCGGATCAGCGCCGCCTTCAAGCGGCTGCTGAGCGCCGGACTCGGGCTCGACATCTTCCGCCAGGTGGGCGCCAACCAGACCGTCGGCCACCTCCAGAACCGCCCCGAGCTGATGGAGTACCCCGGCGTCCTGAACAAGCACCGGGTGTTCGACAACTACACCGTCACCATGGAGTTCGAGCACAGCGGCATCCAGCGCCTGGCCGGGGAGGGCGCCCGCAACCCCGACCCGATCCGGCTCCAGAGCCAGGCGTCGACCGCCATCGTGCTGCCGCTCGGCGATGTCAGCGAACCCGGCAAGCCGGTCGCCTCACCGCCGGTGTCGGTGCTCCGCCAGGCCGGGATCTACTACCTCGACAGCAGCGGCCTGGAGACCGCCGGACGGGCACTGCGCCCGCTGACCGGGGTGCACGGCAACGCGGACTCGGAACTCTCCACGTTCCTCGGCACCACCATGATCCGCGCCCACTTCAAGGAGATCGCTCAAGGGGCCTACACCTCCGACCAGTTCTTCGAGAGCGGCATCCTGCGGGACACCTTCGGCGGCGTCGATGTCAGCGCCAAGCTCGGCAAGACGGTGTTCGCCGGGGCGACCGACGACAAGTACGTCCTCGGCAACATCCATCTCTCCCTCGACCAGACCAACACCACCGACACCACCTCCAACGGCGTCCGGATCGTCCAGTACGACGCCGCCGTGGGCGGGCCCGCGGGGGACACCGGCCTCGGCGGCAGCGTCTCCGGCTCCACCGACGCCGGGCGCACCCTCCAGGCCAACACCTCCCAGAGCCACGGACTGACCGGCGGCAAGGAGCTGATCCAGCTCGACTTCAACCGGGCCTACGCCTTCCGCACCGAGGTCGACTTCGATGTCGTCAGCCGGCTGGAGAAGCACTCCAAGGTGCTGCCCGGGTCCCACACCCGCGAGCAGGTGGCCGTGAACGACCGCACCATGCTGTTCGTGCTCTCCGAGCCGGAGGCGCTGGACGCGTACGGCAAGGGCCATGTGCCGGTGTCCGACCGGCAGCTCCTCGATGTGCTGACCCGCTGGGCGGAGGGCAAGACCCGGCTGAGCGGCGATCTGATCGCGGGCGTCCTGAGCCGGTGGAAGCTCGACACCCCCGACGACGCCGACCTTGCCCAGGCGTTCGCGCTGCTCGGCCTCGACCCGGCCCACACCCGCGACCAGCTCGCCGCGATGCTGGTCGACTCCCACCGGACCGGGGCGCTGCCGATCCTGAGCGCGCAGGTCCGGGCCGACTTTGCCCTGGCCTACGGACTGGACCCGCTCGGCGTCCCCGGCGAGGCCGTCACCACCCTCAGCCTGCCCGAGTACCTCACCCGCAAGGACGCGGGCGGCCGGATCCTCGGCCACAGCGGTATCTACGAGGTCGGTTTCGACAACCAGAAGACCACCTACGACATGGTCCACGAACTGGTCGAGAAGGCGGCCCCCGGACTGCTCGCCAAGGGACGCGATCAGAACCTCGAACTGTGGGTGGGCGACGGCAAGAAGCTGAGCCGCATCAACGGCGGGATCAACGCCTTCCAGGGACTGCTGGCCCCCGGCCGTGACATCGCGTTCTGGGAGAACTTCATGTCCGTCCACGGCCAGAGCTTCTATCTGGTCAACCCGGTGGGCTGGGGACTCTCCGACATCGTGGAGATCAAGATCTCCGACATGCTCCGGGGCGACCCGGAGGTCATCGGCTTCCGCCCCGACACCGGTATCGAGGTCTACAACCACAGCTACGTCGGCGAGTCCACCACCCAGTCCCGTGACAGCAGCCAGTCCTTCGGCGCCCGCTTCGGCGCCGGGGTCACCAACAACCGCGAGACCGTCGGCGTCAGCGTCAGCGAGGGCCGCCACCGGGGGGTCACCCGCTCCGAGAACGCGGTGTCCGAGGAGACCGCCTACGCCTGGGACGGCCACTACAAGGCCCGCTTCCGGCACACCATGGACATCGAGGTGCGCCGCCTCGACATGGGCGGACGCCCCCTGAACAACATGTTCATGGACTTCTACCGGGGCCTGGACGCCGACCGCTCCACCCCGCAGACCCTCACCGCCGACGGCTATATCGACCTCCAGATCCCGCGCGGCCTCGCCGAGCTGCGGCCCATGCAGGGCCCCCGCCCGGCAGCCCCCGACCTGCGCGAACTGCCGCCGCTGCCTCGGGACGCCTATGTCGCCGGAGTCGTGATGGACGAGGGGCTGCGCAGCGCGAACCGGCTCGCCACCCGGATGTTCGGCCCGGAGGCCGACACCGAGGGCACCACCCGCTCCAGCGCCGTACTGCGCGAACTGTTCGACCGCAGCGTCCTGTCCGGCCGGATGTGGGAACTGTCCGCCCACGGAAAGGTCGAACTCACCGACAACCTGTTCCTGCCGGGCCATTCCAGCCGCCGCGCCGACCTCGTCATGACCGGCGGATTCACGGGCATGGAGGTGCTGGGCGCCGCCGACGGCGGCAGCACCGGCCGCTACGCCAAGCACCAGAGCGGGACGAGCCACAGCGGCAGCGTCGACCGGTGGCGGGCCGGCGTCAGCGTCGGCGCCTCCGGCTCCGGCGCGACCAGCGACCCCGCCACCTCCCTCGCCGACGGCCGCGCCCTGCCCGGCGACTCGGCGTCCGGCGACACCAGCCAGTCCCGTGTCACCGGCAGCAACCACGGGGCCGGGAACACCGAGAACTACCGCCGCGAGTCGCACACCAAGCAGATGGGCCAGGTCATGGTGGTCCGCCTCACCGGCCGCTTCGCCCTGGAGGCCCGGCTGCACGAGCACCACCTGCTGAGCCCCACCACCGAGCACGGCACCTTCCGCAGCGACCCCTTCACCGGCGATGTGTACGCGCATCTCTTCGAGTACGAGATCGAGGAGATGCGGGCCCGCCTGGAAGGGACCCCGCAGGCCCCCCGCCCCGCCACCGACTGGACCACCCTCCCCACCGCCGGAACCTACGACGTCCCCGCCCTGCTCGCCCGGTACGCCACCACCGAGGGCGCCACGCCCGAGCGGGCCCCCCGGGCGGTCGCCGAGGCCATCCGCGCCCAGGCGGACGGCCCCGTCGACGCCGCCGTGCTCGGCTTCGACGCCGGGGCCCAGCTCAACGCGCTGGCCAGGCATCACGTCCAGTGGGCGTACGCCACCGTGCAGCGGGCCCTGTGGGAGCCGGGCGCCGACGGCACCCCGGCAGCCGCGGACGCCCGGCGGTTCCTGGACGACCACTGGAGCCATCTGCGGGACCCGGCCCCGCTGCTCCAGCAGCCCGGCACCTCGCAGCAGATCTTCGACCGGCTCATCCACCAGGCCAGTGACCTGCACGCCCGGCTCGCCACCGATCCGTCCGCGCCGCCGCTCCCGCTGCCCGACCCGCCGTCCCTGCTCGGGCTGTCCCCCGACGACCTGGTCCGCAGCATCGCCCATGAACTCGGGGTGCCGGTCCGGATGGATGTCGCCGTGGCGAACGGCGGTTCCTACCAGCGCTGGGCGGCGCCGGACGGCTCCGTCCACGCCGACGTACCGACCGCGCCCGGTACCGTGCCGGTCATCGACCCGACCGGCACGCACCGGTCGTGGCCGCTGGACGACGACCTGCACCGGTCCGCGACCGACGTCGGCATCGACGACGGCGACCTCGCCTCCCTGCTGCGCACCGCCTGGCACGACGGCCACACCTTCGAGGAGGCGGTACGCGCCGAGATCACCACCCGCACCGACCGGCTGCGCACCCTGGACCCGAGTCTGCCGGATCTGCTGCGCCAGACGCAGTTCGTGCTGGACGCGGAGCGGGCGAACAGCGAGGAGTGGCAGCGCTCCGGCCTCGGCCCGGACCACACCGCCACCGTCCAGCAGGCCCGCCACGACGTCTTCAACCTGCTCCGGGACCCCGGCGACCAGCCGCGCCCGGCTGCCGCCGCCCTGGCCGACAAGGTCCGCGAACGCCTCTCGGCCCCTCTGGTGCGCACCCTGGCGACGGCCTACGCCACCGAGGACCTGGACGGCCCGCTCGCCGATGTGGCGCAACGCCTCGTCACGGCCGGGCACGGCACCCAGGCCATCGTCCTGCCCCGCGATGTGGACGGCGTTCCCGGCCGCTATCTCTACGCCGTGAACGTCCGCGGCCGGATCCGGTGGGCGGACTACACGACGGGCGTCCTGCTCACCCTGCCGTCGGACGCCGCCGGGAAGCACTTCGTCCTGGAGGTGGGCCGCGACGGCGAACTCCTGCGGGTGCCGCCGGAGATCCGTGCCCTGGGCCGGGAGTGGTGGAACTTCCCCGACCTGGCGCTCGGCGCCGAGGGCCCGGGAATCCACGACGTGTTCCGCCAGACACCGGCCGCCGCCCAGGCGTGACCACGCCCGGGTCGCCTGCGGGCCGAGCAACTCCCGCCCCTACCCGCCGCGACCTCTTCGCCGTCGCCGCCGACGCCTGGGTGGGCCTCTACCGCGACGGCGAACGCTCCCTCTCCGAGGCCCTCGCCGACCCCACCCTCCCGGACGTGCCCCGCGCCCGGGTCCGCGAGCTGCACAACCCCCCTCCGGCCGGGGCTTCAGGCAGCCGGCGAGGTCTCGACGGCCATGTTCTGCCCGGCCGCGATGAGCCAGTCCTCCCCCTGCCCGGTGATCACATAGAGGGCCACTCCCTGCGGCCCGGGAACGGGCTCGCCCGCGCTGTCGGTGGGCGTCTGGATCACGTTCACCACGATCACCCCGGGTCCGGTCTCCAGCATCTTGCGCACCTCGTACCGGGCGAAGGAATCCCGCAGGAAGCCCTCCATCGCCGGGCCACTGAACGCGACGATCGCCTCCCTCCCATCAAGCCGCCTGCCCATCGCGTTGGTCCAGGAGGCGTGCTCGGTGAAGCGCGCGCCGAGCGCGACGGCGTCCTTGGTGTTGAAGGCACGCTCCAGCCCCTTCACCACCCCGGTCACCGCGGCCTGCGTCTTGGGCGAAATCGCCCCGACTACCAGAACGTTGCTGCTCATGACGGTGTCCCTCTCGGTCGCGGACTGCTGCGCGGTGGCGGCGACGACTGCCGCCACCACCTACCCAACAACCTCAACCAAGGTCGAGGTCAAGCCCGCCGAGCAGCTTCGACATTGGAGATCATCCTGCGCAGCACGGTCAGCGCGGCCACATACTCCTCGTCGCCGATGCCGTCATGGACCACGGCCCGGAGCCCGGTCACCAACTCACGCAGCCGCGCCCTGGCGGCCTCTCCGGCGTCGGTGAGATGGAGAAACTGTCCGGCGTCGCCCCGCAGCCACCCACGGTGGAGCAACTGGGCGATGGCGCGAGGTATCTCATCCGGCCCGTCCGCCAAGGTCAGCAACTGCGCGGCCACTTCATCGCGGCTCGGCGCGGCGGGACGGTACTTGACGCTGTTGAGCACCCAGTACTGAGGCTGGGTGACATCGATCTCGGCCATGGCGTCCCGCAGGTGCCGGGTGACGGCGGAGTGCGCCTGGCCGGTCCAGTATCCGATGGGCTGACTGGCCAGCATGTCATCGGTGGCGGCGGGGTCGGCGGGGGCCTGGTCGGTGGTGGTGGGGGTTCGAGGATCCATGATCCCGACGTTACCTTCGGGCACCCCGCCCGGAATGCCGTCTCAGGAACCGCGCGTGCCGGGACGGCTCCGATGGGCGCGGTTCTCGTGCAACGAGCGGAGGTCGCGTGCGGTGCAGACTCCGCTGATGTCGCCGCGTGCGGCCCTGGTGTGCAGGGTGTCCCGCAGGCTCGGGGTCGGGGGGTCCGGGTTGCGCGGCGGTCAGTTGGCCGAGGGTGGGCATGGGGTCTCCGTGAGGGTGATGGTCCCCCGGGCTCGCCGCCCGTCAGTCAGCGGCAGCCGGGTGTTCTCGCGGAAACCCCGGATGAGTGCGAGGGCGCGGGTGCGCAACTCGTGCAGAGCGGGTCGTAGCCATGGTGTGCGGGGACGGGCGTGGCGGGGGTGGGGGGTCGGTGGGGTCCGGGGAGTGGATACGGGCCAGAGGGCGAGGACGTAGAGCCCGGTGTGGTCACCGACGATGAGCGCGAAGGGGTCACCCGCCTCCAACTGCTCGCTTACGGCCCGCTGTTCGTCGTCCGATCCGGCCCACTGCCGCAGGAGGGTCGGTACGTCGCCTTCCGCCCCGGCGACGGTTCGCAGGGCGCCGGCGGGGCACCAGGGTGACTCCCCGGGGTGGGGGTCCAGCCGGTCGGCGACGCGGAGCGCCTGGGCGGCGAGCCAGCGGGCGGTGGTGTGGAGGAGGGGGCTCTCGAACTCGGCGAGGACGGTACGGGCGGTTTCGTCCCGACCGTACACAGGCCCTTCCGCTGTGATCTCCGCCCAGTAAGCGGCGGGGTTCACCGGGCTCCGCCCCCGCTGCTGCGGGCGTTCACCTCGGTGAGGGCGGGCCGGAGCTGGTCGATGACGGTCGCGGGGCGTACGTCGGCGGGAGAGGCGTCCCACTCGGTGCCGCCGTGGGGCGGGCGGAGCGAGTAGAGGCCGTTGCCCGGGTCGGCGCCGGTGTCCATGACGACGCCGAGGGCTCTGGTACGGGTGTCGAACGCGAGGTCGCCGACGCTGAGTTGGGGTGGGTTGGGGTGTTCCGATACGTTCCTGTCGGGCATGGGGGACTCCTCTCCGTAGCGGGTTCGCTACCAGGTGGAGTCAGAGTGGCCTAGGCTCAGGACTTGCTCAACGTGGCATGGCGGCGAAGTAAGTTGGGGGTCGGATGGTCAATCGCAAGGAGTTGGATCCGGAGAGCAGTGCGCAGGCGGCGTTCGGTGCGCGTGTGCGCAGCTCACGTGAGGCTCGTGGCTGGCGGCAAGAGGATCTTGCCGCCGCGATGGGTGTGACCAGTGGGCATATCTCGGGTGTCGAAACTGCCCGGAAGATGCCATCTTTACGTTTCGCGAAAGCTGCGGACAGGGCCTTTGGCCTGACGGGTACGCTAGACACGTTCGAACGCCAGTGGCACGAGATGCACAACGGCAGCTTGCTGGAAGGTTTCCCGGAGTACGTCGGGTACGAAGGTCGGGCCGCCGAGATCCGGATCTTCGAATCGGGGGTGATTCCCGGACCACTCCAGACTCAGGAGTACGCACGGGCGTTGGCAGGCTTCTCAGTGCAGCGCGGCGACATCGCGCCCGAGCAAGCGGTTGAGCGAGTTGACTTCCTGATAGAACGGCAAGCCGCACTGGTCCGGACGCCGCCGCCGATCATCTTCGCGGTACTGGATGAGAGTTGCATCCGGCGACCTATCGGGGGACCCGCCATCATGGCGGCTCAGTTTGCGCGGCTCATCGAGTTCGCCAAGGAGCCGAATACGTCGTTCCAGATCGCCCCGTTCTCTATGGGGGGACGGACGCCGTTCATTCGGTTGGTTCACCTCTTGACGCTGGCGGATAGGTCACTGATGTCCTACGTCGAGTCACAGACTCAGAGCCAATTGGACCGCGAGCTGTCTTCCGTAGTGCCGTTGATGAGGAACTACCATCAACTACAGATCGAGGCAGCCTCACAAGCGGAATCGGTCGCCATGATCGAAGAGCTACGAAAGGGAAGTATGTGATACCCGCGACCAACTCTCCCTCGCTGCACTGGGTCAAGTCCTCCTACAGCACGCAGAACGGCGGGTCCTGTGTTGAGTGGCTCCCCGCGCACGCGACCACCACCGGCATAGTCCCGGTCCGGGACAGCAAGCGCACCGACGGCCCCGTTCTGAACGTCTCTGTCCGCGCGTTCGCCGGACTGGTCGCCCTCGCCCGGTCCGCCGACCTGTAGAACCGCACCGCACAGCACCAGGCCCCGCCGTTCCCCATCCTCCGGAACGGCGGGGCTCAGATTCAGCGGAGCGCTTCTTTCGGCCGTATGCGTCCGCTTCGGTCCCCCTGCCGGTGAGTGTGCCTACCCTCATTCAAAGGCCGAGGTCGTCCCACAGGCGGCCCGGTGGTCGTGCCCAATGAGGCAGGAAAGGGCAGCCTGTGACGACTGGGACCGTACCTCTCAACTGGGTCAAGTCCTCGTACAGCGGTAGCGGCGGGTCCTGCGTCGAGTGGGCCCCAGAGCACGCGACGGCTACCGGTGTGGTCCCGGTCCGGGACAGCAAGCGCCCGAACGGCCCTGCTTTGAGCATCTCCGATCGCGCGTTTGCCGCGTTGGTGGCTCTCGCCCGGTCGGCCGACCTGTAGTGCGGAGGGAGAACCTGTGAGCACTGAATCACCCAACTGGATCGCTTCTACCTACAGCAACAACGGCGGGACTTGCGTGGAGTGGGCCCCCGCGCGAGCGATGGCTACTGGCATGGTCCCGGTCCGGGACAGTAAGTGCGCGGAGGGCCCTGTTCTGAGCGTTTCCGTCCGTGCGTTCGCCGGGCTGGTGGCGCTTGCCCGGTCGGCCGACCTGTAGTGCGGAGGGCACCCCATGATCGCTGAACCACGCAATTGGATCGCATCCACCTACAGCAACAACGGCGGGTCCTGCGTGGAGTGGGCCCCCGCGCGAGCGATGGCTACCGGCATGGTCCCGGTCCGGGACAGTAAGTGCGCGGAGGGCCCTGTTCTGAGCGTTTCCGTCCGTGCGTTCGCCGGGTTGGTCGCGCTCGCCCGTTCCGCCGACAGGTAGAACCGCACTGCACAGCACCAGGCCCGCCCTACCTCACCCTCCGAAACGGCGGAGTTCGGGCAATCGGCGACCCGCCTCCGTAGTGGCGGCGGCGGTTGCCGGAGTCCGCCGGGACGCCCACTCCGCGCTCCAGATCGCTCCATGCTCGCGGCTATGAAAGGGCATTCTGTGATGGCCAAGACCAACGCGCCCCCGCTGCACTGGGTCAAGTCCTCCCACAGCGGCAGCGGCGGTACCTGCGTCGAGTGGGCCCCCGCGCACGCGATGACCACCGGCATGGTCCCCATCCGGGACAGCAAGTGCGCGGACGGCCCTGTTCTGAGCATCTCCGTCCACGCGTTCGCTGGGCTGGTCGCGCTCGCTCGGTCGGCTGACCGGTAACGAGGAGGAGCACCCTGTGAGCATTGAACCGCGCAACTGGATTGCATCCACCTACAGCAACAACGGCGGCAACTGCGTCGAGTGGGCCCCCGCGCGAGCAATGGCTACCGGCGTGGTCCCGGTCCGGGACAGCAAGTGCCCGGACGGCCCCGTTCTGAAAGTCTCCGTCCGCGCGTTCGCCGGGTTGGTCGCGCTCGCCCGGTCCGTCGACCTGTAGAAGAACCGCCCCGCACAACCCCGTGCCCCGTTCGCTTCCGGCGGGGCCCGGGTCGGGCATCTGACGGGGCATCTGACGGGCCGTCACCACAGGGCGGGACACGACCCGAGGCGTTTTGCCCTCGACCACCGGCGTCCGGGACTATGTCCCGCATGGCCTCCTTGAAGCAGTTCGACCCCGCGTCCGGGACCCGTGACTTCCTCGCAGCGGAGTACGAGCGGCGCGAGCGCGCGTTCGCGACGATCCGCACGGTGTTCGCCCGTTACGGGTTCCAGCCGCTCCAGACGCCTGCCTTCGAGCGGCTGGACGTCCTCACCGGCAAGTACGGGGACGAGGGCGACAAGCTGATTTTCAAGATTCTCCGACGCGGCGAGCACGAAGCGAGCGGGGAGGCCGATCTCGCGCTGCGCTACGACCTCACCGTCCCCCTGGCCCGCGCGGCGGCGGCATACGGCAGCCAGCTCCCCTCGCCGTACAAGCGGTACGCCATCGCGCCGGTCTGGCGAGCGGACCGGCCGGGCAAGGGGCGGTTCCGGGAGTTCGTCCAGTGCGACCTGGACATCGTGGGCTCGTCCTCACCCCTGTCGGACGCCGAGGTGGTCCTGGCTCTGCACGACGCGCTCGACGCGCTCGGCGTGCCGGAGTTCCGGTTCCTGGTGAACTCCCGGCATGCCCTGTTCGGCCTGCTGGAGGCGTACGAGGTTCCCGGCGAGCTTGGTTCCGGCGCGCTGATCACCCTCGACAAGCTCGACAAACTCGCGCCGGAGGCCGTGGTGAGCGAGCTGGTGGCCCGTCGCGGCCTGTCACAGGAGATGGCCCAGGGTCTGGTGGACGATCTCACCGCATCCGATGCGGTCGAGCGGGTCAGGACGCGGCTGAAGTCCAGCGAAACCGGTCAGGCAGGCTTGGCCGAGGTGGACAGGCTGCTGGAGCTGACCAAGGACACGATCCCTGCGGAGCGGATCGGATTCACGCCGAACCTCGTACGCGGACTCGACTACTACACCGGAGTGATCTTCGAGGTGGTCGCTCCCGGCGTGCCCGGGTCGATCGCATCCGGAGGGCGGTACGACAGTCTCATCGGACGTCTCGGCGGCAAGGACGCACCTGCCTGCGGCGGGTCCCTGGGCATCGAGCGCATCCTGCCCCTGCTCTCGCAGGCCGAGGAGGCCCCGTATGCGCAGATCGACGTGGCCGTCACGGTCATGGGGGAGGAGCAGGCCGCCGGCAGCTTCCGGTTGGCGGCCCAGATCCGCCGTGCCGGAGTCCGCACGGGCGTCTATCTGGGGTCAAGCGGGAAGTTCGCCAAACAGATGAAGTGGGCCGGCGAACAGGGGGCCCGGTTCTGTGTGATTTACGGCGCGGCCGAGCGAGAGGCCGGTACGGTCACGCTGCGGGACATGGACAGCGGTGAGCAGGTCCAGGTCCCGTTCGATCAGGCCGCCGAAGACCTTTTCCGGCGGTGTGCACCCTCCAGTTGACGCGCAGCGGCCCTGTTCCGCTGCCGACTCGTTCCGAGGAGGAGTGGATGGGAACGCAAGGCGATCGAATCTTCCGGATCACGGCCGAGCGGGGATTTCCGGACCCCTGGCTCAGCTTCGGGGACTCCCTCTGTGACGAGGCGGCCCTCAGCACGGAACTGACCCGCGCCATCAGCACAGCGCGCAAAGAAGGCACGGACGCAGCGCGTGGAGAGGTCTCTCGCGTGTTCGACGCGAAGAAGGCCAACCTTCTTCGCTGCGCGGGCATTCTCGACCAGGTGCTCGGCGACTATGACGCATCCGGTATGTGGGACGTCCTGAACGAGCGAGCCACCAGGCTGGACGTTCAGGACGTGCTGGGGACATGGGGCCGGACACAGGCCCTCCACCCGTTCCCCGTCGTGCTCCGCAGCCTCGAATTCAACTGGGGCTATATGAAGGAGTACGGCGTACGGGCGTTCTACGAGATGACGCGCGGCTACGTCGCACGGCTCCAGGACAACACCGAACGGTGGCATGCGGCCTAGGGCGTGTCTTCAATTGATCTTGCGTGGTGGATCATGGTCGGGTGATACGTCGTCATGAGCTGTCTGATGAGGAGTGGGAGTTCCTCCG
>NZ_JBEXLA010000060.1:0-36552 GCF_040609715.1 Streptomyces sp. NPDC004610 | reverse complement strand
AACGCGACTACATCTTCCACGGCACCCTGGCCACCGCAGCCCTCGTCATCTGGCTCCGCGACCTCGCCAAAGAGCCGTCAGACACGGCCTAGTCGACGACCGTCTCCCAGGTGTCGACCACGTAGTGGACCGACATGCCGTTGCGGCCGTAGAGCTGCGGTGCGCCTGTGTCGTTGTCCGTGTCGACGCCCAGGCCCACCTTGGCGCGGCCCCGGGCGGCGAACTCGGCGAAGGCGTGGCGCAGCAGGAAGCCGCCGAGGCCGCGGCCCCGGGCCTCGCGCACCACCCCGAGGCCGCTGATCCAGGCCGTGCTGCTGAGGTCGCCGCGGCCCAGCAGGAACCCGGCGTCGCCCAGCCCCTCCACCGAGATGATCCACACCAGGGACCAGTCGGTCAGCTCGGGGTCGAGGTCGGCCAGCCACTGGGTGTAAGTGCGGGGCTGGAAGTCGTAGTGGTCGACGAAGGTCAGCTGGTCCAGGGCATGGGCGCGGACCCGGTCCTCCTCGGTGAGGCACGCCCGCACCCGCACGCCGGGCGGCGCCTCGGGCGCCAGGTCCCGCACCGGGTCCAGGGCCCGGGTGAGGGTGTGATAGCGGCGTACGGGGTGCCAGCCGCGGGGCGTGAGCAGGGCTGTGTCGGTGGTGGTGCGGGTGTTCAGGCCGAGGTGGATCACGGCCCGCTCGGCGCCGTTGGATCGTGCCTTGGCCAGGGCGCGTGCCTCCATCGCCCGCAGCACCCGCTGCCCGGTCTCCTGGTGGCCGGGCAGCACGCAGTGCTCGATGTCGATGCGCTCGCCGCCCGACTCGTCCCACAGCAGCCCGTACGCCACCAGCCGGTCCCCGTCGAAGCCGAGCCAGGAGTCGGACGTCAGGTCCGTCTCCGGGTGCCGGAGGTCCGACTCGATCGAGTGCAGGTCGGTCTCGGGGGTGCCGATCTCGACGCGGTCGATCGCGTTGAGCAGCTCGGTGATGGCCGGGGCGTCGGTGAGCGCGGCGGGGCGCAGGGAGGGGGTGGGTATAGGGGTGGACATGCCGTCAGGTTCTGTGACGAACGGGGCGGAACGCAACGGAATTTCCGGGGCGGGGCTGCCGGTGCCCTCCGGGGTGGGGGCCGCCGGTCCCCTCCGGGGCGGGGCCGCTGATCCTCTCCGGGGCGGGGCTGCCCGTCCCCTCAGTCTCCCCCAGTCCCGCCGGTCCCCTCAGCCCCCCAACCCCCTCAGCTCTCCGCCACCAGTGCCGGGGTCGATTTCGTCAGGACCTCGCCGCGGAAGAAGGCCGGGCTCTTCCAGCGCATCACGAACATGATCACCAGGCCGAGGGCGAGGAGCCCCACCCCGATCACGAACACCGACCCCACCCCGAACACCGAGGAGCCGCTGCCGTACGCCGGGTCCCACATGTCCGCCAGCGTTTTGCCGAACACCGCCGCCAGCAGCAGCCCGCCGACCACCGGGAACAGTCCCTTGAAGACCAGGTCGCGGCCCGACTTCAGCAGGTCGGCGCGGAAGTACCAGGCGCAGGCGAAGGCGGTCAGCGCGTAGTAGAAGCAGATCATCAGGCCGAGGGCGTAGATCGTGTCCACCAGGACGTGCTCGCTGACCAGCGTCATCAGGGTGTAGAACACGCCGGTCGCCACGCCCGCGGTGACCGTGGCCCGGCCGGGGGTGCGGAACCGCTGGTGCACCCGCGCGTAGGACGCGGGGAGCGCCTCGTAGGTCGACATCGCGAGGACCGTGCGGGCGACCGGGATGAAGGTGGTCTGGAGGCTGGCCGCCGCCGACGCCAGGACCGCGACGAACAGCAGCACGCCGAGGCCGGGGCCCATGACCGGTCCGGCCAGCGCGGCGAAGACATTGTCGGAGGTCTCCGGGTTGGCGAGCCCGAGCCCCGTCTCGCCGGAGCCGACCACCATCTGCGCGGCCACCCCGGTGGCCAGGTAGGAGCCGACCAGGACGACCATGGCGATGAGCGCCGCGCGGCCCGGAGTGCGGTCGCTGCCGCTGGTCTCCTCATTGGCGGTGAGACAGGCGTCCCAGCCCCAGTACATGAAGATCGACAGGGACAGACCCGCCGTGAACGCGGCGAAGGACTGCACGGCGAACGGGTTCAGCCAGGACCAGGAGAAGTCGAGGGAGGTGGCGAACTCCGCGCTGCCCGCCTTCGAGAACGCCATCGCCACGAACACCGCCAGCACCACGAGCTGGAGCGCCACCAGCGCGTACTGCACGCCCTTGGTCGCCGTCATGCCCCGGTAGCTGATCACCGTGGCGATGGCGATCAGCGCGAGACAGGTCAGGATGTGCACCGCCTTGCTGTCGTCCAGCGCGGCCACCGACGCACTGCCGGTGATCTCCCCGGCCAGCAGCCAGAAGTACGAGGTCGCCACGCCCGCCAGATTGGACAGCACGATGATCGTGGCGATGACCAGGCCCCAGCCGCACATCCAGCCGACCTTCGGGCCGAACGCCTTCACCGTCCAGGTGAAGGAGGTGCCGCAGTCCGGCATCACCCGGTTCAGCTCGCGGTAGGCGAAGGCCACCAGCAGCATCGGCAGGAACCCGGCCAGGAACACCGCCGGCATCTGCACCCCGACCTCCCCGGCCGTGGAGCCGAGGGTGGAGGTGAGGCAGTAGACGGGGGCCACGGTGGAGATACCGATGACCGCGCTGCCCAGCAGGCCGACGGAGTTCCCGCTGAGGCCCTTGGTGCGCATGCCGTCGGCGGGGGCCCCGTCGCCGTGGTCAGTGGCCTGGGGCCGTACGTCCAGCTCAGTCATGAACAGGACGTTAAGCGGTGCGGTTTCCGTGGTTCCGGTTGTGGGGGGTGGGGGATGGGAGGAGTGGGAGTCTGGTATTCGAGTGCTGCTGCTTGATTGTGCCTCTGATTGCAAGGTTGTGTGCTGGGTTCCGCTGGTGGTTCTCAAGGTTGATGGTGGGTGTCCGATATGCGGTTATCGCAGTTCGGGAGGAAATTCGGGGCGGTGGATTTTCCCGTGTGGTCTGCGTCACATTCGGGTGATCGTCCCGGTATCACGGTCCACGCGTGCGCGCGCATACAGTGTCCGTGCTCAGTGGATCAAGGTGGGGAGAATGAACAGTGCGGGTGGGGACGGGGATGAGAACGGCGGTCGCGGTGGCGGTCGCGGTGCTGGCGGTGGCCGGGTGCTCGGGTGGGGGCGGCGGCGCTGACGGGAAGCCTTCGGCCAGTGCCCCGGCGGACGAGGCCAGTGCCGCGCCCGCCGCCGAGGTGAAGAGCGGGGGGACGCTCGGCGGGGCCGGGTCCGCGTGCGAGCTGCCGGTGACCTTTGACATCGCGGAGGAGTGGACGGTCGATTCCGTCGACGCCCTGTGGGAGATGGGACCCGTCTCCGCCGCCTGCGAGATCGACGCCAGGCCAGCCGGGCACGTGGGCTTTATCCGGGTCTGGACCGGTGAGCCGGGCGAGGACGACCCCGAGGCGGTCCTCGCGGCCTATCTCGCCGTGGAGACGGGCTCCACGAACAGCGGGGTGCGGTACCGCCCCTTCGAGATCGACGGGGTCACCGCCGTCGAAGTCTCCTACACCACCACCGACGACCTCGGTGAGCGGCCGGACCTGGCCTTCGCGCTGCCCACCCCGGACGGCCCCGTCATCATCGACCTCGACACCCCCGACGCGCACGAGCACGGGGCCATGATGCCGGCCTACGAAATGGCGAAGCGCACGTTGCGCCTCGCGGACTGAGCCGAGGGCTGAGCGGGACAAAATGACCGGCGTCCGGGGCGGGCGCCGGGCTACCGTGACCCGGGTGACCGAACTCCATGGCACCCGGGTCGTCCTGCGCACCAGCGAACCCGGCGACATCCCCGCCCTCGCCGCCCTCCGCGCCACCCCCGAGGTCGCCGCACACTGGCGCGGCGGCCCCGACCTGGCCGCCGACGTCGCCGAGGACCTGGCCGACCCCGCCACCCACTGCCTGACCGTCCGGTACGAGGACCGGATCGCCGGAATGATCCAGTGGTACGAGGAGAGCGAGCCCGACTACCGGCACGCCGGGATCGACATCTTCCTCGACCCCGCCACCCACGGCGCCGGACTCGGCACCGACGCCGTCCGCACCCTGGCCCGGTACCTGGTGCGCGACCTCGGCTTCCACCGGCTGGTCATCGACCCGGCCGCCGACAACGCCCCCGCCATCCGCTGCTACACCAAGGCCGGTTTCCGGCCGGTCGGGGTGATGCGGCAGTACGAGCGCGGAACCGACGGGACCTGGCACGACGGGCTGCTGATGGATCTGCTCGCCGCCGAGCTGGTCGACCAGGGTTCTTGAGGATCAGCCCTTTCGGCCCAGTCCTCCCGGCCCAGTCCTCCCGGCCCAGTCCTCCAGGCACGGCCTTCCCAGCTCAGGTCTCCCAGTCCAGCGCTCCCGGTTCAGTTCTCCCGGCCCAGCCCTTCCGGTTCAGATCCCCCGGTTCAGTTCTCCCGGCGGCAGTACAGGAACAGCTGCGGTTCCGGGCCGGCCTCCGGGAGCGCGGGGGTGAACAGCACCTCCTCCCGCTCCAGCACCGTCAGCCCGGCCTCCGCCACCAGCGCGGCGACCTGCTCGGCGGAGAAGCTCGTCGCCCGGACCGTCTGCCCCAGGAAGACCACCTCGAAGTCCTCGACCTCCAGCGGAATCGTGGCCAGCACCAGCTGGCCGCCCGGCCGCAGCGCCTCGGCCAGCCGCCCGATCAGATCGGACTGCTCGGCGCGGGTCATCTGGAGCAGCGAGAAGTACACACAGACCGCGTCGAACCGCGCCCTGGGCAGCGGCAGCGCCCTGATGTCCGCGCACTCGAACGACGCCCCGGGCACCTGACGGGCGGCGATCCCCACCATCACCGGCGAGATGTCGATCCCCCGCACATCATGGCCCGCGGCGGCGAGCGTCTCGGCGGTCGGCCGTCCCGTGCCGCTGCCGACATCCAGCACCCGGCTGCCCGGGGCCAGCCGCTCCAGCAGCCGGTCCAGCGAGCGGCGGTGCGGCTCGGAGGCGGCGAACGCGTCCTCGTAGGCGGCTCCGATCGCGTCGAAGGTGATGGCGGCGGGGGGCCTGAGCGGGGCCTCGGTCACGGTGTGGTTCCCTTCGTCCGGGGACACGGCGGTCCTGGCCGCCATCGTTCCAGCGCGGGCGGGCGGGTGCCACCGGGTCGCGGTTGCGCGGCGGCACCGGGGCGGGCAAGGTGCCTGCGTGGCCACCCTGCTGATCGTGCATCACACGCCCTCGCCAAACTGCCAGGCACTCTTCGAAGCCGTCGTCTCCGGCGCGACCGACCCCGACATCGAGGGGGTCGACGTGGTACGGCGGCCCGCGCTCGCCGCGACCGCCTCCGATGTGCTGGCCGCCGACGCACTGCTGCTCGGCACCCCCGCCAACCTCGGCTATCTCAGCGGGGCGCTCAAGCACTTCTTCGACCAGATCTACTACCCCTGCCTGGACGCCACCCAGGGCCGCCCCTTCGGCTCCTGGATCCACGGCGGCAACGACACCACCGGCGCCGCCCGCGCCCTCGACACCATCACCACCGGCCTGGGCTGGCGACGGGCCGCCGAGCCGGTCACCGTCATCGGCGAGCCCGGAAAGGGGGACCTGGAAGCGTGCTGGGAGCTGGGCGCCACGCTGGCGGCGGGGTTGATGCGGGAGTGAGTCGAGGGAGCAGCCGCTGGGTCAGCCACTGGGTCAGCCGCGCCAGCGGTACCGCCGTTCCGGCCGCCCCGCCACCCCGTAGCGCAGCGCCACCTCCGCCGTGCCGACGGTGTGGAAGTACTCCAGATAGCGGCGGGCGCTGACCCGGGACACCCCAGTGAGGGTGGCGCACTCGGTCGCCGAGAGCGTGCCCTCGGTGTCCCGCAGGGTCCGCTCGATCAGGTCCGCCGTCTCCACGCTCATCCCCTTGGGCAGCCCGCCGGCCGCCGGACCCGAGCCGCCCGACAGCACCCGGTCCACATCGGCCTGGCTGCGCACCACCGTCGTCAGCAGCCGCCCGCGCTGGGCCGCGTACCGCTCCAGCCGGGACTGGAGGTCCTCGAACTCGAACGGCTTGAGGAGATAGTCGACCACCCCGTGCCGGACCGCGCCCCGCACGGTGTCGGCCTCCCGGGCCGCGCTGATCACCATCACATCGCAGTCGTGCCCGGCCGCCCGCAGCCGGGGGATCACATCGAGGCCGAACAGATCCGGCAGATACAGATCGAGCAGCACCAGATCGGGGCGCAGTTCGTCGGCCGCCGCCACCGCCTGCTCGCCGGTGCTGGCCACCCCGACGACCCGGAAGGGCCGTACCCGCTCCACGAAGGCGCGATGGACCCGGGCCACCATGAAGTCGTCGTCCACGACGAGGACGTCCAGGGTCTTCGCGGGCTGCGCCGGGCCGTTCGCCGCGGTCATTTTCTCAACGCTCCTTCCGTCGCCTCGCCGCTGCGGCGACCGACCGTCATACGCGCGGTGAACTGGGCGCCCTCGGGGGTGTTGGTCACGGCGATCTCCCCGCCGTGCCGTTCACAGACCAGCCGTGTCAGGGCCAGCCCGATACCGCGCTCGCCCTCCCGGGCGACCTTGGTGGTGAAACCGTGCTCGAACACCTCACGCGCCAGCTCCGGCGCCACTCCGGGCCCCGAGTCCCGTACGACGATCTCCACGCCGGACGCGTCCTGGCGGATCTCGACCTCGACCCATGCCTCCGGGTCCTCGGCGGAGCCGGCCGGGGCCGCCGCGTCGACCGCGTTGTCGACCAGGTTGCCCACCACGGTCGCCACATCGGCGGCGTCCTCCGGCGCGAGCCTGCCCAGCGCGGTGGAGTCGGAGATGCGCAGCCTGACCCGCCGCTCCGCGGCCAGCGATGACTTGGCGGTCAGCAGCGCCGCCACCGCCGTGTCCCGTACCCGGCGGCTGAGGGTGACATCGAGGGACTGGCGGCGCAGGCTGAGCGCCCGGATGTAGCGCACCACCTCGTCCTGCTCGCCGATCTGGATCAGCCCGGAGATGGTGTGGAGCTGGTTGGCGAACTCATGGGCCTGGGCGCGCAGCAGCTCCGAGGAGCTGCGGAAGGAGCCGATCTCCCGTTCCAGGCGGGCGAGTTCGGTGCGGTCGCGCAGGGTGGTGACCGAGCCGAGGGGGCGGCCGTCCTTGGTGACCGTCATCCGGTTCATGATCAGTATCCGGCCACCGCGGATGACGACCTCGTCGCGGCGGTCGGACGGGTCGTCCCGCCGGTCGGGCGGGTCGCCCTCGGGGTCGGGGGCGGCCGGGGTCCTCCGGTGGGGCGGGTCGCCCTCGGGGCCGGGGGCGGCCGGGGTCCTCCGGTGGGGCGGTGTCGGGGCGGGGCCGTGCGGTGGCTGTCCTTCCGGTGACGTCGCGTCGGGCGCGTCGGGCGGGTCGGGGGCCGTCGTGCCGCGTCCGGCGGATGGCACCCCGTCTCTCCGGTCGGCCGCAGGCCCGTCCCTCCGGTCGGACGACCCCCCGTCCCGGCCGCCGGTGAGTACATCGCGGAGTCTGCCGTCGATGCCGAGGGCGTCCAGCCCGCGCCCCTCGCAGTCCTCGGGCAGCTCCAGCAGCCGCCGCCCCACCTCGTTGACGAGGGTCAGCCGGTGCTGCGGGTCGAGCGCGACCACGCCCTCGGCGATGCCGTACAGCATGGCCTCCCGGTGCTCGGCCAGCCCGGCGATCTCCCGGGGCTCCAGGCCCAGCGTCTGCCGCTTGATCCGCCGGGCCAGCAGCCAGGAACCGGCCAGCCCCAGCCCGCTGGCGATCCCCAGATAGGCGATCAGGGAGGAGGACGCGTTGCCCAGCCGCTGCCAGACCGTGGGGGACTCCTCACCGATCATCACCGTGCCCAGCACCCGGCCGACACTGCCCTCCTGCTCGCCCAGCACCGGCACCTGCGCGACCCGCTCCCGGCTGTCGCCGAGGGACAGCTCGCCCGACCAGCCCCGGTCCGGCTCCGCCGCCGCGCCGGACCCGCGCGGCAGCGGCTCACCGATCACCGTCGGGTCGGTGGAGCTGACGATCAGATCACCCGCGTCGGCGATGGTCACGGAGGTGACCCCGGACTGGGTCTGGGTGGAGTTCACCAGCGGCGCCAGCGCCTCGCGCGGCAGCAGCGGCTGCTCCAGCTGCCCGCGCACCAGCGGCGTCGCCGCCAGCTGCTCCGCGAGCGCGGTCACCCGGCGCCCCTCGACCCGGTCGAACGTGGCCTTCGACTGCGCCAGCGACACCGCCGCGACCGCCACCAGCACCATCACGACGATGGCGAGCTGCAACACCAGCATCTCGCCCGCGAGGGTGTGTCGGCGGAACGTGGCGGCCATGGCGGGTCAACCTCATCGTCATATGCGGGGATGCCTCATGATGGCCGCGAACCGGGCCGGGGGAAAGGCACCGGTTGGTAACGGGGCGTGACGGGCCCGGGGGCTGGGGGGGCTGAGGGGACTGGCCCGAGGGGGAAGGGGGCGGGACGGGACCGGCGCGGGGGACGGGGGGACCGGCGCGGCCGGGCCCGGCGAGCGCGGCTCTTGGCCGGACGCCTGGCGGGACCTCTGCCCGTACGCCTGGTGGGACCTCCGGTGGGGCGCGTGGCCGGATCCCGGACGGGAAGCTCGGCCGGATCCCCGGTGGGACGCCTGGCCGGATACTCGGCGGGGCGCGTGGCCGGATCCCCGGCGGGACCCCTGGCCACAAAGACCAAAACCTCCGTTGGTTCCGGAAGCGAGACACCGTGTTTACGCCCGTGCAACATGTGGCCCACATCACCCTCCCCCACAGGGCCTCTTCCCCCCCGCTTCTGCACCGCGTACGACCCCGTTTTCGCAACACACGTAACCGACAGGTGGTGGCATTCGTGCGCCTGCGCACTCCCCTCGCCCTGCTCGGGGCCGCCGTGCTGGTCCTTCTCGGGCCGCCGCTGCTGACCACCGGCAGCGGCGCCGAGACCGGCACACAGATCCCGGGCCTGCGCTTCATGGTCCCCAACACGCCCGGAGGCGGCTACGACATCACGGCCCGCACCGCCGCGAAGAACGCCGAGGACGCCGGACTCACCTCCGGCATCGAGGTGTTCAACCTGCCCGGCGCCGGTGGCACCGTAGGACTGACCCGGCTGGTCAGCGAGCACGGCAACGGCAAGCTCGCGATGTCCATGGGACTCGGCGTGGTCGGCGCGGTCCGCTCCAACGACGCCCCCAAGACGCTCGCCGACACCACCCCGATCGCCCGGCTCACCGAGGAGCAGGACGTCGTCGTGGTCGCCAAGGACTCGCCGTACAAGACCATCGACGACCTGGTCACCGCGTGGAAGGCCGACCCCGGCAAGCTGCCCGTCGGCGGCGGGTCCTCGCCCGGCGGCCCCGACCACCTCGCCCCCATGCTGATGGCGCAGGCGTCCGGGATCGCCCCGAAGGACGTCAACTACATCCCCTTCGACGGCGGCGGCGAACTCCTCGCCTCCATCCTCGGCAACAAGGTCGCCTTCGGGGTCTCCGGCGTCGGCGAGTACCTCGACCAGATCAAGGCGGGCGAGCTGCGGCTGCTGGCCGTCACCGGCCCCGAGCGGGTCGACGGCCTCGACGCCCCCACCCTGATGGAGGCCGGCTACGACGTGAACTTCACCAACTGGCGCGGCATCGTCGCCCCGCCCGGCCTCTCCGACGCCGAACGCGACAAACTCGTCCGGCTGGTGGAGGAACTGCACGACTCACCGCAGTGGCAGAAGTCCATGCAGCAGAACGGCTGGGACGACGCCTTCCTGACCGGTGACGAATTCGGCGCGTTCCTGGAGGCCCAGGACAAGCGCGTGGTCTCGGTGCTGAAGGAGCTGGGACTGTGACGACACAGACCACCGACGACGCCACCCCGGCCCCCTCCGGCAGACCCGCCGGGGACGGCCGCTCCTGGTGGCGCGAGTACTCCGAACTCGGCGTCTGCGCCCTGCTGCTGATCCTCGGCGTGCTGGTGCTGACCGACGCCCTCACCATGGACGTCGACATCGCCCAGCGCGGACCCGTCGGCCCCAGGACCGTCCCCATCGCCGTCGGCATCGGCCTGCTCGTGATCGCCGCCCTGCTCGCCGTCGATGTGCTGCGCGGCGGCCAGGGCCAGGCCGAGACCGGCGAGGACGTCGATCTGTCCGAACCGGCCGACTGGCGCACGGTCCTGCTGCTCGGCGGGGTCTTCCTCGCCACCGCGGTGCTCATCGAACCGCTCGGCTTCCCGATCGCCGGGGCCCTGCTCTTCTGGGGCGCGGCCTTCGCGCTGGGCAGCCGCCGCGTCGACCGCGACCCGCTGATCGCCGCCGGACTGTCCCTCGTCACCTATGTGCTGTTCAACGACCTGCTCGGAGTACCGCTCCCCGGCGGCCCGCTGATGGGAGTGCTGTGAGATGAACGCCCTCAACTCCCTCATGGACGGCTTCGGCACCGCCCTGACGCCCATGAATCTGATGTGGGCCGCCCTCGGCGTGCTCCTCGGCACCGCCATCGGCGTCCTGCCCGGCATCGGCCCCGCCATGGCCGTCGCCCTGCTCCTCCCGGTCACCTACGGACTCGACCCCACGGGCGCGTTCATCATGTTCGCCGGTATCTACTACGGTGCCATGTTCGGCGGCTCCACCACCTCCATCCTCCTCAACACCCCCGGGGAGAGCGCGGCCGTGGTCGCCGCGATGGAGGGCAACCCGATGGCCAAATCCGGGCGCGGCGCCCAGGCCCTGGCCGCCGCCGCCATCGGCCACTTCACCGGCGGCATGGTCGGCACCCTCCTGCTGGTCGCGCTCGCCCCGGCGGTCGCCGAACTCGCCGTCGACATCGGCGCGCCCGACTACTTCGCCATCATGGTCCTCGCGTTCATCGCGGTGACCTCGGTCCTCGGCTCCTCCCGCATCCGCGGCCTCGCCTCCCTCCTCATCGGTCTCACCATCGGCCTCGTCGGGCTCGACCAGATGACCGGCCAGCAGCGGCTCACCTTCGGCTCCCTCCAGCTCGCCGACGGCATCGACGTCGTCATCGTCGCCGTCGGGCTGTTCGCCATCGGCGAGGCACTGTGGGTCGCCGCGCATCTGCGGCGCCGGCCGCCCGAGCCGATCCCGGTCGGCCGCCCCTGGCTCGGCAAGAAGGACGTCCGCCGCACCTGGAAGGCCTGGGCCCGCGGCCCGTTCATCGGCTTCCCCTTCGGCGCCATCCCCGCGGGCGGCGCCGAGATCCCCACCTTCCTCTCCTACGTCACCGAGAAGCGCCTGTCCAAGCACAAGGACGAGTGGGGCAAGGGCGCCATCGAGGGCGTCGCCGGACCCGAATCCGCCGCGTCCGCCTCGGCCGCCGGCACCCTCGTCTCCATGCTCACCCTGGGCCTGCCCACCACGGCCGTCGCCGCCGTCATGCTGGCCGCCTTCCAGCAGTACGGCATCCAGCCGGGACCGCTGCTCTTCGAACGCGAACCCGACCTGGTGTGGGGCCTGATCGCCTCCCTCTTCGTCGGCATGGTGCTGCTCCTCGCCCTCAACCTGCCGCTGGCCCCGGTCTGGGCGAAGCTGCTGCGCATCCCGCGGCCCTATCTCTACGCGGGCATCCTGTTCTTCGCGGCGGTCGGCGCCTACGCGGTCGGCGGCGAGGTGATCGACCTGGTGATCCTGCTGATCATCGGCCTGATCGGCTTCGGGATGCGGCGCTACGGGCTGCCCGTGCTGCCCGCCGTCATCGGGGTGATCCTCGGCCCCAACGCCGAGCAGCAGCTCCGCCGCGCCCTCCAGATCAGTGACGGCAGTGTCTCCGGGCTGGTGAACACCTGGTTCTCGGTGACCGTGTACGCGGTGATCGCGGTGCTGCTTGCCTGGCCGCTGCTTAAGCGGATCCTGTGGCGGGGGAGGTCCGCGGCGCGCTCCTGATCCCTCCCTGATTCCTCCCTGATCCCCCGATCCCCCCGATCCCCCCTCGGATACCCCCCACCCCACCGCCGGCCCTGACCCCGTTCACGCGGGGGAGCGGTCGGCGGTGGTGCGGGGGCCGTCCCGGCGGGACGGGTCGGGGTGGGGGTGCCTTCCATGGCAGGTGTGTTGACGCCGGTGGCGGGCGTGTTGCCGTCCGTGGCAGGTGTATGGACGCCGATGGTGCCGGTGTTGCCCTCCATGGCGGCTCTGTTGACGCTTGTGACAGCCTTGTGACCGGAAGTATGGCCTCCGCCACACGCGCCGAGCCCACGGACTGGTCGACTCGGCGGATGCGTCGCAACCCCCTCCCCCTCCCCTTCTCCCTCCCCTTCCCTCTCTCCCTGGTCCTCGTCACCGGGGCCCTGTTGCTCACGGCCTGCGGCACCGGGCTGCCCGGCGGCGACGCGCTCGGCACCGCCTCCGACGCACCCCGCCCCACCGGCTGCGGCGCCCCGGCGTCCGCCACTCCGGCCGCCGCCCCGGAGGAGGACGGGGTCAAGATCCTCGGGTACGGCAGCCGGGCCGGCGCGGGCACCGTCGACTGTGTCGAGTACCAGGTCACCAACTCCGGCACCGAGGCCCTCACCTACACGATCGGCTTCACCTTCGCCGACGCCTCGGGCCGTGCCATGCACCACGCCGAGGACACCGTGCAGGCGGTCGCGCCGGGCCGCACGGTCCGCCGTACCTTCAGCGCGGTGGGCTCGCTCGGCGACTCCACCCAGGCCCTCATCGCCACCGTCCGCCGGGTCCCCGCCGACGAGGCCCCGGCCGCCGACGACTCCACCTGCCCGCCGTCGGGCGTGCGGCTGTACGCCGACCAGGGCGACGCGGCGATGGGGCTGCGCGTGGTCGGCCTGTTCGTGGAGAACTGCGGTGCCGACGCCTACGCCCTCGACGGCTACCCCCGGCTGGAACTCCTCGACGCCGGTCATGAGCCGGTCGAGGGCGTCGAGATCCTTGAGGGCGGCAGCGAGATCGCCTCCGGCACCGGCGCCGACACCGAGCCCGCCCCGCTCACCCTCCGGCGCGGCGAACGGGCCCGTACGACCCTGGTGTGGCGCAACACCACGGGGTCCGGTGAGCCGGTGAACGCGCCCTATGCGCGGGTCTGGGCCAAGCCCGGCGCCGACCCGGTGACCGTGACCCCGGAACTGGACCTCGGTACGACGGGCCGCCTGGGCGTCGGGGCGTGGGCGAAGGACGACGGGCAGGGCTGAACAGGCGCGGGGGGCGGGCGGCATATGGGGCGCGGTGCCCCCGCGTGGGTTGGGCGCCCCGTGGGTCAGGTGCCGGGTGCCCCATTGGTCGGGCCGCCCCTGTAGGTCAGGTGCCCTATCGGCCGGGCGCCCCGTAGGTCGGCCGCCTCATTGCTCACGGCCCCATCGGTCACGGCCCCATCGGTCACGGCCCATCGGTCACGGCCCCATTGGTCCGGATGCAGCAACCCCGGCGGCCCCCGCGCCCGGTGCCGGACAGGCTGGGACGGGGCCGAGGCGTGCACCCGCCCCTCGGCCCCGTGCCGCCCCGTCCCGCCCCGTTCGTCATGCCCGTCCCAGGAGCCCCGATGTCCTCTCGCCCCCGGCCGCCCCGTCCCGCCTCCCGCCGTGCCGCGTTCCGGCCCCGGTTGCGGGCGGTCCGGCTGCTCGCGGTGTGTCTGACCGTGCTGGTACCGGCCGCGCCCGCCACCGCCGCAGCCACCACGACCTCGGCCGCGCACGGCGACGACAGTGCCCTCCAGCGGCGCCTGGAGGCACTCGTCCGGGCTCCCGGCGGACCGCCCGGCGCCATCGCCCTGCTCCAGCGGGGCCCGCACACCCAGGTCGTCCGCGCCGGGGTCGCCGATCTGACGACCGGTCGCCCCCCGGAGCCCGACGACCACATGCGCATCGCGAGCACGGCGAAGGCGTTCAGCGGGGCCGTCGCGCTCGCCCTCGCCGACCGGCACGCCCTCCGTCTGGACGACACCCTGCGCGAGCGGCTGCCCCGGCTGCCGCATGCCTGGGGCGCGGTGACCCTGCGCCAGCTCCTGCACCACACCAGCGGTCTGCCCGACTACACCGAGGACCCCCGCTTCCAGGAGATCGTCACGGCCGACCCGCACCACCGCTTCGACTCCCGCCGCCTGCTCGACCACGTGGCCCGCGACCCCCTGCGCTTCCCGCCGGGCACCCGCTACCAGTACTCCAACTCCGACAACATCGCCGTCGCCCTGATGGCGGAGGCCGCGACCGGGACACCGTACGAGACGCTGCTGCGGGACCTGGTCTACCGGCCGCTCGGGCTGCGGGACACCTCGCTGCCCTCCGGGTACCGGATGCCGGAGCCGTATCTGCACGGCTACGACACCGGTCCGGCCGCGCCGCCCGAGGACATCAGCGAGATCCTGAGCGCGTCCGGGGTGTGGGCGTCCGGCGGGATCGTCTCCACCCCGGCCGACATGAACCGCTTCATCCGCGGCTACGCCTCCGGCGCGCTCTACGGCGGGCGGCTGACGCGCGAGCAGCGCGACTGGATCGAGGGCGCCTCCGAACCCGCCGGGCCGGGCACGAACACGGCCGGGCTGGCGATCTTCCGGTACGCGACCCGGTGCGGCGAGGTGCTCGGCCACACCGGGAACTTCCCCGGCTACACCCAGCTCATCGCCGCGACCCCGGACGGCCGGCGCTCACTGACCTTCACCGTCACCTCCCAGATCAACCGGACCCTGGACCCGGACCGGCTGCGCGAGCTGCGCGCGGTCCAGGAGGACTTCGTCTGCGCGCTGCTCTCCGACGGGGGATGAGGGGCTGCGGTGCCGCCCAGGTGAGTGTCAGTGGGGGTGGCTATGTTGGCGGTATGCACACGACTCGGGTCACCCAGCAGGTGAGTGCCGCGCCGGCCGCCGTCTACCGGGCGCTGACCGACCGGGAGGCGGTCGCCCGCTGGCGGATGCCGGACGACATGCGCTGCGAGGTCCATGAGTTCGAGGCGCGCGAGGGCGGCAGATTCCGGGTCTCGCTGACGTACGACGCGCCGGACGCGGCCGGGAAGTCCGGCGGCAACACCGACACCTACCACGGCCACTTCGCCCGGCTGGTGCCGGACGAGCAGGTGGTGGAGGTGCTGGAGTTCGAGACCGACGACCCGGCGATGCGGGGCGCCATGACGATGACGACCACCCTGGTCCCCGCCGGGGAGGGCACCGAGGTGGTCGTGGTGCACGAGGGGCTGCCCGACGCCGTGCCCGCCGCCGACAACGAGACCGGTACGCGGATGGCGCTGGCCCGGTTGGCGCGGTTGGTGGAGGTGGAGGTGGAGGGGGAGGGAGAGGGGCGGTAGGCCGGGTCGGTGGGCCGGGCGGTGGGCGCTACTTCTTGACCGTGCCGGTGAAGATGGCGATGTCCGACTCCCAGTCGGGTGCCACCTCCACCTGGAGGAAGGTCTCGTCCTTCGGCAGCTCGCAGCCCCACGGCACGGACAGCGAGCGGCCCGCGAGGACACTGGTGTCGGGCAGACCGTCGAGGCCGTCGTCGTAGATCGCCTCGCCCTCCTTGCCCTCGTCGCCATAGGCGCAGCTCACGGTCATCATCGACGCGTCCAGCTTGGTGTCCGAGTTGTTCACGATCTTGATGGTGAACTTCGCGTAGGGCGTGTTCTCCGGCGCCGCGTAGTCGCTGGACACCCCGCGCTCGAACGAGGCGAGGCTGACCTCGATGTCGTTCTCGTAGGCCACGGTGTCGGTGAGGGCGTAGACGCCGTCCTCCGGCGTGGCCTCGTCCGCCGCGGGCTCCTCGTCCGGCGCGGGCGCGTCCTCGGCGCCGACCGTCTCGGTGACGGTGACCGTCGGCCTGGCCTCCGCCTCGCCGTCGCCGCCGCGGCTCACTGCCACACCGGTGATCACCACCGTGGCGATCACGGCGACCGCCGAGCAGATGATCACGGTGTTGGTACGGCCCCGGCCGGGCCGCTTCGGCGGCTGAGGCGGCTGCTGCGGCGGAAAGCCCGGCATGGGCGGCTGCGGCTGTGTGGCGTCGTAACTCATGGTTCCCCCAGGGATGGTGCGTGACGGGCCATGATCTCGCATGGCGGGGGAAATGTGCACACGTCGTGACGAAAGTGTGTCCTTGTGTGGGAAGGCGCAGGTCAGGGGCGTTGTCAGTGGGCCCCGGTACGTTCGTTGATGTCCCCGCCGATCGGCTGGGGAAGTCCCCCTGTGCGCAAAGGAGATGGTGCGTTGTCGGCCTGGGAGAAGTCGAGCACCGCGAGGGTGGTCCCACCCGCGCGACCCCGCAAGCTCGCGAAGGTCCCGTTTGTCGAACTGGCCGATGGACGGCTCCAGGGGGTGGTGTCCAGCGGCTCCGACATCGGGCGGGTCTATGTCTCGTCCGTCGAGGCGGGCACGTACGCCTTCGCGTGCAGCACCAACAACAACCGGCCGTGCGGCGGCGCCCGGGGCTCGTTCTGCAAACATCTCCATGCCCTGCTCGATGAGTCGGTCCTCCAGTACGGGTTCGATCGGGTCGCCCGCTATCTGCGCGTCGAGCCCGAGAAGGGCACCGAACCGAGCGGGCTGACCGCGGCCCATCTCGGCCAGGTGATGACCCGTACCCGCCCGTCCGGGGCGGACGCCGGTGCCGCGGCGGCGGTCTTCAGCCGTTTTCTGCGGCATCTGGGCTATCTCGAACTCGCCCCGGTGACGGAGTCGGTGCCGGAGCTGCACTGGTTTCCGCCGACCAGGGAGATGGGGCTTATCGGTGTGGGTGTGGGTGTGGGTGCGGGTGCGGGTGCCGGTGCGGGGGACTTGGGTGGTTCGGGTGGCGTGGGGGCCGTGGCCGGCGAGGGGGAACCCGGGGAGGGGGATTCCGTCGAGGGGCTCGGCGAGGTGCTCGCCGCGGTCGACGCCTTCGACCGCGCCCTGTCCGCCGGGCTGCTGCGGCCCCGTGCCGAGGAGGCCGACGCCCTCGCGGAGTTCGCCCGGTCCCTCACCGGGACACCGCTGGCCGCGCGGGTCGGCGAGGCGGTGGAGAAGGTGGCGGCCGGAGCCGCGAGCGAGGACCACTTCCTCGCCCTCGCCGCCGCCCGCACCGCGCTCCTCGGCGCCGCCCATGACGCGCTGCTGCTCCGCGCCCACGAGATCGCGGGCCGCCGCACCCCCGCCGACACCGGTGCCCGCCCGGACCCGGCGCCGGGCGGGACGGCCCCTGTGCTGGCCGCCGCCCGCTCCTGGCTCGGCGATCTGGCGCGCGCCGGATGGCAGGGCATCGACCACGAACTGATCTCCGGGGCGGCCCCGGTGGTCTCCGCGATGCTGCCCGACCCCGCCCTGCGCCGGCCGGCCACCCTGCTCGACGGCTTCGCCACCGAACTCGCCGCCTGCTGCCCCGGCGCCACCCTGGAGCGCGTCCCGCTCCGCCGCTGGGCCGACCTCTGGTCGCGCGCGATGCTGCTGACCGTCCCCGGCGCTGGGAACGCGGCGGCCACGGATCCGGCGGCCACGAATCCGGCAGCCACGGATCCGGCGGCCATGGATCCGGCGGCCACGAGCACACCGGCCATGGACACGGCCACCGGCAGACTGCTGCCGCTCGGCGTCGATCTGTGCGAGCACGCCACCGCCGCCCAGGCCCAGGTGCACGCGGTCCTCGAACCCGCCGACGGCTCACCGCCCCGCCTGGTGCGGGCCGCGGTCTCGGTACCCAAGCCGGACACGGTGCTCGGCGCGGGCGTCTGGCAGCTGATGCGCCCCCATATGTCCCTGCTCGCCGCGGTGAGCGAGGGCCGCTCGATGGACCTGACCGGTATGCCGGTCACCGCCGAGGGCGACCTGGTGTGGAGCGAGGAGCACGCGCGGGCCGGGAAACCCGCCGACGCCTTCGCCACCGCCCGGGTCGCGCTGCCGACCGCCACGGCCGGGGACACGGCACCCCTGGACCGGCACCCGGCGCGGATCGCCGTCCCCGTCTTCCTGGAGGGCTACACCGCCCGGGGCGGCGGCGACGAGGAGCTGACCTTCACCGTCGCCGGGCGGCCCCTCGCCGTGGACACCGACCGGATCCCGGTCGCCGGTCCGCTCACCCCGGAGTCCGTCGCCGCGTCCGGTGCCTGCATCGGGCTGCTGCGGTGGGACGCCGGGAGGTTCCGGCTCCAGCCGCTCGCGGTGGAGGCGACGGTACGGAAGAAGAGCGTCGCCGTGCACGCCGGGGGATGGGCCGGAGGGACGGCGGACCGGGTCGGGGCGAAGGCGGAGAAGGCGGCGACCGACGCCGTGGCGGCCCTGCGCGAGCGGGCGGGAAGGCTGTTGCGGAAATGACGGAACCGACTGAGGAGACCGGGGCCGCGGCGAGCGCCCACGACAACCGGCGCCAGGTGCTGTACTGGCGGCTGCTGGCCCGCCTCTTCGACCAGGACGAACAGGTCACCCTGGAGTCCGCGAGCCTCGCCGTCGTCGAGGACATCGGGCTGCCGCCCGCGCTGCTGGACCCGCAGGCGTCCGTCGACTCGGTCGTGCAGCGCCATCCCGGCCTCGCGGAGGAGTTCGACGGGCTGATGGTGCCGGAGGCGGATGAGGGGTTCGAGGCCGACGGGCGGGACCGGGCCGCCGAGGTGCGGCGGGCCGCGCTGGTCTCCAAGGTGCTGCTCAATGTCTTCGCCACCGGCAGTGGCACGGTCACCGCGGAGCAGCTCTCCCGCTGGCAGTCCGACGCGGGCTGGCTGGAGCGCGCCCTCGGCTGCGAGGTCGGCGGACTGCGCGGCGGCAACGGCCGCTCCGGACCGGGTGCCGCTGGCAACGGCGTGAGCCCCACGGGCACCGGAGGCCGCCGCAGCACCCCCGACCTCAGCAATCTGCTGCCGGCGATCGGACCCGAACTGGGCGGCCTGGAAGCCGATCTGGTCAAGCGGATGCGGCTGCGCGAGGTCCTCGCCGACCCCCGGCTCGCCGCGCGGCTCACCCCCAGCATGTCCCTCATCGAGCAGTTGCTGCGCGACAAGAACAACCTCTCCGGAGTCGCCCTCGCCAACGCCAAGGCCCTGATCCGGCGCTTCGTGGACGAGGTCGCCGACGTACTGCGCACCCAGGTGGAGAAGGCCACGGTCGGCACCCTCGACCGGTCGATCCCGCCCAAGCGCGTCTACCGCAACCTGGACCTCGACCGCACGATCTGGAAGAACCTCACCAACTGGGACCCGGCGGAGGAGCGGCTCTACGTCGACCGCCTCTACTACCGGCACACCACCCGCAAAACCACACCCCAGCGCCTGATCGTGGTGGTCGACCAGTCCGGCTCGATGGTCGACTCCATGGTCAACTGCACCATCCTGGCGTCCATCTTCGCCGGACTGCCCAAGGTCGACGTCCACCTCATCGCCTACGACACCCAGGCACTCGACCTCACCCCCTGGGTGCAGGACCCGTTCGAGACGCTGCTGCGCACCAAGCTGGGCGGCGGCACCGACGGCACGGTCGCGATGGCGCTGGCCCAGCCGAAGATCGCCGAGCCGCGCAACACGGTCGTGGTGTGGATCTCCGACTTCTACGAAGCGCGCACCGAGGAGCTGTTCCAGTCCATGGCGGCGGTCCATCGCTCCGGGGCGAAGTTCATCCCGGTCGGTTCGGTGACCAGCTCGGGGCGGGGGAGTGTGAATCCTTGGTTCCGCGAACGGTTCAAGGACCTGGGGACACCGGTGATATCGGGCCATATCCGCAAGCTCGTCCATGAGCTGAAGAACTTCCTGACCTGACCGGAGCCCTTCGCTCCGCCCCCTTGCTCCGCCCGCTTGCTCCGCCCCCCTGCTCCGCCCTTGCAAGTCTTGCAAGTGTTCCTGAGAAAGGCATCCCATGTCCGACCTGCTGCGCGCCCCCGCCGAGATCAAGTACGCCGAGGAGCTGGACTGGCTGGAGTCCATCGACGACAACCCCAAGCCGTTCTCCTGGCGGCTGTCGCCCAAGATGGTCCGGCTGTTCGTCCTCGGCTCCGAGCGCGCCGACGGACTCGACCGGGAGATCCCCCAGAAGTGGTTCGGCGACCGCAGCTTCGTCGAGCGCTCCATCGTCACCCTCGCCTCCGACCGGGGACTTCTGCTGATCGGAGACCCCGGCACCGGCAAGAGCTGGCTGGCCGAGCTGCTGTCCGCCGCGATCTCCCGCAACTCCACCCTGGTGGTGCAGGGCACGGCGGGCACCACCGAGGACCACATCAAGTACTCCTGGAACGTGTCCATGGTGATCGCCAAGGGCCAGTCCCGGGCGTCGATGATCCCCTCACCCATCATGACCGCGATGGAGACGGGTGCCATCGGCCGCTTCGAGGAGCTGACCCGCTCCACCAGCGATGTCCAGGACGCGCTGATCTCGATCCTCTCCGAGAAGTACATCTCGGTGCCCGAACTCGGCGGCAGCGCGCCCGCGCCCGCGTCCGGAGAGAGCGGAGGGTCGGGAGGGTCGGGCGGGTCCGGTGACAGCATCGTGTTCGCCAAGCCCGGCTTCTCGATCATCGCCACCGCCAACAGCCGCGACCGGGGCGTCAACGACCTGTCCTCCGCGCTCAAGCGCCGCTTCAACTTCGTCCGCATCCCCGTCGTCACCAACAAGAAGGCCGAGGCGGAGATCGTCCGCTTCCGCACCGAGGAACTGCTGCGCCGCCACCACATAGAGCTGGACGTACCGCCGACCCTGCTGGATGTGCTGCTCCAGAGCTTCGCCGATCTGCGGGCCTCCGCCGCCGCGGCCGGCAGCGATGACGAGAAGCTGGAGTCCGCGCTCTCCACCGCCGAGCAGATCGGTGTCCTGGAGGACGCCATCCTGCACAGCAACTTCTTCGGCGAGCGATCCCTGACCGCGCACACCCTGGCCTCCTCCTTCGTCGGCTCGCTGGCCCGGCGCGAACCGGAGGACCTCGCCATCCTCAACAAGTATCTGCACGGGGTCGTCGAGCCGCGTAGCAAGGAAGCGGGCGGCGCCTGGCCGGAGTTCCTCGAAGGCGGGCGCGACGCCATCGCGACCCTGTCGTGACCGCCCCCACCACCCCGGTGCCCGCCACCGGGACAAGCAGCCCCTTCACCGCCCTGCGCACCCAGCTCCAGGACGCCGCCACCACCTTCGCGGACGGGCCCGGCGCCCTGGAGGGGATCCTGCTCGGCATCGTCGACGACGTCGACCGCGCGGTCCGCGAACCCCTGGAGATCTTCCCGGTCTGCCACCACTCACCGGCCTCCGCCCTCGCCATGGCCCGCCGGCTCCGCGAGAAGCAGCCCAAGGTGGTCTATCTGGAGCTGTGCGAGGACATGGCCCCGCTCCTGACCGAACTGCGCAACTGCCGACTGCCGGTGGCCGTCCAGGCGTTCGCCAGCGAGGTCGACGGCTTCCCCGCCGACTGGTCGCCGCTGTCGGTGGTCGCCCCGATCACCGAGGCGTCCGCCGAGTACCAGGCCATCGCCTATGCCCTGGACACCCCGGGGGTGGAACTCGTCCTGGTCGACCGCTCCTCGGACCATGTCTTCCAGTGGGACCGCCGCGAGGAACCCGCTGAGGCACCGGCCGACCAGGACGCCCCCGGCCCCGACGAGGACACCGCGCTGCACGGCGACGCGGTCGGCGTGGAGATCGGCGACCTGCGCCCCCGCTTCGCCGAACTGGAGGAGCATCTGCTGCGCCACGGCCGGGTCCGGCACTGGTCGGAATGGTGGCACCAGTACGTCGAACTGCCCCTCGGCGACAGCGACCACGACACCTACCGCCAGGTCATGCTGCTCATCGGCAGCCTCTTCCGGCGGCTGGCGCCCGGCGACCCGCACCGCGTCCGGGTGGACGAGGACCGCGAGCGCTATATGTGGACCAGGATGCGTGAGCACCTCGCCGCCTCCGGCGCCGACCCCGCCGACTGCCTCTATGTCTGCGGCGCCTTCCACGCGGCCAGCCGGGTCGAGGAGTTCGGCGTCGACGGCGCGGACGGCTTCGAGATCAGCCCGCGGACCGCCACCGTCTGGCAGCACGGACTGATCCCCTCCAGCCACGCCTCCATCGAGGCACAGTTCGGCCTCGCGGGCGGCTCGGTGTCCATCGCCGCCACGGTCTGGGCGAAGAATCTCAAGCGGACCCGGGTGAAACCCTTCCGCTTGGAGGGCCAGGCCGGGACCAAGAAGCCCGCGAAGGCCAGAAAGGCAGCGGCCCCCGGCCCGGCACTCGGCCCGGCCCCGGAGATCCCGGCCGCCGACCGGCTCAGCGGCTTCCTCCAGCGCCCGCCCGTCCTCGACCGGCTCGACGAGGCCGAACTGCTCGGCTGGTCGGTCGACATCGTCCGCGCCGCCCGCCGGGCCGGCTATCTCGCCTCCACCGCCGACGCCATCGCCGTCTTCGAGACCTCCATCCTGCTGGCCGGAATGCGCGACCGCGCCAAGCCGACCCCGTACGACTTCCAGGACGCCGCCGTCACCTGTATCGAGAAGGACAGGGTGCCCGGTCGGCGCGATGTGCGGCGGCTCGTGGAGATCATGATGGGCGGCGACCGGATCGGGCAGGTCGGCTACGACGCCCTGCCCCCGCTCGCCCGGGACGTCCACGACCGGCTGGCCCCCCTCGGACTGCCGCTCCAGCAACGCGGTGTGAAACGGGCCCTGCTGGACATCGCCGGCCAACCCGAGCTGCGCGCCTGCTCGGACGTCCTGTGGATGCTGCGCCAACTGCTGCCGCACGGCGCGGCCCGCCCCATCATGGGCGAGCGGGGCCTCGGCGACCAGCCCATCCAGGAGTCCTGGGACCTGGCCCTCGGCACCCACCAACGCGCCCTCATCGAACTCGGTTACGAGGCCGTCAGCATCGAACAGGTCCTGGAACAGCGCCTGCGTCGCCGCGCCTACGACCCCGGAGGCACGGCGGCGACCGTCCTGGAGACCGTCGAGGACGCGACCCGCTTCCTGCGCAGCCGCCGCCTCGCCGACGAACTCGGCACCCGCGCCCTCGCGGTCCTGGCCACCGAGCGCAGTGTCGACGGCGCACCGGAGGTACTGCGCCGGGTCCGGCGGCTGCTCGCGTACTACCGCACCAGCGAACCCGCCCTCCCGGCCTGGATCGAGTCCTTCGTCACGACCGGGTACGCCCACTACTGCACCCTGCTGCCGACCGCGTTCACCGACGAGGAGGCGGGAGTCCGGCAGGTCGCGGCGATGCTCGGGTTCCTGTTCAGCATGGAGAGCCTCGCGCTGTCGCTGGGCTGCGACCGGACCCAGCTGGAGCTGTCCGTCGCCCAGTCCCACCCCGAGGACCCGCCGAAGACGGCCCTGCTCTGGTCGGCGCAGACCCAGCTGGGCACCCTCACCCGCGAGGAGCTGCGGGCGCGGGTCGACGCGCTGCTCGGCAACCCGCTGGTCGTGCCGTCCTACCCGCGCTATCTCAGCGGGTTCCTGCACGCCCTGGAGCCGGTCCCGGCGCTGACCGACTTCGTGGTGGAAGCGGTGTCCAACGCGTTCGCCCGGCTGCCCGACCCGGTGCTGCTGCCCTGGCTGCCCAGCCTGATCAGCACCCTGCGCTCGGACGGCGCCGAGTTCGCCCCGCTCCTCATCAAGGAGGCCGGGCGGGCCTTCCCCGGGCGGCTCGCGGCCCTGGACAACTGGGTCCCGCCCTGGCAGGCGGAACGCACCCGCGCGGCCACCCGTCCGGCGGCGGCACCGCCGGGCCCAGCCGCCCTGCTGGCCGCCCACCCGGCGACCAGCGACGCGCTGGCGGCCCTGCTGGGCATCGACGACCCCTGGATCACCCCGGAGGCCCCCACCACCGGCGCGGCCCTGCTCACCCGTCACCCCCGCACGACGGAGGCGCTGGAGGCGCTGCTGGCGAGAGGGTGAGGTGGGGGAGGGGCGGGGGTGGGAGCAAGTGGTACGCACCAGCGGCGCGGGTCGCTCCCCGCGCCGCTGCCGCCGCTACTGCCCGGCGCTGCCGCCTCTCCTGCCCCTCCGCTGTTTCCTCTACTGCCCGGCGATGGAGTCGAGCTGTTCCGGCGCCGGGCGCAGCGCCCACAGGTCGCCCCCTGGTGGGGCCTCCAGCCGGGCCACCGCGGACCGGGCGGCGCGGTCACCCGCGTCGGCGGCGGCATGCACCACATCCGTGGCCGCGTAGCGGCGGAAGTCGAGTTCGGGGTGGGGCCAGGGCTCGCGGTCGGTCGCGGTCGGCAGGAGATAGCGCACGGCGGCGGCCAGGCTCTGCCCGTCGGGCCCGCGGTGCCGCCACAGATCGACGCCGACGTTCCGGCCGATCGCGGCCAGCCGGGTGTGGGCGACCAGGGAGAAGGTGGAGTAGTGCCAGCTCCGGGTGCGGGCGAGTTCCAGCGGCTGGGTGCCGTCGGGGGCGATCTGCCGGTCGATCCGCCGGGCGCGGGCGTCCAGGACCGTGCGTCGGGCGAGCGCCTTGTCGCCGGTGGCGTAGGCGAGGGCGGCGAGCTGCATGTCGTAGAAGGTGCCGTGGTTGTTGTCGGCGGCGGCCTCCTGGCGGCCGAAGTCGCTGGTGCGCAGCCAGGTGAGGAAGGCGGAGTTCCAGCGCCGCATCCCGTCGCGGTCGGTGTCGGTCCAGCCGGGGGCGCCGGTGGCGAGGAGGGCGAGGGCGTCGAGGACGGCGGTGTAGGACTGGGAGAAGTCGATGATGCCGATGGCGCGGCCGTCGTAGCGGCAGGGGATGAACTGGGCGTGGTTGAGGTTCGGGTTCATCCGGGTCGCCGGGGCGAGGAACCAGGTGCGCAGGATCTGCCCGGCCTTCTCGGCGTAGCGGCGCTCTCCGGTGTAGTACCAGGCCAGCGAGAGATCGTAGGTCGAGTCGAAGACCCGCTCGACATCCTGCCGGTCGGTGCCGGTGTCGACCTCGGGGTTGCGCTGTCCGTCGCGCTGCTCGTAGGGGCAGCCCCAGGGGTTGCCGGAGGTGGGCGGGGTGGTGGGCCACCAGTAGGGGGCCTGGCTGAGGTAGTCGTGCGGGTCGCCGCTCGGGGCGGGGCGGGGTTTGTCGACGACCGTCCAGGGGCCCTTGCCGAGCCAGGAGTCGGCGCGGGCGCGGAGGCCGTCCAGGGCGCGGCGTAGCCGTGGGTCGCCGCGGTCGAGCCGGAGTCTGGTGTCGCGCAGACGGCTGCCGTCCATGACGGCGGTGTCGGGGACGGTTGCGGAGGGGCGGGCGGCGGCGGGATCGGCCGAGGAGGGGCGAGTGGCGGCGGCGGGATCGGCCGCCAGGGAGGAGCTGGCGGCCGGAGCGGAGCCGGTCGTGACGGCGAGGACGGTGAGGAGGGAGAGGAGGACGACGAGCAATCGGCGGGGCGCGGGGGCGGTTGCCTTCATCGGTCAGCTCCGGGGCGGGGCGGGGGAGGGGGGAGGAGGCGATGACGCTGGCGCATGGAGGGGGTGGGTTTGTGTATATGAACTTGATTCATGAATGCGTGCGTGGGGAGCATAGGGGCGGGACCGGACGGCGGCAATGGACCGGACCGCACCGGACTGGACCGGCGGCGGTGGAACGCGTGAAGCCGGACCCCGGAGAACGGGGCCCGGCTTCGCACGGCGGGACGGAGGGGCTCAGCCCAGATTGCCCCGGCGGGCGTCCTGCCACAGGTCGACGCCGCCGTCGGTGGCGTACTTGTCGATCTCGGCGAGTTCCTCGGCGGTGAAGTCCAGCCGGCCCAGCGCGGCCACGTTCTGCTCCAGCTGCTCCACCCGGGACGCGCCGATGACCAGCGAGGTCACCCGAGGGTCGCGCAGCGCCCAGGCGAGCGCGAGCTGCGCCAGGGTCTGGCCGCGCCGCGCGGCGATGTCGTTGAGCGCGCGCAGCCGCCCGAGTGTCTCCTCGGTCAGCCAGCCGGTGTCGAAGGACTTGTCCTGCGCCGCCCGAGAGTCACCCGGCACCCCGTCGAGATACCGTCCGGTCAGCAGCCCCTGGGCCAGCGCGGTGAACCCGATGATCCCGAAGCCCTCCTCCTGCGCCACATCGAGCAGACCGTCGGTCTCGATCCAGCGGTTCAGCATGTTGTACGAGGGCTGGTGGATCAGCAGGGGCGTGCCCAGGTCGCGCAGGATCGCCGCGGCCTCGCGGGTGCGCTCGGCGTCGTAGGAGGAGATACCGACGTACAGCGCCTTGCCCTGGCGGACGGCCGTGTCGAGCGCGCCCATCGTCTCCTCCAGTGGCGTGGTCGCGTCCAGCCGGTGGGAGTAGAAGATGTCGACGTAGTCCAGGCCCATCCGGGTCAGCGACTGATCCAGTGAGGCGAGCACATACTTGCGCGAGCCGCCGCCCTGTCCATAGGGGCCGGGCCACATGTCCCAGCCGGCCTTGGTGGAGACGACCAGCTCGTCCCGGTACGGCTTGAGGTCCTCCCGCATCAGCCGCCCGAAGTTGATCTCGGCGGAGCCGTAGGGCGGGCCGTAGTTGTTGGCCAGGTCGTGATGGGTGATCCCGAGGTCGAAGGCGCGCAGCGCGATCTCGCGCTGGGTCTCGAAGGGCTTGTCGTCTCCGAAGTTGTGCCAGTAGCCCAGCGAGAGCAGCGGAAGATCGAGACCGGAGCGGCCGGTGCGGCGGTAGCGCATGGTGCCGTCGTAGCGCTCGGGGTCGGCGACATGGTTCATCGGACAGTCTCCGGGGGTGGTGCCGTGCGGGAGTCCCAGCGGGATCGAGGGGACTGACCCACATTGCCTCCGCGCGATCGTGAAGTCCAACAGTTCCTGGTCATCGTATTGAGCGACACGGTTTCTGAATCATGTCCGGGGGCGACAGCTGGGAGGGTGGAACGGTTCGGGTACTGGTGGTGGCCTGGCGTTGGCGCCGCCGTCCACGCGGCCCCCGGGAGCGCCGGGACCATCTGTCGCCGCAGCACACTCCCGTACGGCTCGGGCAGCCTCGCGTCCAGCCCCGCCAGGGCGCGGTGCACGGGCGGTGCGGGCCGGCCGGTGATCCACCAACGCCCGCGCGTAGCGCGCGACCACCAGCGACGCCCACGCGTCGTCGCGGACACCGGGCGTGGCCAGGGCCCGGCGCGCGTCACGCAGCGCGGCCCGCGGATCGGCACCGGCGAGCGAGGAGGCGACCGCGGCCCGGCTGAGCGCCCCCGACGGACCACCCGGCGTGTACGGCGGCACGAGGTCCGCCACGGCCCCGAAGTGCTCGGCGGCGCCCCGGGCGTCCCCCGCGCGCGGCGTCAGCACGCCCTGCACCTGCGCGATCCGCCCGATCGGCGTGTCGTCACCGCTCTCGACCGCCGTCGGCGTCGGGCAGGCCCGCCCGAGCGGCATCCGCGCGGTACGACGATCCGCGCCGCGCCGGTCTGATCACCGGAGTTCCAGAGACCGTCGGGGATGGCGGCGACCTGTCGGCAGTGGACCATCCGGCGCTCGGCGGCCATCGCGAACTCGCCCTCGGCGCGTAGCCGTTCCGTACGCGAAGACACTGGCCCGCGCCCGCACCATCCGCTCATCCCGCGTACCCGGCGCCGATCGGCTCCCGCAGCGAACGCTTCCCCGGCCGCCCCGGATCCGGCCCGTCCAGCGGGCACTCCCCATGGACCGGCAACTCGGCCAGCGTGCCCAGCGGATGTCGGGCGAGCTGATGGGCGAGCTGATGGGCGGCGAGTTCCACGGCCGGCGGATTGCTGCCCAGGACCGAGCAGATCGCCGCGACCGTCCGCAGTTCGGCGACCTCCCGCTCCCGCCGGACCAGCTCACCGGGCCCGTATCGGGCGCCTCCCGGCTCACCCTGCGCCGTGGAGGCCATCGCATCCATTGCACCGATTACCCCATCGCACCGATCACCCCAATGACCCGTCCGCCCGCACCCTCCGCCCTCCACGCCCCCTCCGGATCACCCGGAGGCGAACGGTTCCTCACCCGCCCGTACGGGACCCCTCCCCTCGCCAAGAGAGCCGGATCTCGGCGTTGTTGAACCGCTGCCGAACGGAACGCGGACGTCCCTCCCGGCCCGCTGCGCACCCCCGCCCCGCCTGCTAGCGTGCGGGCGGACGAGGGGAAGAGCAGCGATGACGGCGACCACGTTTCGCATCGGCGGGGACCTACGGGTGGGGCGGCTGGGCTTCGGGGCGATGCATCTGCCCACCGAACCGGCGATGGACCGGGCGAACGCCCTCGCGGTGGCCCGGCGCGCCGTCGACCTGGGCGTCACCCTCATCGACACCGCGTACATGTACGGCTGGGGGGCCAACGAGGAACTCCTCGCCGAGGCCCTCCACCCCTACCCCGCCGGTCTGCTGGTGACCACCAAGGTCGGCGTGGCCCGGCCGAAGGGCGAATGGGCGCTGGACGGACGCCCCGAGGCCCTGCGCACGCAGGTCGACGCGGCCCTGGGCAGACTCCGCACCGAACGGATCGGCCTGCTCCAGCTCCACCGGGTCGACCCGCAGGTCCCGCTGGCCGACCAGATCGGCGCCCTGCGGGAGCTGCGCGCCGAGGGCAAGATCGCCCACATCGGACTCTCCGAGGTCACCGTCGACGAACTCGCCGAGGCCCGCTCGGTCACGGACATCGCGAGCGTCCAGAACCGGTACAACCTGCTCGACCGGGAGTACGAGCCCGTGCTCGCCGCGTGCGAGAAGGCGGGCATCGCGTTTCTGCCGTGGCGCCCGGTGGCCTGGGGCGCCACGGGCGCGCGGGCCGAGATCGCGGCCGTCGCGGCGGAGGCGGACGCCACGCCCACCCAGGTCGCCCTGGCCTGGCTGCTCGGCCACTCCCCGGTCATCTGCCCGATCCCGGGCACGGCGAGCCTGCGGCACCTGGAGGAGAACGTGGCGTCGACGGGCCTCCGGCTCACCCCGGACCAGCGCGACCGACTGGACTGGCTGCGACCGGAGGAGTGACGGGGGGCGACCTATAGGGACCCCGCACACAGAGACCTACGAAGGGCCGCGCGGCTCACCCATAGGCATCAGTTCAGCGCACCCCATAGACGCTGCTCAGCACACCCCGCAGGCGCTGCTCGGCTCACCCCAGAGGCGCAGCTCGGGCTATCTATCCCATGGGCTCCGGCAGTCGCCGCACCCCATACGTACGTCAGCTCGATCGCCTCGCCCGTCCCCGGGTCGCCCAGCTCCACCCGCCAGCCCTCCGCGAACTGGTCCACCCCGTGGGCCATCGGGATCGTGCCCGAGATCAGGACCGTCCCCGGCAGCAGCGCGCCGCGCTCGCGCAGGACGCCGACCCAGTACGCGGGGGTGAGCAACTCGGCGAGCGTGCCGTCCTGGATCAGGGTCTCCCGCCCGTCATGGCTGACCCAGGCGCGCAAGGTGAGCGCGTCGAGCCGGCCGGCGACGTCGGACAGACGCCAGGCGCGCCGGGCGAGGACATCGGGTCCGGCGTTCTTGCTCCACGCCACCCCGTGCACCTCCAGGTCGCGGTCGGTGTGGTCGCACGCGGCGGTGGGCAGCAGTTCCCCGTCACCGGCGACGACCAGGGCCCACTCGGCCTCGCCGGAGGTCCGGCCGTGCTGGGCGGGGACGGTCCCGGTCTGCTGGGCGAGGTAGGGGGAGATCGGGTAGAGCGCCGGGGTGACCGAGGGCGCGGGGACACCCAGCTCGGCCAACTCGGCGACATGCGCGGCGACATCCTCCTGGCTGCGTCCGGCGTACCCGGCGTTGAGTACCTGGGTGACGGCGATCTCGCGCGTCGTTCCGTCGGGCAGTTCGAAGATCAGCACGGACATGGCGGACATGGAGGCACTCCCAGAGTTCGGGTCGGACATGCCCTCTCGATGCCCCCACAACATCCCCTCCCCGACGCGATGCCCCCTTGACGTCCGCCGAAGTCCCCCAACGCCCCCCAACGCAAGGATGAGCCCCATGCACGACTCCCCGCAGGACGCCCCCGCAGCCGCCGACCGGCGTTCGGGCGCCCGCCGGGCCTTCGCCGCCAGCCTCACCGGCACGGCGCTGGAGTGGTACGACTTCGCCGTCTACTCGGCCGCCGCGGCCTTGGTCTTCGGCGATCTGTTCTTCCCGTCGGAGGACCCGCTCACCGGCACCCTGCTGGCGTTCTCGACCTACGCGGTCGGCTAGGTCTCCCGCCCGCTCGGCGGCTTCGTCTTCGGCCGCCTCGGCGATGTCATCGGCCGCAAGAAGGTGCTGATCGCCACCCTCGTCCTGATCGGCGCCGCCACTCTCCTCATCGGTGTCCTGCCCAGCTACGACACCATGGGCGTCGCCGCGCCCGCCATCCTGGTCCTGCTGCACTTCGCCCAGGGCGTCGGCGTCGGCGGCGAGTGGGGCGGCGCGGTACTGCTGTCGAGCGAGTTCGGCGACCCGAAACGGCGCGGCTTCTCCGCCTCCGCAGCCCAGGTCGGCCCGCCCGCCGGCAATCTGATGCCAACGGTGTGCTCGCCGCCCTCGGGGTGGCCCTCACCGAGGAACAGTTCGAGTCCTGGGGCTGGCGGGTGGCGTTCCTGCTGTCCGGCGCGCTGGTCGGCTTCGGTCTGTGGATCCGGGCCAAACTGGAGGAGACGCCGGTCTTCAAGGCGATGGAGGCCGAGCAGCACCGCCCCGAGGCCCCCATCCGCGAGGTCTTCACCACCCAGCCGCGCGCCCTCACCACCGCCATCCTCAGCCGGGTCGCCCCGGATGTGCTCTACGCGATGTTCACGGTGTTCGTCCTCACCTACGCCACCGAGGAACTCGGCATGTCCCGTGGCTCCGCCCTCACCGCGGTCCTCGTCGGCTCCTCCCTCCAGGTCGTCCTGATCCCCCTCGCGGGCGCGGTCTCCGACCGGGTCAACCGCCGCGTCCTGTACGGCGTCAGCGCGCTCGCCGCCGGAATCTGGCCGTTCGTCTTCTTCCCGATGGCGGGCGCGGGCTGGTTCGCCCTGGCCGCGGGCGTGGTGATCGGCCTGGCCATCCACTCCTTCCTCTACGGTCCCCAGGCGGCCTTCATCGCCGAACAGTTCTCGCCCCGGCTGCGCTACACCGGCTCCTCCCTCGCCTACACCCTGGCCGGCATCATCGGCGGCGCCATCGCCCCGCTTCTGTTCACGGCCCCGCTCAGCGCGTACGACAGTTGGGTGCCACTGGCCCTCTACATCGCGCTGACGGTGGTCGTCACCCTGGTCGGCGTCTGCCTGGGCCGCGACGCGGGCCACGCGATCGAGGAGGACGGGCAACTGGCCGCGCGTCGCCGGTCCGACGACGTACCGGCCGCGTCCTTCTGAGACCCTTTGACTTCGCTTGACTCCGCCGACCTGTGAGGGAGCCGCCGCCGTGCGCATCGCCCTGAGCCAGCTCACCACCGGGCCCGACCCGGCGAAGAACCTCCTGCTGATCGAGGAGTGGACCCGCCGGGCCGCCGACGCCGGAGCCCGGGTGGTCGTCTTCCCGGAGGCGTCCATGGCCTGCTTCGGCACCCCGCTCGCCCCCCTCGCCGAACCCCTGGACGGCCCCTGGGCCGACGCCGTCCGCGCCATCGCCCGCGACACCGGCACGGTGGTCGTCGCCGGAATGTTCACCCCGGCCGGGGAGGGCCGCGTCACCAACACCCTCCTCGCGACCGGACCCGACGTGGACACGTCGTACGACAAAATCCACCTCTACGACGCCTTCGGCTTCCGCGAGTCGGACAGCGTCGCCGCGGGGGACCGGGTGGTGACCCTGGACGTGGACGGCGTCCGCCTCGGCCTCGCCACCTGCTACGACGTCCGCTTCCCGGAACTCTTCCGCGCGCACGCGGACGCCGGGGCGACGGCGACCCTGCTGGCCGCGTCCTGGGGCGCGGGCCCCGGCAAACTGGACCAGTGGGAGCTGCTGGTGCGGGCCCGCGCCCTGGACGCCACGCTCTGGGTGGCGGCCGTGGACCAGGCCGTCCCCGACCAGGGCCCGAGCACGGCCCCGACGGGCATCGGCCACAGCCGGGTGGTGGGCCCCGACGGCACCGTCCGCGCCCGCCTGGACGCGGCCCCGGACCTCCTCGTCACGGACCTGGACATCACGGAGGTCCCGAAAACCCGCCAACGCATCTCGGTCCTGACGAACCGCCGCCGGGACCTCTGGAGTTGACCAGGTGACCAGGTGACCAGGCGATCTATGGGTGGCCTGCTGGCTAGGTGACCTGGTGATAACCAGGTAGAAGATGACCTGGTGACCAATTCTGGCCAGATGGGAGGGCTCAGCGTCCCGCCCTCAAGGGCGCCGGGGGGGGGCACCGGCCCCTCACCCCGCCAGCAGCACCTTCAACGTCGACGCCAGATGCGCGTCGATCGCCGCACACGCCCCCTCCGGATCCCCCGCGACGATCGCCTCAAGAATCGCCAGATGCTCCACGAGCACCGCCTCCTGCCGCCCCTGCTGGGCGAACAGCGCCGTCACCCCCGCCCGCACCTGCCGACTGCGCAGCCCGTCATAGTGCCGCGCCAGCAGCCCGTTGCCGACGGCGGCCACCATCGACGCGTGGAAGAGATGGTCCACGGCGATGAACTCCCGCGCCTGCTCGGCCCCGGTGAGATGCCGCTGCCGGTCGAGCAGCTCGCGCAGCTCGGCGACCGGCGCCCGCCCCTCCGCGATCATCTGCCGGGCGGCGTACCGCTCCACGATCCCGCGCAGCTCCATCAGCTCGCTGATCTCCCGCCCGGTGAGCGGCGCCACCCGGGCCCCCCGCTTGGGCACCAGCTCGACGAGTTCCTCCGCGGCCAGCAGCAGGGCCTCGCGGATCGGCGTCCGGGACACCCCGATGCGGTCGGCGATCTCCTGCTCCGACAGGAACACACCCTGTATCTCCGGGTCCGTGAGCACCGTCTCCTTGAGATACGCGTATGCCTTCTGCCGACCCGACACCACCGCTGCCCCCAAGAGATCGCATACATCGTGTATACGGAAGCCACCACGGGGCCGGAGGGCGGGCCGCCGTACGACAGCCGGGCCGGACGATGGCGGGCCACGTCCGCGACCACCGGCGCCCGCACCCCCCTCTCTCCCCGTCCACCCCGCCCATGATGTGATGACGCCGTGCGCACCCCCACCGAGGACACCAACCGCCGGATGCTCCGGGCCCGGGACGCCATGGACCGCGACTACGCCGAGCCCCTGGACGTCCCCGCGCTGGCGCGCATCGCCCATGTGTCACCGGCCCACTTCACCCGCACGTTCCGCGCGGTCTTCGGCGAGACCCCGCACCGCTATCTCCAGCGCCGGAGGGTCGAGCGCGCGATGTACCTGCTGCGCGAGACCGACCTGAGCGCGACGGACATCTCCTTCCGGGTCGGCTTCATGAGCCCCGGCACGTTCAGCCGTACCTTCCGCGCGATCGTCGGCCTCTCCCCACGCGAGTACCGAGGCCGGGCGACGGCCCGGAACGTCCCGACCTGCTTCACCATGGCGTGGGCACGCCCTCGTCACTGACTCACTGACTCACTGGCTCACTGGCTCTGGCTGCGACCTTGCCCCTACCCCCACCCCCACCCCTGTCCCCGCCCTTGTCGCTGGCTGTTACCCCCTCGGTTCGACTGAGCAGTTTTGGATAAGTCTCTGCCGGTCCCCGGCGACTAGCGTGCAGGCATGTTCACAGGAATCACGCACTCACAGATCTATGTCCTCGACCAGGACGAGGCCCTCGCCTTCTACGTCGGCAAGCTCGGCCTGGAGGTCCACAGCGATGTCGACTTCGGCGCCATGCGCTGGCTCACGGTCAATGTCCCCGGTCACCCCGAACGGCAGATCCTGCTGGAGGCACCCGGCGGCCCCGCGATGTCGGAGGAGACCGCGCGCCAGGTCCGCGAACTGGTCACCAAGGGAGCGACCGGCGGCTCCCTGATCTTCAGCACGGACGACTGCCGTGCCACCTACGAGACGCTGCGCTCGCGGGGCGTCGAGTTCACGGAGGAGCCGACGGAGCGGCCGTACGGGATCGACGCGGCGCTGAGGGATCCCTTCGGCAACAACATCAGGTTCACTCAGCTCAAGGGCTGAGGGGGCGGGAGGGGCGGGCGAGGGGAAGCCTTGCAGAAACAGCAAGGAAGTTTGTCGCCGGAGGTGAGGAGGCGGAGGCTGGCGACTACTGGGCAGGTGGGCGCGTACGCAGTCCGCCGCCGCCTCATCCAGCTTCATCCACTCCTCATCCACCACAGCCTCTGGAGGCACGATGACCGACACGCCCGGCACCGAACCCGCGGAGTTCTGGGAGTCCCGTTACCGCGACAGCGGGCGGGTGTGGAGCGGGAAGCCCAATGAAATTCTGGTGCGCGAGGTCTCCGCCCTGCGTCCGGGAACCGCGCTCGATCTCGGCTGCGGCGAGGGCGGGGACGCGATCTGGCTGGCCGCGCGCGGTTGGCGGGTCACCGGCGCGGACATCTCGGCGACGGCGCTGGCCCGCGCGGGCGAGCACGCGCGGGACGCGGGGGTCGCCGACCGGGTCGCCCTGGAGCGGCATGAACTGGGGGTGACGTTCCCCGAGGGTGCCTACGATCTCGTCAGCGCGCACTATCTCCAGTCGCCGGTGGCCCTGGACCAGGACGGGGTGCTGAGCAGTGCCGCCGACGCGGTGGCACCCGGCGGAACCCTGCTGATCGTGATGCACGCGGCCTGGCCGAACTGGCAGAAGGAGCCGCCCTTCCGTGCCGAATTCCCCACGCTGGACGGTGTGTTGGACGCACTGGCGCTCCCGGCGGGGGAGTGGACGGTCCAGACGCGGGAGCGGGTGCGTCGGGTGAGTGTGTCGCCGGAGGGGGAGGCGGGACACCGGGATGACAATGTGTGGCGGATCCGGCGGAGTGGTTGAGCGGCTCTGAGTTAGGTGGTGGGGGGCGTCAGCGGAGGTTGAGCCCGCCCTCCGCCAGGGTCTCCCGGAGGATGCGCACCGCCTTGGGGCCGACGCCGTGCAGTGCGAGCAGTTCGGTCCCGCTGTGCTCCGCGACCCGCTCCAGTGTGTCGATGCCGGCGCCGAGCAGGGCTTGGGTGGCGGGTCTGCCGATGGCGCGCGGAAGCGCGTGCGCCGGTGCGTCGGCAGCTGACTCGGCCGCCGTCAGCGTCGCCGCGAGGCGCTTGGGGGCGCGGTGGAACCAGGCGGCCCGGACCAGGGCGTTGAGATCCTTGCCGTTGATGTCGGCGAGCGGCACCCGGAACCCGATCGTCGTGCCGCCGCGCAGGAGCTGCGCGCCGCTCGGATGCGTGACGGAGGCACGCCGGACCTCCTCCACCGGCAGCTGAAGCCGCACCTCCCCGCCCGCACCGACGGCGACGAACCCCTTGCCGCGCACGGAGAAGGAGGCGACGACCGTCCTGGAGCGGGTACCTTCCTCGACCTCGGGCAGAGCGAGGGCGGCTTTGCGTAGCTGGGGGAGGGTGGTCATGGGGTGAGTGTAGGCACGGGAGGTGATGCAGGGGCGAGCCGACCTGCGCGGCATGCGGCCTCCGATCTGCGATCTACCGATCTGCGATCTTCAGTGTGTGGTGTGGGATGTGCACGGGATGTGCCATGCCTGAACCCGTCCCGACCGCGGTCCCCCGTACCCCACCCCACCCCACTCCTCCCACTCCCCGAGTTACGATCGGGATCCTGAGCGGCGACACGCCGTCGGACCAGGGAAGGGACCGCGCAGTGAGCAACACGGAGACGCATCCGGCCGAGGTGAACTGTGCGGCGGGCCCGGCAGGTGGACGCCCCGAGCTGGAGATCCTCACGGCGCGTGAGGTGCCGCTGGGCGGCCCGCGGGCCATGACCGTACGGCGGACGCTGCCGCAGCGGGCCCGGACGCTCATCGGGGCATGGTGCTTCGCCGATCACTACGGCCCGGACGACGTGTCGGTGAGCGGCGGTATGGATGTGGCCCCGCATCCGCACACCGGACTCCAGACGGTGAGCTGGCTCTTCAGCGGCGAGATCGAGCACCGTGACAGCCTGGGCAGCCATGCCTATGTCCGCCCCGGTGAGCTGAACCTGATGACCGGGGGCCATGGCATCTGCCACTCGGAGGTCTCGACGCCGAGCACCACGATCCTGCACGGCGTCCAGCTCTGGGTGGCCCTCCCCGCCGAGCACCGTGACGCGCCGCGTGACTTCCAGCACCATGCGCCCGCCACGGTACGGCTCGACGGCGCCGAGGTGCGGGTCTTCCTGGGCTCACTCGCCGGTGACACTTCACCTGTCCGGACGTTCACCCCGCTGCTCGGCGCGGAAGTCATCCTCAGCTCGGGAGCCGAGGTCACCCTCGACGTCGACCCCACCTTCGAGCACGGCGTGCTTGTCGACCGGGGCAGTGTCAACGTCCATGGCGCTTCCCTCAAACCCGCCGAGATGGGTTACGCGGCTCCCGGCCACCCCACACTCACCCTGACGAACGACGGCCCTGACGAAGCCCGCCTGGTACTGCTGGGCGGCCCGCCGTTCCAGGAGCAGATCGTGATGTGGTGGAACTTCATAGGGCGTTCGCACGAGGACATCGCGAAGGCCCGCGAGGACTGGATGGAGGGCACGCGGTTCGGTGATGTGACGGGGTACGACGGCGATCGGCTGCCTGCGCCCGAACTCCCGTCGGTGGCGCTGAAACCGCGCGGATAGGTGTGCTGAGCTGGGGCAATGCAGAAACACTGTGTGGCCCTGCTGGATCAAAATCGTGGGCGGGGCTCCGTCCCGGCCCGCTTGGCCGCCTTCAGCTCGGCGGCCAGCTCGATCAGCCCGAGGAACTCCGCACGGGTGAAGTCCAG
>NZ_JBEXLA010000059.1:0-37171 GCF_040609715.1 Streptomyces sp. NPDC004610 | reverse complement strand
CATCAAGCACGCCGACCACGCCACCCGATAACCCACCCACGAACACCGCACTGCGGCGGGGCCGGAGACCACCCTCTCCCGCCCCGCCGCACATCCGTCACCGACCGGCCGTCACCGGGCGGTCACCGCCCCGGCCGGGGCGGGCGACGGAGGTCAGGGTCCAGCTGCCGGGTCCGAGCGCGGCGATGAGCAGGAACGACCAGCAGAACATGGCCGCCGCCTCGCCGCCGTTCTCGATGGGGAACAGCGCGGCGGACTGGTGCTCGACGAAGTAGGCGTAGGCCATGGAGCCCGAGCACAGCAGGGCGGCGGGGCGGGTGGCGACGCCGCCCAGGACCAGCGCGCCGCCGAACAGCTGGATGACGGCGGCCCACCAACCGGGCCAGGCGGCGACCTCGGGTTTGGCGCCGTGCGGTCCGCCGAGGACGTCGAAGAGGGTGGCGGCGCCGTGACAGGCGAACAGCAGCCCGACGACGATCCTGAAGAGCCCGATCACATGCTCTCTGTTCTTCTCCAGCGCTTCCATCGGTGAGGCTCCTCTCTCGCGGCGCCCCGAGCGGGGGCGGCGCCGTGGTGGGGGGTGGTGCTGCGGTCGTGCGGGTGCGTACCGAGTCGCGGATGGGTGCGGGCGGGACCTCCTCTCGGCGGACGGGACATGCCGGTACCGGACAGGACACGGGAACCGCGTGACGGCATGGCGGCACGACAGGGCGTGCGACCGTGGCGCGGTGTTGCCGACAGCGGCGCGTGGACAATGCGGGTTCAGCGCATCGCCGTGCATGGCGGTGCAGGCGTCGCAGTGGTGCGTGGCGGTGTGTCCCCCGGGCCGGTGAGTGCGGCGGAGGGGGTGCGCGGCGCTGTCGGTTGGGGCGGACGTGGTCCGGAACAGCTGACGTTCCCCAGACTTTTCACCACTCCCCACCTCCTTGTCTAGACCAATAGGCCAAGAAGTTCGAACGCGGGTGAGGGAGAGCAACTCGCCCACAAGGTCGGCCGGTTCATTTCCCTCGCCCTCTTGACCGGGTCAGGTTTCCAGCTATGGTCTAGACCTAATGGCGGTGAAGGTCTAGACCAACTCCCTGTGCGTGCATCCCAAGGAAGGGCAAGGCATGAACAAGAACAGACGGGTGGCCTGTGCCATCGGTGCGCTGATCGCGCCGCTTCTCGCGGTCAGCCTCCCGACCGGCTCGGCCAACGCCCATGGCTGGGTGACCTCCCCCGGCAGCCGGCAGGACCAGTGCGCGGCGGGCGTCGTCGACTGCGGTCAGATCCAGTACGAGCCGCAGAGCGTCGAGGGCCCCAAGGGCCTGACCAGTTGCAGCGGGGGCAACGCGCAGTTCGCCGAACTGGACGACGACAGCAAGCCCTGGCGGGTCACGTCGGTCGGCAAGACGCACTCCTTCACCTGGCACCACACGGCCCGGCACGCCACGGCCAACTGGCAGTACTACATCGGCAGCCAGAAGATCGCCGAGTTCAGCGGCGGCAACGCCCAGCCCGCCGCCGATGTCAGCCACCAGGTCGACTTCGGCTCCTACACGGGCCGTCAGAAGGTTCTCGCCGTCTGGAACGTCTCCGACACCGGCAACGCCTTCTACTCCTGCGTCGATGTCAACATCGGCGGCGGAGGCGGTGGCGAGGAGCCGACGGGCTGCACCGCCCCGGCATGGGCCGCCGGCAGCGTCTACAACGGCGGCGGCACGGTCTCCTACGGTGGCCACACCTGGCGGGCCAAGTGGTGGACCTCGGGCGAACAGCCCGGCTCCACCGGCCAGTGGGGTGTGTGGGAGGACCTCGGCGTCTGCGCTTAGCCACTAGCCACTAGCCACAGGTCACAGGTCACCGGTCACCGGTCACCGGTCTCTCGCCGCCATCCCGCTAGCCCGCTAGCCCGCTAGCCCGCTAGCCACTGTCCCCCGGCCCCGCCACCCCACCTTTCGGCGGGGCCGGGCCCCCGCGCAGGGCGCTCTGCCCCTGGTGCCCTGCGCGTCGGGCGGCGTCCGTCACCCGGGTCCGGCCGCCTCCCCCGTACCCTCGGTCGTCGTCCTGCCCGCTTCCCGGACCGCCGACCGAAAGGCGCGGACCAGGTCCGTGTCCGTGCCGTGGGGCCAGGCCAGGGCGATGCGCAGGGGGTCGACACCGGCCAGGGGGCGCCAGACCAGGTCGGGGTGGGCGTAGTACGCGGCCATGGACTCCGTACCGAAGCAGACGGAGGTGCCGGTGGCGGTGTGTTCGAGCATCTCCTCGACGTTGTCGTTCTGCGGGCCCCAGACGGGGGCGGAGCCGTCGGGGCGGGGGTTGACGGCCCACCAGTCGACCCAGGCGCGCGGCGCGCGGCCGGTCCACAGCAGGGGTTCGTCGCGCAACTCGGTGATGCCGACGGGGTCTTGTGAGCCGCCCAGCCGGTGGGAGGCGGCCACCGCGACCCAGCGGTTCTCCTCGGCGACCACCTCGTGGTCCAGGCCCTCCAGGTCGGCGGGCAGCCAGACGAAGGCCACGTCGACCAGTCCGCGGCGCAGTGCCTCCGCCTCGCCGCCCCACTCGAACCGCTTCGGCTCCACCCGCACCCCGGGGCGTCCCGCCAGCAGCAGTGCCCGTGCCCGCCGGCCCAGCGCGCCCGCGCCCGTCGCGACGAAGCCGATCCGCAGCAGCCGCTGCCGAGCCGCCTCCGCGCCCCGCACCTCGCGCAGTGCCGCCTCCCACTCCGACACCACCCCGCGCGCCAGCGGCAGCAGCGCCTCCCCCGCCTCCGTCAGCCGGATCTCCCGGCCGGAGCGGACGATCAGCCGCAGTCCGAGATCGCTCTCCAGCCGCTGTATCTGACGGCTCAGGGATGGCTGGGTGAGGAACAGTTCGCGGGCCGCCCGGGTGAAGCTGAGCTGTTCCGCCACCGCGATGAAGTACCGCAGCACCCTGGTGTCGATGTCCACGACCGGCCTCTCCCGCCCCCGCAACCGGGTCCGGCGACTCTCGCCCACCCATGCCTGCAACGTATGGCCGCAGGCATTGGACGCCCCGGTCTGCCGCTGATTCCGTTGAGGTCGTTCAGGCGTGGCGTTCGCGAGCAGGGGAGGACTCCGTCATGGAGCAGCCGAGGACGAAGGACAGCGGAGCGGGGGCGGCGGCCTCGCGGCGGAATCTGCTGCGCGCGGGGGCGGCCGGGGCGGTCGCCGCCGCCGCGCCCGGTACCGCCTCCGCCGCCGCCCCGGGGCCCGCCCTCTCCTACGACGGCAAGGTCGTCCTGGTCACCGGTGCCACCTCCGGTATCGGTGCGGCGGCCGTGCGGCAGCTCGCGGCGGCGGGCGCGCGGGTCTCGTTCTGCGGGCGGCGCGAGGGGCTCGGACGGAGCGTCGAGGCGTCGGTGCGGCGGGCCGGGGGCGATGCCACCTTCGTCCGTACCGATGTCCGGGAGGAGGCTCAGGTACGGCGGTTCGTGGAGGGGGTGATCGACCGGCACGGGCGGCTGGACGTCGCCTTCAACAACGCCGGGATCGAGAGTCCCCGCGCGGTGCCGCTGCACGAGCAGACCCTCGCCGATCTCACCGGTGTCTGGCGGACGAACACCGCCGGGGTGTTCCTGGCCATGAAGTACGAGATCCCGCCGATGGTGGCGCAGGGCGGCGGGGTCGTCGTCAATACGGCGTCCATCTCGGCGGAGGTCGGCTTCGCCACGATCGCCCCCTACAACGCCAGCAAGCACGCGGTCGCCTCGCTGACCAAGGTGGCGGCGCTGGAGTACGCGCGCGCCGGGGTGCGGGTGACCGCGTTCGCGCCGGGCGCGGTGGACACCCCGATGCTACGGCGGGCGGCGGAGGCGTTCGGGCTGTCGTACGAGGAGATCGCGGCGACCTATCCGATCGGGCGGATCGTGGCGGCGGAGGAGATGGGGCGGATCATGCTGTGGCTGGGCTCGGCGGAGGCCGGGCCGCTGATCGGGACGGATGTGGATGTCTCGGGGGGCTGGCTGACGGGCTGAGCCGGCTCCGGGGCCGTCCGGGGCCGTCCGCTGCCGCCGGCCGGGCCGCGCGTCGGGTGTCATGTCCCGTCGATCTCGCTCCAGAAGGCGTCGACCAGGGCGTTGAAGAGGTCCGGTGACTCCTGGAACGGCTGGTGCGCCTCGCCCGGGAGCACCTCGAAGCGGGCGTCCGGGATCGCGTCGGCCACGATCCGGCCGAGGCGCGGCGGGGTGGCGATGTCCTGCTCACCGGCGAGGACGAGGGCCCGGACGGTGATGCCGGGCAGCCGGTCGAGGGTGTCGTGGCGGGTGAACGCCTCCAGCTGCCGCTGGAACGCCTGCGCCGACTGCGGATGGGGGAAGGCGAGGGAGTCCTCGACGATCGCCGCCACCGTGCCGTCGGCGTGGGCGCGGGCCGTGTAGATCCAGAGGAAGAACGCCTCCAGCAGGGCGCGGGCGTCGGGGGCCCGGGTCGCCAGCCAGTGCCAGGAGCGGGTCAGGCCGGTGAAGTAGGCGTCCGCCTGGGCCCAGGTGCTGGTGAGGACGAGGCTGCGGACGGTTTCCGGGTGGCGGATCGCCAGTTCCTGGGCGATGGCGCTGCCGCCCGAGAACCCGGCGATGTGCGCGCGGTCGACGCCGAGCGCGCGGAGCAGGGCCGCGGCGTCGTCGGCGAGGGATGCCACGGAGAGCGGTCCGTCCGGGAGGGGGGTGCGTCCGGCGCCCCGGTTGTCGAAGGCGATCAGCCGGTAGCGGTCGGCCAGCCCGCCGAGCTGCGCCTCCCATGCCTCCGCGGGGTCCCCTAGCCCCGCGATCAGCAGGACGTCCGCCCCCTCGCCACGGCTCTCGGCCCAGATCCTCGCCCCGTCGGTCTCGACGAACTCACCCATGCGGCACCGCCTCCCCTCCCATGGTCTGCCCGGCGCACGGCGATCGGATGCGATCGGATGTAATCGGATGCGATCGGAGACCCGTGGATGCGTGGCGATGCGCGGCGATGAATTCCGCTCGCCCTGGGAGTCCCTTCTCCTGACCGGTCCCCGGCCGCGCCGGTCGCCGCACGCTGCTGACCGACTCGCGGCCCTTGCTGACAGGAGTTCCGATCGTGGCGGTGGGTATCTTCGCGGGCATTCCGGTGACCGACTGCGCGAGCGCCGTGGAGTGGTACACCCGGCTCCTCGGCACCGGTCCGTCGTTCCGGCCCCATGAACGGGAGGCCGTCTGGCAACTGGCCGAGGGCCGGTATGTGTACGTCGTCGAGGACGCGGCCCGCGCGGGCGGCGCCGTCGGCATGATCTGGGTGGACGACCCGGCGTCCGAGGTGGAGCGGATCGCGGCGACCGGTCTGGAGCCGGTGGGCGAGGAGCGGCACGGCACCGTGGCGAAGTGGGTGTTCCACGACGCCGACGGCAATGAGACCGGCATCGGCGGTGAGGTGTCCGCCGGGCCGTCCTGAGCGGCCGGGGCACCCCTCGGATCGGGTGCCCCGGCCTTGCCGGGACCGGCCTCGGCGGTCAGTCCGCCCGGGTCGAGAAGCGGCCCACCTTGCCGATGACATCGGCGCTGTGCAGCCGCAACGCCTGCTCCAGCGCGAAGTCCGCCATATAGCGGCGGAAGGCGTCGAGGTCCTCCTCCCCGGAGTTGAGCATCCGGCGATTGGCGGTGACGGCCGGGCCGCGCAGCCGGTCCAGGCTGTTCTCGACGGCGGTGTCGAGGGCGTCCGGGTCGTGCACCTCGTCGATCAGGAGCCGTGCCTCGGGGTCCTTCGCCCGGACGCGGTGCCCTTCCAGGATGATCTGCCGGGCCAGCCGCGGCCCGGTGTAGCGGGGCAGCCGGAAGTTGGCGACGCCGGGGACGATGCCTTCCTGGGCGGCGGGCAGGCTGAGGTAGGCGTCCGAGGCGGCCAGCACATGGTCCACGACCAGCAGCAGTTGCATCCCGCCGCCGATCGCGAAGGCGTCCACGGCGGCGACCCAGGGTTTGGCCCGGAGCGGGGTGTGCCAGGACGCCTCGTCACCGGCCCGGACACCGCGCCAGATCTTGTGCAGATAGCCGAGTTCGCGGCGGAGCAGGAACCCGACGAGGGAGATGCCCCCGGCGTGCAGGCTCTTGAGGTTGATTCCGGCGCTGAACACCCGCTTGCCCCGGTAGCGCGGGTGGGTCATCTCCCCGCCGCGCAGCAGGCAGAGTTCGACGCCGGGGTCGAGCAGCGCGAGATCGACGGCGGTCTCCATGTCGTCGACCTGCCGGTCGTCCTCGGCGTTGAGGCAGTCGTCCCGGCACAGGGTGAGCCGGGCGACCCCGTCCCGGCGTTCCAGCCGTACCGAGCCGAGGTCGGCGTGGCCCGTGGCGGTGAACTCCGGGAGCAGGTGCAGGGCCCGTTCGGTGGGGTCGAGCAGGCTCTCCATGAGGTGGCCGCCGGACAGGGGCGAGCGCAGGACACGGCTGAGGAAGAGACCGAGGTCGATCTCGTGCCCGGCCTTGTCGGCCTGCGGCAGCGCCCGGTCCGCGGCCAGTTCCGCCGGGGTCGGGACGAGCCCCTGGAACACGCGTCCCGCGTCGGCGGTCAGGGTCTCCAGGCCGGGGCCGCGGGTGCGGTTCCCGGTCAGTTCGGCGTAGACGGCGTCGGTGTGGGTGTCCAGGAAGGCGGCGCGCAGTGCTCTCAGCCGGCCGGGGGGTGCGGTGGCGTGCTGCCGGGCCGCGCGGGCGAGGGCCGCCCGCGCGGCGGGCAGGTCCGCCCGCAGTTCGTCCGGATCGATGGGGCGTGGCACGGTGGGCGGGCTGTCGGTGGTTGTCATGCCGTGGCCTCCGGTGCCCCGGTCCCCTCGGCGGCGGCCCCGGCGGACGCCCGCCGCAGCGCCCGGTCGCAGGCGGCCAGATGCGCCCCGAGCGCCTCCTCGAAGGGGACGGTCCGGGCGTCGAGCAGCAGTTGGCGCCGGATGGCCAGCTCGGAGCCGGTGAACGCGGCGGTGTACCCGGCCGCCGCCACCGCGGCCGATGGATCGTCCGTGACCTCGTCGACGAGGTGCAGGGCCAGCGCCCGCGCCGCGTCGAGCGGGGTGCCGTGGAGCACCGCGCGCCGGACGGCGGCCGTGCCGGAGGTCTGCTGGACCAGACGGTGCAGGGCCATGCCGGGCCAGGTGGCACCGTCGGTGACGGGGGGCACCAGCCGCAGCGAGGGCGTGGCGATGCGGAGGTCCGTGACCAGGAGGACGTCCAGGGCGGTGCCGCCGCAGTCGCCGTCGGCGACGGCGATCGTGGTGGTGGGCAGCCGCTCCAGTCGGCGCAGCACCCGCTCCCACTTGCTGACCAGGCCCACGGTCAGCCCGTCGGTCCAGCAGCCCGCCGGGGTGCCGGACAGCTCCACGACGACGGGGCCGTGCCCGCCGGGCTCCTCGGCGCCGTCGCACAGCGCCGCGACGGCGGCCACGGTCTCCGGGGTGGGGGGCTGCCCGCCGTCGACGCGCAGCCGCACCGGGCTCGTGCGCGGGGCGCTCACCACTGGACCAGCGCCGTCTCGATGGTGGAGCCAGGTCCCATGGTCATCAGCACTCCGTAGTCGCCGGCTCGGGCGCGGCCCTCCTGGAGCAGCCGCTGGTAGGAGAAGAGGAACGAACCGCTCGACAGATTGCCGTAGTCGCGCAGCACGTCGGTGGTGTGGCGCAGATCGTGGCGAGTGAGGCCGAGGTTGACGCGGACCGCGTCGATGACCTTCTTGCCGCCGGAGTGCACCAGCCAGTGGGCGATGTCGCTGCGGCGCAGCCCGGCGCCGTCCAGCAGCCGGTCCACGACGCGCTCCGCGTGGGCGCCGACCACGTAGGGGATGTCGGGGTCCAGATAGAAGCTGAACTTGTGCTGGGTGTCGTCCCAGTCGTAGCGCATGGCGCCGATCGCGTCGGTGATGAGATGGCTGGCGAAGCCCAGCAGGCGCGGGCCCGCCTGGGCGCCGGGGCCGCCGGGCAGCGCGTCGGGAGCGGGTCCGGCGGCGTCGGGCGGGTCGGCGAGCAGGGCGATGGCGGCGGCTCCGTCACCGAAGAGGCTGTTGACGACGGAGGTGCGCAGGGTCGCGTCCATGACGTAGGCGGCGGAGCACGCCTCGGCGCAGAGCAGGACCGCGACCTTGCCGGGGTGGGCCACGGACCAGGCGGCCGTGGCGTTGAGCGCGTTCAGGCCCGCGTTGCAGCCCATGCCGACGACGTCCACCCGGCTGGTTCCGGCGTTGATGCCCATGTCCTTGATGAGCAGGGCGCTGAGTCCGGGGGTGAGGAAGCCGGTGGTGGTGACACAGCACAGGTAGTCGATGTCCGCGAGGTCGAGTCCGGCGTCGGCGAGGCAGGAGCGGACGGCGCGGGCGCCCATGTCGAGAGCGAGGCGGGTGTGTTTGGCGAGGAGGTCCTTCTGGGTCTCCTGGACGAAGGTGCCGTCGTCGGCGCGGGGCGGGAGGGTGAGGTGCCGCCGCTCTATGGCGCTGTTCAGGAAGATGGACCGGATCCTGGGGTCGGTGATGGCGAACAGGTCCAGCAGTTCGCGCTGGGTGTAGGAGTGCTCGGTCACCGCGGTGCCGATGCCGATGACCCGGCTGGGGTGGGCGGTGTGCTTCGGCTCGGGTTCGAGGGGGGTCGCGGGGCGGGTGGGGGCTGAGGTGAGGGTCATCGGTAGGTCCACCCCCACATGCGGGGCTTGCTGCGCAAGCGTTGTACGGCAGTGAACACGTGCCGGTCCTTTCAGTGCCGGGCCGTCGTCCGGATGAACCGCGCCAGGCGGGCGGTTCCCTCGTGGATCTCGGCGTGGGTGAGATAGCTGACGGACAGGCGGAGGGTGTGCTCGCCGCCGCCGCCGGGATAGAAGTAGGACATGGGCGTCCAGATGACCCCGAACTCCTCGGCCGAGCGCGCGAGCGCGGTGTTGTCGGCGGGGAAGGGGACATCGACGGTGAGGAAGAAGCCGCCGCTGGGCCGGTTCCAGCTCACCCCGAGCGCGGTCCGCTCGGCCTCGGGGAGCGAGGCGTCGAGTTGCTGGAGCGTGGTGCGCAGGGCGTCGCCGTAGTAGCGGGCGGTGTCGGTGTTGTGCTCGGCGGCGCCGCCGTCGCCCGCGAGCAGCATCCCGCCGACGACGGCCTGGCTCAGCGCCGAGGTGTTGACGGTGACCATGCTCTTGATGCGGGTGAGTTCGTCGGCGAGCAGTCCGGTGCCGCCCGAGCGGTCGGTGACGAGCTGGTCGGCGACGGCGTAGCCGACCCGGGCGCCCGGGAAGAGGGACTTGGCGAAGGAGCCGAGCTGGACGACCCGGCGCTCCCGGTCGAGCGACTTGAGGGTGGGCAGTTGCCGACCCGGGCTCACCAACCGGTAGGGGCTGTCCTCCAGGATGAGGAAGTCCTCGCGGGCGGCGAGCTTGAGCAGCTCGTGCCGTTCGTCCAGGCCGATGGTGGCGCCGGACGGGTTGGAGTGGTCGGGGATGACATAGAAGGCGCGGGGGCGGCGGCCCCGGGCGCGCTCGGCCCGGATCGCCGCTTCCAGGTCGGCGCAGCGGAACCCGTCGGGCCCCTCCCCCACCGCCGTGGGCGCGATGTCGAGGAGGCGGGCGGCGCCGGTGATCCCCACATAGCAGGGGCTGGAGACGAGGAGGGCGTCATCGGGGCCCGCGATGAGGGCGCGCAGCGCGAGCAGCATCGCCTCCTGGCAGCCGACGGTGACGACGATGGACTCGGCCGGGACGTCGATGTTCTCGTCCAGGCGCAGCGAGCGGGCGATCAGCTCCCGGATCTGGCCGCCGGTCGGCCCGTACTGGAAGAGTGCGTCGCGGATCTGGGCGGGGGTGCGGCCCGCCGCCTCCAGGTGGTCCATGTAGCGGCGGATGTGGGTGAAGATCTGCTCGGGGTCGAAGAAGCCGTCGTAGGGGCGGCCGGGGGCGAACGAGATCGCGTCGGGGTAGCGGTGGGTGATCTCGTTGAGGAAGTTCATGGTGTCGAGCACCGGGTCGGAGACGCTGCCGTGCAGTTCCTCCTTCAGCAGCCCGGTGCCGTCGGTGCGGGGCAGCGGCGCGGGGGTCCGGGACGGGAGCGGCGGGGCGCTGCCGCCGAGGACCAGGGCGGGGGTGGCGTCGGCGACGGTGGGGCAGCCGGCCAGGGTCATCGCCTCGGCGAGTTCCCCGGTGACGATCCCGAGCACATCCGCGACGCCCTCGCGTCCGGCCGCCGCCAGGCCGTGCAGCACGGGGCGGCCGAGCAGGACGGCGTCGGCGCCGAGCGCCAGGGCGGCCAGCGCATCGCCGCCGCGCCGCACTCCGCCGTCCATCAGCAGCGCGCACCGGCCGGCCGTCTCCGCGGCGATCTCCGGGAGGACGTCGAGCGTGGCGGGGGCGCCGTCGAGCTGGCGCCCGCCATGGTTGGAGACCACGATGCCGTCCACGCCCGCGCGGACCGCCCGGCGGGCGTCGTCGGCGGTGAGGACGCCCTTGAGCAGCAGCGGCAGCGGGCTGACGGAGCGCACCCATTCGACGATGGTCCAGTCGAGGGCGGTGTCGAACTCGGCGCGGGCGTGATCACCGGGCGAGGCGAAACCGGCGGCTCCGCCCTCCTCGGTGAGATTGACGGGCACGATCCCCGGCGGCAGCCGGAAGCCGTTGCGCAGATCCCGCAGGCGGCGGCCGAGGAGCGGCGCGTCGACGGTCAGCACCAGCGCCTCGAACCCGGCGCGGGCGGCCCGCTCGATGAGCGCGCGGGTCACACCCCGGTCGCGGAAGCAGTACAGCTGGAGCCAGAGGGGGGCGGAGGCGGCCCCGGCGATGTCCTCGAAGGTGCGTCCGGCGAAGGTGCTGACGACCAGCGGCACCCCGGCCGCCCCCGTGGCGGCGGCGGTGGCGACCTCGCCCTCGGGGTGCGCGAGGGTGTGATACGCCAGCGGTGCGACACCGATCGGCGCGTCCCAGTCCCGCCCGAGGACCCGCGTCCCGAGCCGCGGCTGCGCCACCCCGGAGAGGACTCGGGGGCGCAGCCGGACCCGATCGAAGGCGGCGGTGTTGGCGACGAGCGTCCGTTCGTCCCCGGCGCCGCCGTCGATGAAGTCCCGGACACCTGGCTCCATCCGGAGGCGAGCGAGGTCGGCGTAGTCGGGGAGGGTCAGGGGGTGGGGGGTGGGTTCGGTGGGGGGCGGGGGGCTGGGGGTGGGCTCCGCCGGGGGCGGGGGGCTGGGGGTGGGCTCCGCCGAGGGCGGGGGGCTGGGGGTGCGGTTCGCCGGAGGCGGGGGGCTGGCGGTGGGCTCCGCCGGGGGCAGGGAGCTGACGGAGGGCTCCGCCTGGGGCAGCGGGCGGGCGCCCGGGGTGCCGGTGCGACCGGCCGGGGTCGGCGAGCCGTCGGCTGCGACGCCCGAGGTCACCGGGCGCCCCGCGCCGCCGCGTTCAGGCGTTGCCGGGCGGCCGTCCGGGACCGCGCTACCGAGAGGCACCCCGCGGTCATCCCGGCCCGCACTGCCGAGAGACACCCGGCCGTCATCCCGGCCCGCACTGCCGAGAGACACCCGGCCGTCATCCCGGCCCGCACTGCCGAGAGACACCCGGCCGTCATCCCGGCCCGCACTGCCGAGAGACACCCGGCGGATGTCAGGGCCCGCGGCGGCGGGCGGGCGGTGGGCGGCCGGGTCGGTGTCGTACGGTATGCCCCGGTCGGGCGGGGTCACATCGTCGTGGGTCATTCCGCGGCCAGCCGGTCGCGTTCCACCGCTTCGTACAGGGCGCGGATGTTCGCGCTGCCGAAGCCGCGGGAGCCGCGGCGCTGGATCAGCTCGTAGAAGAGGGTGTTGCGCTCGTAGGGGGAGCGGCTGAAGAGCTGGAGGAGGTCGCCCCACTCGTCGCGGTCGGCGAGGACCTGGGCCGAGCGCAGCCGGTCGATCTCGGTCTGCATCCCGGGCAGCCGCTCGACGAGGCCGTCGTAGTAGCTCTCCGGCACGGTCAGGAACTCCACGCCCTGCTCCCGGAGCTCATGGACGGCGGGGATGATGCTCTCCACGAGGAACGCCAGATGCTGCACGCCGGGTGCGCCGTTGCGCTCCAGGAAGGCATCGAGCTGGCCGGGGCCCTTGCCCGCGTCGGGGGCGACGAGGGTGAAGGTGACCTTGCCGGAGTCGCTGCGCACCACGAGGGAGTCCATCGCGTGGGCGCCGACGTCGACGTACTCGGAGGAGTAGCGGGTCAGTCCGAAGGCTTCGCGGTAGAAGGCGCCGAAGGTGTCGATCGAGTTGGCTTCGAGGCAGATCGCGATGTGGTCGAGGAGCTGGATCCGGCCGGCGGGCACGACGCCGGGTCCGTCCGTCAGGGGGGACCAGGTGCGGCCGGGTGGCGGGCCGGGGAGGCGGGCCGCGTCGCGCGGGACGAGGGTGTGGGTGACGCTGCCGAACGCGGACACCGTGGTGGTGCCCTGGGAGGTGCCGGTCACGGTGGCTCCCGCCGCCACCGCCGCACGGGCGCTCTCATTGACGTCGTCGCAGGTCAGGGCGATATCGGCGATGCCGTCGCCATGGGCGCTGAGGAACTTCCAGGTGGCCGGCCCGGTGGTGACGACCAGGTGCACGGTGCCCTGGCGCAGCAGCGCGGAGCTGCGGTCGACGCCCACCGCCTCGGCGGTGCGGGTGAAGCCCATCGAGGAGACGAAGTAGTCGACGACGGATTTCCTGTTGCTCGTGTAGAGCTCGATATACGCGACGTCGTGCACAGCCATGGGGTGCCTCCTGGGCGGGCGTCTGCCGGGATACGAGGGCGGGGCGGGGGTGCCTCAGCGGCACCGCTCCCGCCGGTCCGTGCCGGTGCGGGTGCCGGTGCGGGTGCGGATCCTGCCGGTGTTCACCAGCACCATTCCTGCTGGTGGAGCAGGTGTCCGGCCGTGATGCCATGGTCCGCGCACCAGGCCATGAACCCGTCGATCTGCTGGACCTGCTGCGGGTCGCCGGGGTGGATCGGGGAGAGGAAGTGGGGCGGCGCGGGACGGGCGCCGACGGGGTGGACGTAGGCCTGTCCGGCGCCCAGCTCGCGCATGATCGCGGCTGCCTGGCCGGCGCTCCAGCCCGGTGCCCGGTGCGGGTCGCCGGTGCTCCGCCCCCGGGTCAGCAGGGGGTGGTGGAGCCAGGCCAGCGGAGCGCTGTCGCACCCTACCGCGAGGAACGCGTAGTCGGTGCTGCCCAGTTGCTGACGGATGCAGCGGTAGGGCAGGGGGTCGAGGCCGGAGGAGTTGGCGCCGATGAACACCGACCGCCCGGCGAGTTCCACCCAGTAGGTCGACTCGCCGCGCAAGTCCGGGAGGCCACGCTCGCCGAGGAACGGGGTGGCCACGACCCGGCCGCCGGGGAAGGCGAACTCGTCGTAGTCGGTGGCCTCGACCACGGGGAAGCCGAGGCGGCTGAGATACAGACCGGTCGAAGGGGTCTCCTGGCCCGGTAAGGAGCGGGGGACGACGATCGTGCCGATACGGCCGCGCAGTTGCAGCAGGGTCTCCAGCACGATCGGGTCGCGGTGCCCATGGGTGACGAGCACCAGGTCGATGAAGTCGGGCAGGTCGTCCGGGGTGTAGCGGTCACCGGCGCCGCGGTCCGCGCTGATGAAGGGGTCGGTCACCACCGCTCCCCGGGCGGTCTGGAGGACCAGACAGGAGTGGCCGAAGTAGCGGATCCGGCCCCCGCCCTCGATATGCCGGTACGGCTTCGGCGGTGCCGACTCGTCCAGCAGCATGGCCAGGTTCTCCGCCTGGGTGTCGTCCAGGCCGAGTGCCTCGCCGAGCCCGCTGACCATGGCCGGCGCCTGGGTCCGCCGTACATGGAGCAATGCGTCGGGCCGTTCCTCGTTCCGGTCGGCGTGGGCAGGGGTGTGCGGGGGCGTCACCGGGGCGTGCGGGGGCATGGAAGGGGCGTTCGGCTGCGGGAACTGCACCCTGGGTACGGGTGCGGGCGCCTGCTGCGCATAAGGGATGCGCGCGCCCGGGGAATACCCGCCACAGGTGTGCGACCCGGTGGAACGCAGCCGCGTTTCCGGTACGGGAAATCGCGGGAATATGAGATTCCGCAACAATATCGAATGCGGCACATCGGGAACCGATCTCACCGGGTGAGACCGGGCAGGGGATCTTTCCGCCAATGGCTCGACTGGCGCCTTCTGCCGGGGAAACCTCAGCTCATCCACCATGTGCGCCCTCAATCTCGCGAAACAGAACCAGCACCCGAGGGTTCCGGGCAATCCGGCGCCGAACGGGCGCCGCCGGGATTCGGGTTGCTCGTCCTCCGCACTATGGCGTGGGACGGTTCGGGGGAACAAGGCTGGGCCGGGTTGTTCAACTGGCGCGTCACGCACTTGAACGCGACGGGAATGTCTCCGGGTTCTTCGTTCTTCGCCCGGTGTATTTCCGGTGCGGACCGCGGGGCATGCCTTCGCGGGTACGGGCGGGGTGCCGAATCCCACCGGTGCGCGGGCACGCCAGCGGGCGGCTCCGCGCCCAGCTCACGGGCGGTGGCACCGGCGGTGGCGCGATCGGGCCGCCGCGGCGGATTGCAGCGGAAAAGCATCAGTGACCGGACGCGGCTGCGCGTCCGGTCACTGTCGTCACCGCTGTCCCGGCCGGTGCTGTCGCGTGCGGCCGGGTCGGGGTCAGTCCTCGATCCAGCCGTGGCTCTCGCTGAACTTCTTCAGTTCATGGCGCAGCTGGAGGATCTGCTCCCCGGTGAGACCGGGTCCCGCCTTCAGCAGCAGTTCGGTGATGTCCCGGGTGAACTCCTCCGTCGTGAGCACATCGCACACCGGGTAGTCGCCGTCCGCCGCCGGGCCGTCGAGCGACCTCCCGGCCTGGGCCGCGGTCGGCGCGACCCGGGACTGCGCGGGCCCCGCGGACCTGACCGGGGCGGGCCCGACGGGCACCTCGGCCCCTTCCGCGAGCTTGATGTGCGAGGCCCGCTGCCCGCGGTCGCCGTCGGCGATCTCGAACTCGACCGCCAGTCCCGGACGCAGATAGTCCTCGGGAATCAGCAGGTCGTTCACGTGCAGGAAGATGTCCTCGCCACCGCCCTCCGGAGCGATGAACCCGTATCCCCGCATGCTGTCGAACCGCACCACACGCCCAGTTGTCATCACGTACACCCCTAGCCAGCCACCCGGGCCCCTTGCCCGCCGCACCCCGATCCTAGTCTGCCCCGGCGCGGCGGCGAAGGGCGAGGTCGGAAACGGGGCCGGGGGCGGCCCGAGACGGCCTCGGGGGCGTCGCCGGGTGCGGTCCCCGGAGGCGTCGCCGGGGACGGTCCGAAACGGGCGGGGGCGTCGCCGGGTGCGGTCCCCGGAGGTGCCGCCGGGCGCGGCCCGAAACGGCGTCGGGAGCGTCTTCGGGGGCGTCTCCGAGGGCGTCTCGGGGGGCGTCCCCGGGTGGTGAGGGAGGCGCGGCGCCGACCCGACGCTCAGCGCTGTCGCCAGCCCCGTTCGCCCAGGGCCTTGACCAGCACCTCGGCGAGATCGCGGGTGACGCTCAGATGGACCTGCCCGGTGGGCTGGCCGGCGGAGTGCTCAAGGTGGACGTCCTCGACGTTGACCCCGGCGCGGGAGGCGTCGGTGAAGAGCCGGGCCAGCTCGCCCGGCTGGTCGCCGATCATCACCGTGACCGTCTCGTACTGCTCGGGGCGGGTGCCGCGCTTGCCGGGGATCCGGGCGCGTCCCGACCGGCCGCGGCGCAGCAGGGTCTCGACGGTGCGGGCGCCGCCGCTGCGTTTGTCCTCGTCGGTGGCGGCCATGGCCCGCAGTCCGGCGACGGCGTCGCCGAGGCCGCCGGACATCTCCTCCAGCAGATCGGCCACCACCAGCGCGTTGGCGCCGAGGATGTCCATCCACAGTCCCGGGTCGGCGGCGGCGATCCGGGTGAGGTCGCGCACGCCGGGACCGGCGAGGCTCACGGCGCGTTCCTCGGCATCCTCCAGGAGGAGGGCGACCAGGCTCGCCACGACATGGGGGGCGTGCGAGACCAGGCCGACCGCCCGGTCGTGCGCCGTCGCCTCCATCATCACGGGGACCGCCCCGCACATCGTGACGAGTTCGAGGGCGGTGTTGAGGGTCTCGGTGTCCGTGTCGGGTGTCGGGGTGAGGACCCAGTTGCAGCCGTCGAAGAGGTCGGGGCGGGCGCCGAGCGGGCCACTGCGCTCCCCGCCGGCCATCGGGTGACCGCCGACGTAGCAGCGGGTGTCGCAGTCGAGGGCGATGATGTCGCGCTGCGGCCCGGCCTTCACGCTGGCGACATCGGTGTAGTGCCGGGCGACGCCCTCGGCCTGCAGCCCGGCGACGACCGAGGGCACCAGCGTGGGCGGTACGGCGACGAGGGCCAGGTCGACGGTCCCGCGCGGGGCGTCTGCCGTGCCGGCGCCGAGGGACGAGGCGATCCGGACCGTGGCCGGGTCGGCGTCCCGCAGATGCACCCGGGTACCGCGGGCTTTCAGGGCGAGCGCGGCCGAGGTCCCAATCAATCCGGCGCCGACAACTAGAACGTCTTCCATAGTGACCATATCCATTCCCTCGGCCGACCCTCGTAGTTGACATCGCAACCCCCCCGACTAACATCGGATCAAACGGGCGTCGCGCATAGCGGCCATACGTTACGGGGCTACGGGGTATTCGAGAAGCGTTCGGCTGAACAACCATTTTTGATAGCTGCCGCATAAACAGCCAAAAAGCGATCCTTTTTGTTTACGCGCAGTCATTCCCTCATCCGACGCGGTCAACCGCCCCATACTCCGCTCTTGCCGTGTGGGTGATTTTTTTGCGCTGATGCGTATGCGTCGATCTGCCCGCACATCACTACACCACAGGGGGATGGTGTGAACAAGCTCGATTCCGGAAAGAACTCGTTAGATACCAGATCGAATGGCGATCTCGTTGACTCGGCAAACGGATCGCCCGGCACCGGAAGTGGAACGGCGGCTGTGACGGGGGAATTGACCGATATCCCCATCACGCTGCTGCAATTCGGCGACTCACCCCGTCTGGCGGGTCAGGACAAGAAATACACCGAACAGCTGGCGGAAAGTGAGACACCGCTGCCGCCGATCCTGGTGAACCGGCGGACCATGCAGGTCGTCGACGGTACGCACCGCGTCCTGGCCGCGATCCTCAGGGGGTGGGAGACCATCCCGGCCCGCCTGGTGGACGTCTCCCGCAACGACGCGTTCCTGCTCGCGGTCGAAGCCAACACACAGCACGGTCTGCCGTTGTCCCAGGCGGACCGACGGGCGGCGGCAGCCCGGCTGGTCACTTCTCATCCCCATATGTCGGACCGGGCCATTGCCCGGGTGTCCGGTCTCGGGGCGAAGAGCGTGGCCGCGATCCGGCGTTCAACTGTCTCCGAGTCACAGTTGAACGCCCGCGTGGGCAGGGACGGACGGGTGCGGCCGGTGGACCGGGTGGCGGGCCGGCAGCGCGCGGCGGAGGTGATCGCCCAGAACCCCGAGGCGTCCCTGCGGGAGGTGGCTCGGCTGGCCGGAATCTCACCGGCCACGGCGAGTGATGTACGCAAGCGGCTTCTGTCCGGCGAGAACATCGTCGGTGAGCCGTCGCGGCCGGCGGCCTGTGCCGCCCCGTCGCAGCCGGAACCCCGGCGCGACGGACCGCGGGAGGAACCCATCGAACACGCGGCGTCCCTGCTGGAGCCGCTGTTGCACGACCCGGCGGTGCGCAGCGCCGAACTCGGCCGACGGCTGCTGCGACTCCTCCAGTTCAATGTGATCGGCGGACACAAGTGGTTCGAGCTGGCCGAGGCGGTACCGGCGCACTGTGACGCGCTGGTGATCGCCCTGGCACGGCAGAACGCGGGTACATGGCTGGAGATCGCCCAGGCGCTGGACGAGCGGGTGGTGCAGTCTCCGAGCCTCAGCAGGGTGCAGGACGGTCCCCCGGCTCCGACGGGCTGAGCCGGAAACCGGCGCGACACGCACGACACGCACAGCAGGAACGACACGGCACGGTCGGCGGGTGCACAGGCACCCCCGGCCGTGCCGCTCGTTTTCCCCGGGCCGGCCGACGGGCGGCGAACGACCGACCCCATGAAATGGGCGTTCACTCACTCGCGAACGTACAAACTCGGCAAAGACTTGATCCGGCATTAAAACCGGTCAACGGCGCCGGACACAGGACTAGACAGGATTTACCTCACGTGTGACATTGAGGCTGCCCCCCGCGAAATGGCCAGCGCCCGCACGCGAGGTGATCTCATGCAACAACAGCACGACGACGCCCCCACCGCTGTCCCTGCTCCTGTCCTGAAAGAATCTCACAACAGTTCGATCCCAAGGCATCCTTTAGAACCGGAGAAGGATGTCGTGGCGGTCGCTATCTCGGCACTTCTCCTGGGAGAGTCCCCGCGTATCGAGGGACAGGACCGAGAGCACATCATTCGTCTGGCAGAAACCGAAAATACGCTTCCCCCCATCGTGGTCAACAAACGCACTATGCAGGTGATCGACGGAGTGCACCGGGTCTTCGCCGCCATCCTGCGCGGTGAAGAAACGATCAGGGCGATCTTCTTCGACGGCAGCACGGAGGACGCTTTCCTGTGTGCCGTTCAAGCCAACATGGCTCACGGGCTGCCGCTGTCACTGGCGGACCGCCGCGCCGCCGCGGAGCGGATCGTCGTCTCGCACTCGCAGATCTCGGACCGGGCCATCGCCCGTGCCACCGGACTCGGCGCGAAGACCGTCGCCGCGCTCCGGCGCCAGCTCGCCCTGTCCGCACCGCATGTGCAGGCCCGGGTCGGCATCGACGGCAAGGCCCGCCCGCTGAACAGCGCCGCAGGTCGGCTGCGTGCCGCCCAGGTGATCGCCGCCCGGCCGCAGGCGTCGCTGCGCGAGGTGGCCCGGCTCGCGGGGATCTCGCCGGCGACGGCCAGTGATGTCAAGAGGCGCCTCGCGGGCGGCAAGCCCCCGGTGGGAACGCTCCCGTCGACCGAGCCGGACACCCACACCCGGCCCGTCGCAGCGGAAACGATCCAGCCGAGGACCCAGCGCCGGACCGTTCCCGAGCCCCTCGACCCCGGTCACACCCTGGAGAAGCTGACGCGCGATCCCTCGCTGCGCCAGAACCAGATAGGGCGCGAATTGCTGCGACTCCTTCACCACAACGCGATTGTCATGAAGGAGTGGCCGGAACTGGTGTCCGCGGTACCGGAACACTGCACCAGGTCGACAGCCGATCTGGCCCGGCAATACGCCGAGAGCTGGGTGAGGTTCGAGGAACGCGTACGCGCCGCCGGCTGAATCAGCCGATCCAGAGATCCGGGCCGCCTCGACCGGGCATCGGCCGATCGACCGTACGATGCCGCGCTTTCCATCCTTTCCCTTTCCGGTTGAATTCTCCGGCGTTTCGCATCGGAATATCATCCGGTTCATACGGGCAGGAAGGCGACGGCATTCACATCGGGCATGGAGACCTCCCGCTTTCCGATCGAGACGGCCCGGACACTGGATCCGACGACCCCTTTGCTCCACCCCTACCTGAGTGTTTTTGGGCGCAAACCGATGCCGTATTCCTCCGCTGCCGCCGACCGGGCGCGGTCCGCCCGTCCAGCACGCCCCGCCTGCACGGAGACCGGGCCGGACGAGGCCCGGCACCCCCGGGCCGCCTGCGCCCGGGACGCCCGCACGATCACCCTCGCCGACAACGGCACCGGGTCGCACCACGCCCAACTGCCCCCGAATTACTGGCATTTCAGGGGCGATTTCATTGCTTCTGCTGACCTGCCTCTCAGTGCCTTCCGGGAGATTCCACGGGGCGGCCGGGCCAGGGACCGCGGCCGGGCCGCCGTCCCTCACGTACGGGGGCTGTGCAAGGGATCGGCGCAGGGCCGGTGGGTGAAGTAAGCGGAATTCCCGGGCGGGTTCGGGGAGGTGGCCGCCGAGGTGTCGCGCGCGGATTACCCGAACCGGGTGCGGAACGGCCGGAACCGGGGCCACTGTCGGCCCGCCCCGCGCGCGTCCGAGGCCGCCGAGGGCCCGTCCCTGGGGGCATTTCACGCCAAGAACATCGCGGTGCCGCCGCCCGACGACCGGTTCCGTGCGCCGGCCGAGGAGAGGGGACAGGGGGTCACCGAACGGGCCGGGGCCGACCGCGCCTGGCTCCCCAGCAGGCGCGCGCCGACCCCGTTCTTCACCCGTTCGAATGAACTTCCGCTGCCGCCCAGGGCGGACATCAGCGGTCGAGCGGGCCCCTCCGGCCGCCGCACCCGTATCACGGGCAACCGCCCGGCTCCTGCCATGGGAGGGCTCCCAGCGCAGGTGGGACGAGCGGCACGAGGTCATGGGAGCCAGCATGGACGGCCCGAGGTTTCCTCCCGGTGACCGTCTGCGTTAACCGCAGCCTTATCTCACGTCTGGGGCAATGTTCGCCATGCGGATTCTGGTGGCTGAGGACGAGGTCTTCCTCGCGGACCTGGTGGCCGAAGGGCTGCGGGACCAGGCGATGGCGGTCGATGTCGTCTACGACGGGGCCGACGCGCTGGAGCGCCTCGCGGTCAATGACTACGACGTCCTGGTGCTCGACCGGGACCTGCCCAAGGTGCACGGCGACGATGTCTGCCGCCAGCTGGCGCAGTTGGGCGGGCGGGTGCGCATCCTGATGCTGACCGCCTCCGCCGCCGTGCACGACCGGGTCGCGGGGCTGAACCTCGGGGCCGACGACTATCTCGCCAAGCCCTTCGTCTTCGACGAACTGGTGGCGCGCATCCACGCCCTCGCCCGCCGGGCCGGTCCCCCGCTGCCCCCGGTGCTGGAGCGCGGCGACATCACCCTGGACACGGCCCGCAGACAGGCGTCCCGCAGCGGGCGCTATCTGTCGCTGTCCCGCAAGGAGTACGCCGTGCTGGAGGTGCTGATGCGGGCTCAGGGCGCGGTCGTCAGCACCGAGGACCTGCTGGAGCGGGCCTGGGACGAGCACACCGACCCGTTCACCACCGTGGTGAAGGTGACGATGAGCAAGCTGCGGGCCAAGCTGGGGGAGCCGCCCGCCATCGTGACCGTGCCGGGCAGCGGATACCGGCTCTGAAACGCGTGTGAGGGTGTCCCCCGCGCCGACGGGGACACCCTCACACGCCGGGCGTCCGTACGGGCCGCGCCCCGCACACCCGGGCATCGGCCCGACGTACTCGGGCATCGGCCCTGCATATCCGAGCATCGGACCGACATACTCGGGCGTCGGCCCGACGTCTTCGGGCATCGGCCTCAGTACTTGCCGAAGAACTCCAGGATCGCCTCGTTGACCGCCTCCGGGCGTTCCAGATGGCCGAGGTGACCGCAGCCGGGGAGTTCCACGAGGTCGCAGTCCGGGATGAGGTCGGCGACCTCCGCGCCGAGGTGCGGCGGGGTGATGACATCGTCGGCGAAGGCGATCACCCGGCACGGCACGGTGATCGCGCGGAGCGCCTCGCGCCGGTCCTGGTGGGTGTCGATCCAGTCCTGGCCCCCGGGGACCGCGTCACCGGCCAGCTCGAAGACATCCAGCCAGGACGCCACCGCCCGGTCGTCGTCGAGGGTGCTCGGCGAGAGCATCCGCAGCACCGAGTTGACGGCCCGGTACTTGGCGGGAAGTCTGACGCCGCTCTCCTGGAGGAGCCGGTCCGCGGTGTCCTGCGCCCGGCGCAGCACGTCCGAGCGGCCCCGGGTGGCCATCAGGACCGCCGAGCGGACCAGCTGGGGATCGCTGATCGCCAGCTCCTGCGCGATCATCGACCCCAGCGAGGTGCCCACGATCCGGCACGGCGCCAGCTCCAGCGTCTCGATCAGACCCTTGGTGTCGGCCACCAGATCCGCCAGCGCGTACTTGCCCGGCGGGGCGTCCGAGGGCCGGATGCCCCGGTTGTCGAAGGTCACCGTGGCATACCCGGCCCGGCGCAGTGCCGGGGTCTGGTGCAGGTCCCACACATGACCGGCCGCGCCCGAGCCCATGATGAGCAGCACGTTCTCGCCCTGCCCTGAGCTCTGGTAGGCGAGCCTGATTCCATTGGCGCGCAGATGGGGCATCCCCGGTTCCGTCCCGTCCGTTCCTCGTGCCGCGCTCCGGCGGTCGCTACCAGCGCCACTCACGCTTGTTGAAGAGGTGCTCGGCGGTGATGTCGTTCGCCTTGCACCAGGTGAGGAACTCCTCGATCTGCTGGATCTGGTAGGTGTCCGGCGTATACGTCGTCGCCATGACGTGGCCCTGCCAGCTCTCCTCGCCCATGGCGTAGATGTACGCCTCGTCCGAGCCCAGCTCGGTCATGATGGCGGCGGCCTGCTCGGCGTTCGACCCCGACAGCTTGCGGGAGTCGCTCATCTTCTTGGTCACCGGCCGGGTCAGCAGACCCTTGTAGAGCCAGGTCAGCGGGGCGCCGTCGCACTCCATACCGAGGAACGCCTTGTCGACATCGCCCAGGTGCGAGCGGATGTACTGGTACAGCACCGGGTCGATCCCGGAGGAGTCCGCGCCGATGAACGCCGACAGACCGGCGATCTGGACGACGTATGTCGACTTGGAGCGGATGTCGAGGTCGGAGTGCTCGCCCAGGAACGGGGTGGCCACCACGCGGGCGCCGCCGGGCAGCGGCACCTCGTCGAAGTCGTCGACCTCGATCACCTTGAAGCCCATGGACCGCAGATAGAGGCCGATCGACGGGTCGCAGAGATTGCCGCGGGAGGAGCGCGGGACGACGATCGCGTCGGTGCGCGAACGCAGTTGCAGCAGGGTCTCCAGCACGATGTGGTCCTGGTGCCCATGGGTGATCAGGACGGCGTCGATGTGGTCGGGCAGGTCGTCCAGGGTGTACCGGTCGCCGTGCCGGTTGTCGGTGCTGATGAAGGGGTCCACCACGACGGCGGCCTCGGGGCTCTGGAGCACCAGACAGGCATGGCCGAAGTAGCGGATCCGGCCGCCGCTCTCGATGTGCCGGTCGGGCGAGAGGCTGGGCTCCGGGGCGAGCAGCCGGCCGAGCTGCGCGGCCTGCGCGTCGTCCAGTTCCAGCGCCTCGCGCAGCGCCGCGAGGGTGGTGCCCTCGATCCGCGCCCGCATCAGCGCGTCGATGCCCGGGTGGTCGAACGGGATCGGCAGATCCAGTACGTCGGGCTGCGGCAGCCGCGGGGTGCTGAGGATGAACGGCCGCTCCACACCGTCGTCCAGGGACAGCTGGACGGACTGACGGCGCCGGTCGAAGGCCGGGCTGTGGTACAGCAGCGGCTCGATGACATGGACGGACGCCTGGTTGCTGGTGTCGTAGGCCAGCTCCACCAGTCCGTTCAGCGCCGACGGCAGCTTCGGGTACAGCGGGGTGAGGTCGAAGCCGGTGGCGTTCTGCCGGAGCAGATCGTCGGCCTCGGCGATGCCCGCGGCGAACGCGAGCATGTCGGCGCGGTCGCGCTTGATGGTGTCGAGCAGCTCACTGATCTCCGCCGCCCGCGCCTCCTCCACATTGATGAAGTAGCCGCCGCGCAGCGCCGGGTTGTTGCTCGCCGCGACATGCACCTGCGGTGAGTGCAGGTACGACTCCAGCAGCGGCACCTGGACGTTCGCCAGGTTCATGGACGCCTGGGCCGGCGACACGATATGCATCCACGCATAGAATCTGTCGACCAGTGGTTCGATGATCGCATTGGAGCGGAGAAATACCCGGTCTTGGCTTTCAGGCATCTGGCCCTCCCGTCAGGACTTTCAACTGCCGTTTCACTGCCGCCCGGTCGCCAGGAACTGGTTGCGCGTACGTTTCTTCGCCGCTCGGCGGACACTAAATCACCACAGTGCCGCGCGGGCGTCAACGGCCGACCTCCGCTGTTCAACCGCGCGATGCCGCAGTTGAACAGCGCTATGGGCCCTCCCCCGAGCAGTGCCGGGCGATCGGCTTGATTCGTTCCGCGCCCTATGTCACCGTGAAATAGCCCGTCGCTGCGGTCCCTTGTCGCCGAGAAGTGAGGACAGTGCGGTGCCCAATCCTTTTGAGGATCCCGACGCAAACTATCTGGTCCTGGTCAATGACGAAGGCCAGCATTCGCTGTGGCCGGTCTTCGTGAATGTGCCGGACGGTTGGAAAACCGTGTTCGGCGAGGCATCGCGGGACGACTGCCTCCAGTACATCGAGAAGTCATGGACCGACATGCGGCCCAAGAGCCTCATCGAGGCCATGAAGGCCGGCAGCTAGCGCGGCGCCCCAGCCCCACGGCACCGCACCCAGGCCGGCGGCCCCACCGGGCCGCCGGCCTCGCCGCGTCCCCACCCGCACCACCCGCACACCACACGCATTACCCGCACCACCGGCCCCCGGCCTGACCGGCGCGGGGTTTCCACGAGGTGACCGAAAGCGGTAACCGCGTCCTTAACCGCCTTCTGCCCCAATGAATCCTGCGGATAATGGCGGCCGGGCAGCGGCGGCGGCCCGCCCCACATGGTCACCATCGCAGGAAGCGGGTACAGGTCGTGCGGCTGCTACGGATCCTCAAGCGCCTCCCCCTGATGTTCAGCGGCTCCGTGCGGGCCCGGATGACACTCCTCTACGGCGGCGGATTCACGGTGATCAGCCTGGCCGTGCTGATGGCCGCGCAACGGTTCCAGCAGTGGGCCGTCGACGGCAAGGTGGAGAACTTCGTCACCCCCGGCGAGATGGCCGGCGTCCCCTGCGATCTGCGGCCGGAGGACGTGCCGTGCTCGGACGTGCCGTACGAGCCGTCCATGACGGCGCCCATCGACGGGTCGCCCGACAACTCGACCTTCGTCGTCATGCAGAAGGCCCAGCTCCAGCAGGAGCTGGCCAGCACCCAGCTGATGGTGAGCCTGATCGCCATCGCGGCCATCGTGACCCTCGCCTTCGCGGTGTGCTGGTGGCTCACCGGTCGGCTGCTGCGCCCCCTGCACGATGTCACCTCCACGGCCCGCCGGCTGTCGCTGTCCACGCTGCACGAGCGGATCGCGCTCAACGGCCCCCAGGACGAGCTGAAGGAACTCGCCGACACCTTCGACGCCATGCTCGACCGGCTGGACCGCTCCATGGCCAGCCAGCGCCGTTTCGTCGCCAACGCCTCCCACGAGCTGCGCACCCCCCTCGCCATCCAGCGCACCGCGATCGAGATCGGCCTCGCCGACCCGTCGCCCGAGCGGGTGGCCAAGATCCGCGGCGAACTGCTGCGCGCCACCGAACGCTCCGAACGCCTCATCGAGGGCCTTCTCGTCCTCGCCCAGGGCGAGCAGGGGCTCAATGTCCGCGCCCCGGTGGACCTTGAGGTCGCCGTAGACCAGGTCATCTCGGAGCAGTTCCGCTTCGCCGAGCGCCGCGGCATCACCCTCAGCGCCACCACCGAGCCGGTCTCCGTCTCCGGTGACGAGGTGCTGCTCACCCGGCTGATCGCCAACCTGGTGCAGAACGCGATCCGTTACAACGACGCCGGTGGCTATGTGCTGGTCGAGCTGTCGGCCGAGACCGGGCTGCTGGTCTCCAACAGCGGGCCCGTGGTCCCCCCGGAGCAGGTCGGGGAGCTGTTCGAACCGTTCCGGCGGCTCCACTCACGCCGTACCGGCCCCGGCGAGGGCGCGGGCCTGGGCCTGTCCATCGTCGCCGCCATCACCGACGCCCACGGCGGCACCGTGCACGCCACGGCCAACGCCGGGGGCGGACTGGCGGTACGGGTGGACCTGCCGACCCTGACACCGGTCCTCGCCCTCTGAGATCCCGGCCCTTCTTCCTCCACACCGCCGCCCCGGACCCGAAGGTCCGGGGCGGCGCTGCGTTCACCCGCCCGAACCGGGCTCCGTGCCGCCACGCGTCTCCATCCAGGCCGCGATGGCCTCCCATGCCCGGCTCAGCATGTCCGGGAGCATCAGATCGGTGTGCTTGCAGGGCATCCCCACCGTCGAGATCGTGCCCTGCACGAACGGCTCCCAGCGCTGCCGCCGCTCGTCCAGATCCGGCACGTCCCGACGGTCACCGTCACCGTCACCGCTCTCGCCGGCCTCGCCGGCCTCGCCGGCCTCGCCCTGGGCGACGAACAGCAGCAGATCACCCTCGAAGACCGAGGACTCGTGCTTGCGGCGCAGGGTCGTGTTGTTGCGGAAGATCTTCTGGATGAGGAGCAGTTCCTCGTCCGTGATGCCGTCGATGATCCCGCCGACCTCCTGCCGGATCCGCGCCGCGGCCTCCCGCAGCTGCGCCTCCGGATCACGGTCCTCCGGCGCGGGGGCCGGTCGCTCATCACCCTCGGCGCCCTCCGGCCGTCGCGGCTCCCCACCCCTAGGCGGCCGGGGCTCCGCCCCCCGGGGCGGCCTCGGGGCCTCCGGCCCACCGGGCTCCGCACCCTCGGGCCGCCGCGGCTCCGCACCCTCAGGCGGCCTGGGCTCCGCACCCTCAGGCGGCCTGGGCTCCGCGCCCTCCGGCGCCCGCGGAGCGTCCTGCGCGCCGGGCGGGCGCTGGGGCTCGCTGCCCGGAGGCGGCGACGGATACGAGTCCATCACCACCAGCGCGGCCACGGTCTCACCGGCCGCCTGGAGCCGGACCGCGATCTCGTGCACCGGGATGCCGCCGAACGAGAAGCCGACGAGATGGTAGGGGCCGTGCGGCTGGATGGTGCGGATCTGCTCGATGTACTCGTCCGCCATCGCCCCCAGGTTCTCGGGCAGTTCCGCTTCGCCGTCCATGCCGATGGCCTGGAGGCCGTAGAGCGGGATGCCGTCGGTGGCGTAGCGGGCCAGGGGCCGGTAGCACCAGCTCAGGCCGGAGGCCGGGTGGACGAAGAAGAACGGTGGCCGGTCGCCCTCGGTCCTGATCGGCAGGATCCGGTTGAGCGAGTCGCTGACGGCGGACAGGTCGAGTTGGCGGACGATGCCGCTCACGGTCGGCGCGGCGAACACCTTGCGCACGGAGGTGGTGATGCCCTTCTCCGCGAGCCGGGTGACCAGCGTGACCGCCAGCAGGGAGTGCCCGCCGAGGCGGAAGAAGTCATCGTCGTAGCCGACCTCCTCGACCCCGAGTACCTCGGCGAACGCCTCGCTGACGACGTACTCCAGACTGGTCGCCAGATTGCGCCGGGTGTCCCCACCGGCGGTGTAGTCGGGTGCCGGGAGGGCGGCGCGGTCGAGCTTGCCGTTGGCGGTGAGCGGGAGTTCCGGGAGGGCGACGACGGCGGACGGGGCCATGTGGTCGGGCAGCCGCCCGGCGACGAAGTCCCGCACCCCGGTGGTATCCGTATCGGCGCCCGCGACGACGTAGGCGACGAGGCGTTTGTCGCCGGGGGTGTCCTCGCGGGCTACCACGGCGGCCTGGGCCACCTCAGGGTGCGTCAGGAGCACGGTCTCGATCTCGCCGGGCTCGATACGGAAGCCCCGGATCTTGACCTGCGCGTCCGCCCGGCCCAGGAACACCAACTGGCCCTCGGTCGTCCACTTCACCAGGTCGCCGGTGCGGTACATCCGCTCACCGGCATCGAACGGCGACGCCACGAACCGCTCACCCGTCAGCGCGGCCCGCCCGATGTACCCCCGGGCCAGCCCGGCACCGGACACATACAGCTCGCCGGTGACACCGACCGGGACGGGGCCGAGGGTGTCGTCCAGGACGTAGAAGCGGGTGTTGGCGATCGGCGAACCGATCGGGACCGCGCCCATGTCCGGTGTCAGCTCAGCCGTCGCCACACCGATGGTCGTCTCCGTCGGACCGTAGTGGTTGAAGACCTGACGGCCCTCGGCAGCGGCGGCCGTCACCAACTCCCGCACCCAGCCGACCGAGGCGGCTTCACCACCGAGTACCACCGACCGGGCCGGGAGCAGCCGCTCGATGCCCGCCGGGCCGGTCAGCGCGGCCAGATGTGACGGCACCACCTTGAAGGCATCCACCTCGTGCTCCGCGAGATAGCTCGCGACCGCCTCCGGATCCGTCACCATCTCGTGTTCCAGCACATGCAGCTGGCCACCGGAGACCAGGCTCGCGAAGACGACCGTGTTGCCGAGGTCGGTGACCTGGGCCTGGAGCAGCGCGTACCGGGCGCCCGGCTCCGACCAGCCCAACCGGGCGGAGGCCGATGCCACGTAGTTGGCCAGCGATCCCTGCGTTACCCCGACGCCCTTCGGCGTCCCGGTCGAACCCGACGTGTAGATCACATATGCCAGGTCGAGCGGATCGGTCGCAGGAGCGGGCACAGGTCGTCCCTCCGGCAACTCGTCCAGCCGCAGCACCGGAACACCGAAGGTGCCCTCCACCTCACGGTCCAGTACGACCACCCGCGCGCCGCTGTCCGCGAGCATGAACGCCATCCGCTCGGCCGGCATCCCGGAATCCATCGGCAGATAGGCCGCGCCCGCCCGCCAGACACCCAGGATCGCCGCGATCATCCGCGCACCCCGGGGCAGGCACAGCCCCACCACCGACTCGCGGCCCACGCCCGCCGCCAGCAGACCCGCCGCCACCCGATCGGCCTCCGCCGCGAGCTGGGCGTAGGTCAGCTCCACGCCCTCGGCGACCAGCGCCACCGCGTCCGGGGACTCCGCCGCCTGCCGCAGGAACCGGTCCAGGACACCGACATCCGTCCCGGTCGTCGCCGTGGCGTTCCACCGGTGGAGGACCAGGTCCCGTTCCTGGGGCTCAAGGATCTCGACCGTGCTCACCGGGATGTCCGGTGTGGCGGTCACCGTGGCCAGGACCCGGGTGAACCAGTCGGCCAGGCGGGTGGCCGTCGGCGCGTCGAACAGATCTGCCGCCGCCGTCACCGCCCCGCGCAGCCCGGCCGGACGGCCTTCGGCGTCGAACATCTCGGCGACGGCGAAGTTCAGGTCGTACTTGGCGGGCTCAGGTGCCGCCCCGTCGAGCGGGCCCGAACCGCCGCCCGCGGCCCCGCCCGTGCGGGCCTCGGCGAGGTCGAGGGATGCCTCGCCGGTGTTCTGGAGGCTGAGGAAGACCTGGAACACGGGGTGCCGTGCCAGGGAGCGGGACGGGGCGAGTTCCTCCACGAGGCGTTCGAAGGGCACGTCCTGGTGGGCCAGTGCCCCGAGGCTCGCCTCCCGTACCCGGCCGAGCACCTCGCGGAACTCCGGGTCGCCGGAGAGATCCGTCCGGATCACCATCGTGTTGACGAAGAAGCCGATCAGCTGGTCGAGGGCCTCGTCGGTGCGGCCCGCGATGGCGGAGCCGATGGGGATGTCGGTGCCGGAGCCGATCCGGGAGAGGGTGACCGCCAGGGCGGCCTGGAGGATCATGAAGACGGTCACGCCCTCGCTGCGGGCGAGTTCCGCCATCCGCTGGTGCACCTCGGCGGGGACGGGCAGCGCCACCCGGTGGCCCTGGTGGCTGGCCATCGCGGGCCGGGGCCGGTCGGTGGGCAGCGGCAGTTCCTCCGGGGCCCCGGCGAGGGTCCGGCGCCAGTAGTCGACCTGCGTGGACAGCAGGCTCTCCGGGTCGGTCTCGTCGCCGAGCAGTTCGCGCTGCCAGAGGGCGTAGTCGGCGTACTGCACCGGCAGGGGCTGCCAGTCGGGGGCCTCGCCGCGCAGCCGGGCCGCGTAGGCGGTGGAGAGGTCGCGGCCCAGGGGGGCCATCGACCAGCCGTCACCGGCGATGTGGTGCATCACCACGACCAGGATCTGCTCGTCGGTCCCGGTCTCGAACAGGGACGCCCGGACCGGTACCTCGGCCGACAGATCGAAGGCGTGCCGCATGGCCCGCCCCAGGACCTCGGGCAGCCGCCCGCGGTCGACCTGCTCGACATGCAGCGCCCAGTCCAGCTCCCCGGGGTCGAGGATGCGCTGGTACGGCTGGCCGTCGACGGCCGGGAAGACGGTGCGCAGCGATTCGTGCCGGGCGATGACGTCGCGCAGCGCCTCCTCCAGCACCCCGGCGTCGACGCCGCTGAGCCGGACCGGCATCGGGATGTTGTAGGTGGGGCTGGGTCCTTCGAGCTGGCCCAGGAACCACAGGCGGCGCTGCGCGAACGACAGCGGCACCCGCTCCGGCCGCTCCCAGGCCCGCAGCGGTGTACGGGCCCGGCCCGCGCCGTCGGCGAGATGGGCGGCGAGGGTGGCCACCGTCGGGAACTCGAAGAGCGAGCGGACCTCGACCTCCACGCCGAGCACCACCCGGATCCGGGAGGTCAGCCGGACCGCCAGCAGGGAGTGCCCGCCGAGCTGGAAGAAGTTGTCGTCCACGCCGACCGACTCCAGGCCCAGCACCTCCGCGAACGCGGCGCACAGGATCTCCTCCTGGGCGGTGGCCGGGCCCCGGCCCGCGCCGGTGGCGTACTCCGGGGCGGGGAGGGCCTTGCGGTCCAGTTTGCCGTTGACGGTCACCGGGAGCTGGGCCAGGCGGATCACCGCGGCGGGGACCATGTGGTCGGGCAGCCGGCGGGCCACGAAGGCGCGCAGGGCCTCGGGGTCGTCGTCGCCGTCGGGGTCGGTGGGGACGACATAGGCGACGAGGCGCTTGTCGCCGGGGGCGTCCTCGCGGGCGACGACCGCGGTGCGCAGGACATCGGGGTGGGTGAGGAGGACGCTCTCGATCTCGCCGGGTTCGATACGGAACCCGCGGATCTTGACCTGCTCGTCGGTCCGCCCCAGATAGAGGAGCTGGCCGTCGGGGGTCCAGGCGGCGAGGTCGCCGGTGCGGTACATCCGCTCGCCGCCGGTGCCGAACGGGCAGGCCACGAAGCGTTCCGAGGTCAGGGTGGGCCGTCCCACATACCCGCGGGCCACCCCGGCGCCCATGACGTACAGCTCGCCGGGCACTCCGGCCGGGACCGGGCCGAGGGTGTCGTCCAGGACGAAGAGGCGGGCGTTGGTGATCGGGGTGCCGATGGTGGGCCGGTCGCCGGGGGCGAGGGGCGCCGACATCGACGCGCAGACGGTGGTCTCGGTGGGACCGTAGGCGTTGATCAGCCGGCGTCCCGGCGCCCACCGGTCGACGAGGGCGCTGTCCAGGGCCTCACCGGCGGAGACGAGGGTGACGACCGAGGCGAGGTCGGCGTCGTCCAGCGTGCGCAGCACCGCCGGGGGCAGGGTGGCGTGGGTGATGCCCCGGTACGCCTCCGGGCCGCTGAGGGCGCTGCCGGGTGTGTCCTCGTCGGCCCGCGCCAGGACGAGGGTGGCGCCCGAGCACAGGGTGACGAAGACCTCCGACACCGCCGCGTCGAAGCCGACGGACGCGAACTGGAGCACCCGCGAGCCCGGTTCGACGGCGAACCGCTCGCCCTGCGCGGCGACCAGGTTGACGATCCCGGAGTGGGGCACCGCCACACCCTTCGGGGTGCCTGTCGAGCCCGAGGTGTAGATGATGTACGCCAGTCCGGCCGGGTCGATCACCGTCCCGGGCGGGGTGACGGGGCCGTCGACCGTCATCGCGAGGGTCATCGGGTCGTCCAGGGCGACCAGGGGCACCCGGCCGACGGGGAGGTCGTCCAGGGTGTCCTGGGTGCCGAGGACGAGCCGCGCGCCGCTGTCGGCCAGCATGAACGCCACCCGGTCCACCGGCAGCCTGCGGTCGACCGGCAGGAACGCGGCCCCCGTCTTCAGCACGGCGAGGATCGCCGTCACCAGTCCGGCCCCGCGCGACAGGCACAGCCCGACCACCGACTCCGGCCCCACCCCCATCCCGACCAGATAGCGGGCGAGCCGGTCCGAATCGGCGTCCAGGTCCCGGTACGAGACCTCGGCACCGTCCACCGCGACCGCGACCGCCTCCGGAAGGGCCTGCGCCCGCTCCCGGAACAGCTCCACCACCGACGCGCCCGGCACCTCGGCGACGGTGTGGTTCCAGCCGCCGGCCAGCAGCGCCCGCTCCTCGGCGCCGAGGACATCGACCGCGCCCAGCCGCACCTCGGGCGCGTGGGTCACGGCCCGCAGCACCCGGGTGAACCAGTCCGCGAACCGGGCCGCCGCGGGCTCGTCGAACAGGTCGGCGGCGACGGTCACCACCCCGGTCCAGCCCGCCGCCCCGCCCTCGGCGTCGAACTGCTCGACCATCACCACATCGAGGTCGAACTTGGCGGGCAGCGGCACCGAGGAGTCGGCGGAGCCGTCACCGCCGCCGGGCCCGCCCGGCGACTGAGCGCCCGCCTGATCCATGTTCTGCACGGTCAGGGTGACCTGGAACAGGGGGTGGCGGGCCATCGCCCGCTCGGGCGCGAGTTCCTCCACCAGCCGTTCGAACGGCACGTCCTGGTGGGCGAAGGCCCCGAGGCTCGCCTCCCGCACCCGCCCCAGCACCTCACGGAACTCCGGGTCCCCGGACAGATCCGTCCGGATCACCAGCGTGTTCAGGAAGAAGCCCACCAGGTCGTCCAGCGCCTCGTCCCCGCGGCCCGCGATCGGCGACCCGATGGGAATGTCCGTACCGGCGCCGACCCGGGACAGGGTCACCGCCAGCGCGGCCTGCAACGCCATGAACGCGGTGACCCCTTCGGCGCGGGTCAGCTCCATCAGCGCCCGGTGGACATCGGCCGGCACCCGGAAGCCGACGGCGTGCCCGCGATGGCTGGCCACCGCCGGACGCGTACGGCTCACCGGCAGCGGCAGTTCCTCCGGCGCCCCGGCCAGGGTCTCCCGCCAGTACTCCACCTGCCGGGACAGCAGACTGTCCGCGTCCTCCGGATCGCCCAGCAGCTCCCGCTGCCAGAGGGTGTAGTCGGCGTACTGCACCGGCAGCGGCGCCCACTCGGGGGCACGCCCCGCCAGCCGTGCCTGGTAGGCCGCGGTCACATCCCGCACCAGCGGCCCGCGCGACCAGCCGTCACTGGCGATGTGGTGCACGACCATCAGCAGCAGCTGCTCATCCGGTCCGGTCGTGAACAGCCACGCCTTCAGCGGCGGCTCCACCGACAGATCGAACGCGTACCGCATCGCCCGGCCGAGCGCGTCCGGCAGCTCCTCCCGGGTGACCTCGGACACCTCCAGCTCCCAGTCCAGCGCGGCCGGGTCGAGCACCTGCTGATACGGCTCGCCGTCCATCGCCGGGAACACCGTCCGCAGCGCCTCGTGCCGGGCCATCACATCCCGGAACGCCGCACCGAGCACGGTGGCGTCCACCCCGCTCAGCCGCATCGGCGTGGGGATGTTGTACGTCGGGCTCGGCCCCTCCAGCTGGCCCAGGAACCAGAGCCGTCGCTGAGCGAACGACAGCGGCACCCGCTCCGGCCGCTCGGCCACCACCCGCAGCGGAATCCGCGCGCGCCCGCCGCCCTCCGCCGCCAGCGTCGCCGCGAGCAGGGCCACGGTCGGCGCCTCGAACAGCGTCCGCACCTCGATCTCCACACCGAGCAGCACCCGGATCCGGGACACCAGACGGACCGCCAGCAGCGAATGCCCGCCCAGATCGAAGAAGCTGTCGTCCACCCCGACGGACTCCACACCGAGCACATCGGCGAAGGCCGCGCACAACGCCTCCTCCTCCGGAGTCTCCGGCCCCCGCCCGCCACCGCTCGCGTACTCCGGCGCGGGCAACGCCCGGCGGTCCAGCTTGCCGTTGGCGGTCAGCGGGAGTTCCGGGAGGGCGACGACGGCGGACGGTGCCATGTGCTCGGGCAGCCGCCCGGCGACGAAGTCCCGCACCCCGGTGGTGTCGGTATCGGCATCGGCGACGACGTAGGCGACGAGGCGTTTGTCGCCGGGGGTGTCCTCGCGGGCTACGACGGCGGCCTGCTGGACCTCCGGGTGCGTGAGCAGGACGGTCTCGATCTCGCCGGGTTCGATACGGAAGCCCCGGATCTTGACCTGCGCGTCCGCCCGGCCCAGGTAGACGAGCTGGCCCTCGGTCGTCCACTTCACCAGGTCGCCGGTGCGGTACATCCGCCGGCCGCTGTCGAACGGGGACGCCACGAAACGCTCACCGGTCAGCGCCGGGCGGGCGATGTAGCCCCGGGCCAGTGCGGCGCCGGAGACGTACAGCTCGCCGGTGACACCGACCGGGACGGGGCTCAGCAGGTCGTCCAGGACGTAGAAGCGGGTGTTGGCGATCGGCGAACCGATCGGGACCGCGCCCATGCCCGGTGTCAGCTCGGCCGTCGCCACACCGATGGTCGTCTCGGTGGGGCCGTAGTGGTTGAAGACCCGACGGCCCTCCGCAGCGGCGGCCGTCACCAGCTCCCGCACCCAGCCCGCCGAGGCGGCCTCACCGCCGAGTACCAGCGAACGGCCCGGGAGGAGCCGCTCGATGCCCGCTGCGCCGGTCAGCGCGGCCAGGTGCGACGGCACCACCTTGTAGGAGTCCACCGACTGCTCCGCCAGGTAGCCCGCGACCGCCTCCGGATCGGTGGCCGCCTCCGCGTCCAGCACATGCAGTTGACCGCCGGAGACCAGGCTCGCGAAGACGACCGTGTTGCCGAGGTCGGTGACCTGGGCCTGGAGCAGTGCGTAGCGGGCGGCGGGTTCCGACCACCCCAGCCGGGCGGAGGCCGATGCCACGTAGTTGGCGAGCGCTCCTTGCGTGACCCCGACGCCCTTCGGCGTCCCCGTCGAACCCGAGGTGTAGATCACATACGCCAGGTCCGCGGGGTCGGAGGCCACCTCGGGTGAGCCCGTGCCGCTGTACGCCTCCAGGAGGATGCCGGTCGTCGGATCGTCGACGGCGAGCATCTGGACCCGGCCCGCGGGCAGATCGCCGAGGGTGTCCTCGGTTCCGACCACCAGCCGGACGCCGCTGTCGGCCAGCATGAACGCCACGCGCTCCACGGGGAGTTCCACATCGACCGGCAGATAGGCGGCCCCGGCCTTCCACACCGCGAGGATGGCCGTCACCATCTCCGCACCGCGCGGCAGGCAGAGCCCGACCACGGACTCACGTCCCACACCGAGGTCGCGCAGATGGCACGCCCAGCGGTCGGCCCGCTCGCCCAGTTCGGCGTAGGTGAGGCTCTCGTCGCCGGCCACCACCGCCACCGTGTCCGGCACCTGCCGGACCTGCTGCTCGAAGCGCTCCAGCACGGAGGCCGTCCGGGTGTCCGTGGCGGTGTCGTTCCACTCGGTGAGCACCCGGTCGCGTTCGTCCGCGTCCAGGACGTCCACCGCGCTCAACCGGACGCCGGGTGTCTCGACCACGGTCTCCAGGACCCGGGTGAACCAGTCGGCCATGCGGCCCGCCGCAGGTGCGTCGAAGAGGTCGGCGGCCACTGTGAGCGCTCCGCGCAGGCCCGCCGGGCGGCCCTCGGGGTCGTACGCCTCCACCAGGGAGACCCACAGGTCGAACTTCACCAGGGCGGAGTCATCACCGGTGTCCATCCCGGCACCGCTGCCGCCGCTGCCGCTGCCTGAGGCGCCGCCGGTGCTGACGCCGGGCATGTCCAGGGCGGCGTCCCCGGTGGTCTGCATGGTCAGGACGACCTGGGCCAGCGGATGGCGGGCCATAGACCGCGACGGGGCGAGTTCCTCGACCAGGCGCTCGAAGGGCACGTCCTGGTGGGCGAACGCCCCGAGACCGGCCTCGCGGACCCGGCCGAGCACCTCACGGAACTCCGGGTCGCCGGACAGGTCGGTGCGGATCACCAGCGTGTTGAGGAAGAACCCGACCAGGTCGTCCAGGCTCTCATCGGTACGGCCGGCGATGGGCGCCCCGATCGGGATGTCCGTACCGGCGCCGATCCGGGAGACCGTGACGGCCAGCACGGCCTGGAGGACCATGAAGACGGTCACTCCCTCGGCGCGGGCGAGGTCGGCCAGCCGCTGGTGCAGCTCGGGCGAGAGACGCAGCCCGACGCGGTGTCCCCGGTGACTCGCCACGGTCGGCCTGGGCCGGTCGACCGGCAGTGCGAGTTCTTCCGGGGCTCCGGCCAGGGTGCGGCGCCAGTACTCCACCTGCTCCGAGAGCAGGCTCTCCGGGTCGGACTCCTCCCCCAGCAGCTCGCGCTGCCAGAGCGCGTAGTCGGCGTACTGGAGCGGCAGGGGTCGCCAGTCGGGGGCCTGGCCCTGGAGCCGTGCGGTGTACGCGGTGGACAGATCGCGGCTCAGCGGCCCCATGGAGAGACCGTCACCGGCGATGTGGTGCATCACCACGACCAGCATCTGATCGTCGGGCCCGGCCTCGATCAGCGTCACTCGGATAGGCAGTTCGGCCGACAGGTCGAAGGCGTATCCCGTCGCCCGGCCGACGGCACGGCCCAGTTCACCGGGTGCCACCCGCTCGACCTGGAGCGCCCAGTCGAGGTCATCGGGGTCGAGGATGTGCTGATACGGCTCGCCGTCCACCGCCGGGAAGACCGTCCGCAGCGATTCGTGCCGGGCGATCACATCGCGGAACGCCGCGTCGAGCACGGTGGCGTCCGCGCCGCTCAGCTTGATCGGCAGGGGGATGTTGTAGGTGGCGCTGGGTCCTTCGAGCTGGGCCAGGAACCACATCCGGCGCTGCGCGAACGACAGCGGCACCCGCTCCGGCCGCTCCCTGGCCTGTAGCGGCGTACGGGCGCGGTCGGTGCCCTGGGCGATACGGGCCGCCAGTCCGGCGACCGTCGGCGCCTCGAACAACGCCCGCACCCCGACATCGACACCGAGCACGGCCCGGATCCGCGAGGTCAGCCGGACGGCGAGGAGGGAGTGCCCGCCCAGTCCGAAGAAGCTGTCGTCGACCCCGACGGACTCGACGCCGAGCACCTCGGCGAACACCGCACACAGGATCTCCTCCTGGAGGGTGGCGGGGCGTCGGCCTTCGCCGGCGACATAGGCGGGGGCGGGCAGGGCGCGGCGGTCCAGCTTGCCGTTCACCGTGAGCGGCAGCGCGTCGAGGGTGACGAAGGCGGCCGGGACCATGTACTCCGGCAGCCGTGCCGCCACCAGCTCCCGCAACGCCTCCAGATCGGTGGCGTCCCCGGCCGGGACCACGTAGGCCACCAGCCGCTTGTCACCCGGCGCGTCCTCGCGCACCACGACCGCGACCTGAGCGACGGCCGGGGCATCCAGCAGGACGGCCTCGATCTCACCCAGCTCGATCCGGAAACCACGGACCTTCACCTGCTGGTCCGCGCGGCCCACGAACACCAGCTGGCCGTCCCCGGTCCACTTCACCAGGTCACCCGTCCGGTACATCCGCTCACCCGCATCGAACGGCGACGCAACGAACCGCTCACCCGTCAACCCCGGACGACGGATATACCCACGGCCCAGACCCGCGCCCGACACATACAACTCACCGGCGACGCCGACCGGAACCGGCTCCAGCACATCATCCAGCACGAACAACCGCGCATACGACAACCCACGCCCCATCACCGGCACATCACCCACCGACAACCCACCCGACACCGACGACACCACCGTGAA